>JAFLUB010000003.1 GCA_022509025.1 Oscillospiraceae bacterium | reverse complement strand
GAAAGGCATGTGTATATGAATTTTCAAATGCCGGATACAGAGTATTTCTTAATTATAAAAATAGTGATATAGAAGCTGAAAAAATAAAAAATGAAACAGGAGCAATACCTGTAAAGGCAGATATTTCAAAATATGAAGAAGTTAAAAAGATATCGGAATATATACATGATAATTATGGTAAAATAGATGTTATTATAAATAATGCCGGAGTTTCACAAATAAAGTTATTTACTGATATATCCGAAGATGATTGGGATATTATATTTAATACAAATATAAAGGGAATGTTTATTGTAACACGGGAATTTGTAAAAGATATGATATCGGAAAAAAGAGGAAAAATAATAAATGTCTCTTCTATGTGGGGAATTACAGGCGGAAGCTGCGAGGTACATTACAGCGCATCAAAAGCTGCTGTTATAGGATTTACAAAAGCTCTTGCAAAGGAACTTGGTCCGTCAGGCATAACGGTTAACTGTGTTGCTCCGGGAGTTATTGAAACTGAAATGAATAAGAATTTAAGTGAAGAAGATATAAAAAGTTTAGAAGATGAAACGCCTATAGGAAGAATAGGAAAGCCTGAAGAAATAGCAAAAACAATTTTATTTTTAGCATCCGAAAATGCGGATTATATAACAGGTCAGGTTTTGAATGTAGACGGAGGAATGGTTATATAGAAAGATTAAAAGTATTTAACGTGTTTATTACATCTATCGACAAATAATAATAAATGTAGTATATTTATATTTGAGGGTTTTACTCTCTTTGAAAATGGATTGATATATTGTTTTCCTGACACCACCGTAAAGGGGGTGTGTACAATGTCTGAGATTACTATGAATCTAATAATCATATTTTTGATTTTAGTTGTAATTTTAGCGCTATGTATATGGATAGATAAAAAATAAGCGCTTATCTTGCCGGATAAACGCTTATGGGTAGAATATTTTATTTTCTACAAATAATATTCATGCAGGACAACAATTAAGTCAATCCTTTTCTTTTTTTATTATATCATATTATTAAAAGTGTGTCAATGATAGGAAAAAAGAAATTCCGAAAAAGGAATTTCTTTTTTGTAAGAGCAAGACTATAAGCCGGGTTCTAACGGTATAACTTCGTTTAAAGACAAATTTATGATAAAAAAAAATACCGAAAGGTATTTTTTTTGTAAGAGCAAATCTATAAGCCGGGTTCTGTATTTGATGATTATCTATCTTGACGCAAAGTTACCAATGCGTTCCAGCCTTTCAAGGGAACACGCCGAGCAAGCTTAACATTCCCAAAGTTGCTTCAGGTGGGGTTTACACGGAAATTCAGTCGCCATCTTTCCTGTGCGCTCTTACCGCACATTTCCACAATCGCCGCGTTAAAAACGGGCATTTATTTTCTGTTGCACTATCCTTGAAGTCGCCTTCACCGGCCGTTAGCCGGCACCCTGCTCTGTGAAGCCCGGACTTTCCTCACCGTAACGGCGCAATCATCTGACTTACTCTTTTAATAGTATAACCTGTATTTATAGGCTGCAAAACAGCCGGCGCCGCAATGTGGCGCATAAAGCAGGTTCAAATGTTCTCTCAGGTGTCAAAAGCTTTGCTTTTGGTAACACCGTGAGGTTATTATATAATACTATTGATTTCATGTCAAATAAAATTAAAAATATCTTTATTTTCGGATTTTATGATTTCAATATCACAGTCTTTTAAAATATCTTCAAAAATATCCATAACGCATATTTCAGTCGGATAATGTCCCGCATCTATAACACATATACCAAGTTCTGTCATATCAATCATGTTATGATATTTCATATCTCCTGTTATAATAACATCAGCGCCTTTTTCTTTTGCAAGAGGAATAATCTCACTGCAGCTTCCTGATGCAACTGCGACAGTTTTTATATCAGTATTAAAATCACCTGCCGCGCGTATTGTGGTATTTAAAACTTCTTTGCATTTCTTTGTAAATTCATCAAATTTAACTGTATTTTTGAGCTTTCCTATTCGTCCAAGTCCTGCTGTGGTATCACATGTATGCTGTTCAAGAATTTCAATATCTGTTAAATTAAACATTATAGCAAGTCTATCATTAATACCGCCTTTTGCAGTATCCATATTTGTATGAGCCGCAAAAAGAGGTATATTGTTTTCAATGAGAAGTTTTATCATCTGTCCCTGGGAGGTTGTATAATCAATACGCTTTATACCTCCCAAAAGTACAGGGTGATGAGAAACAATCATATCCGCTTTTTTTTCTATCGCTTCTTTTACTGTTTTTATATTAGTATCAAGAGTAACAAAAACCTTGTTTACTTCTTTTTCACTGTCACCACACAGAAGTCCTACATTATCCCATGGATAAGCGAGATTTTCGGGACATACTTTTTCAATAATGTTAATAATATCATTTGCTTTCATATTTTTCCAGCTCCCTTAACCAGTATTCATATAGTTGAAGCTTTTCTTCATCTATATCCTTTGATGATCTTAATCCTTTTATTACCTTTGTAAATTCACGTCTCTTTTTATCACAAAGATTTTTAAAATATTTATGATTTTTTAAATATGAAGGAATCTGATATTCAAAATCAGTTTTGAATTTTTCCTGCCATCCGCTTTCAACGTTCATAATATTATAGACTTTGAATCCTTCAACGGCAATATCTTCATTTGTAATTTTAAAATTATTTTCTATAATATATTTTCGAAGCTCATATTGCGCGTTCATAGGCTGGAGCACAAGTTTAGAATTTCTTGCTAAATCAATATCTGCGCTTATAATTTCACTTATAAGCTGTCCGCCCATTCCGGCTATTATAATAGTATCCGCTTCGTCTTTTTTAAGAACACTGAGACCGCTGCCAAGTCTTACTTCTATTTTATCTAAAAGATTATTTTTTTCTATATTTTCTTTTGCTATATTAACAGGGCCTTGTTTTATATCACTTGCGATAACATAATCGGCTAATTTGTTTTGTATCAGGTATATAGGAATATAAGCATGATCGGTTCCTATATCGGCTATCGTTTTTCCGTTTGTGTGGTCAATTATACATTTTAAACGCGGCGTAATCACAAAATTCCTCCAAAGTACAGAAAATTTAGTTTTTCCTTTTATCCATGCAGTTATGCACACAATGTGGATAATATTATACATTTTAAAATTTTCTAAAAATACCATAAAAAACAGATTTTTTATAATTAAAATATATTTATCCTCATTTTTTTCACGAAAATGATGTTTTAATTGGTAATATTATGTATTAAAAATCCGTAAACCATTAAAAATGGCTTAGATATGCCATTTTTATAAATATAAGAATTATCCGAAAATTGTGGATAACTATGTGGATAACGTGGATAACTTACTATTAATTCTTATATTTAAGTCATTTTTGCGTTGATAAAAGTAAAAATGACAGTGTTGATAAATCGTTTTTTACCATAATTTAGTTTACATAAAATAGTAACAATATGTAGTTATAAATTTTTTTTAATACACAATATGCATATATTAAAAGGCTGTAACAAAACTCTTTGTTACAGCCTTGTTTTATTATTATTATATTATTTTGTAATTTTATCTGTGCCCATAAACGGAACAAGAACTTCAGGAATAGTAACAGTACCGTCTTCATTCTGGAAATTCTCAAGAATTGCAGCCACTGTTCTTCCTACTGCAAGTCCTGAACCGTTAAGAGTATGAACAAATTGAGCCTTGTCCTTCGGGTTATCCTTATATCTGATATTTGCGCGGCGAGCCTGATAATCTTCAAAGTTTGAACATGATGAAATTTCAACGTATCTGTCATAGCTTGGCATCCATACTTCAATATCGTAAGTCTTTGCAGATGAAAAACCGAGGTCGCCTGTTGAAAGACATACTACTCTGTAAGGAATACCGAGTTTCTGGAGAAGTATTTCAGCATCATTTGTCAGCTTTTCAAGTTCGTCATAGCTGTTTTCAGGTTTAACAAACTTAACAAGCTCAACCTTATTAAACTGGTGCTGTCTTATCAAACCGCGCGTATCGCGTCCTGCGCTTCCCGCTTCTGCTCTGAAGCATGCTGAATATGCGCAGTATTTAATAGGAAGAGAAGTACCGTCAAGAATTTCATCTCTGTGCAGATTTGTTACCGGAACTTCCGCTGTCGGGATAAGGAAAAATCCGTTATTTACAACCTTAAAAGCATCCTCTTCAAATTTAGGTAACTGTCCTGTACCTGTCATCGAATCTCTGTTAACCATGTAAGGAGGCATTATTTCCATATATCCTGATTCACTGGTATGAGTGTTCAGGAAGAACTGTATTACAGCTCTTTCAAGTCTTGCGCCCAGACCCTTATAAACAGTGAAACGGGTTCCTGCGATTTTTGTACCGCGTTCAAAATCAAGAATATCAAGCTCTGTGCCTATATCCCAGTGAGCTTTAGGTTCAAAGTCAAATTTTCTCGGAGTGGAATATTTTCTTATTTCGACATTTTCGCTGTCGTCTGCTCCGACAGGAACATTTTCATTCGGGATGTTAGGTATTTTAAGCATGAAATTACGAAGCTTTTCATCTATATCGCGTACCTTCTCATCATCAACTTTAATTTCATTACTGAGTTCCTTCATTTCAGCAAAAATCTGGTCTGTATTTTCTCCCGCTTTTTTCATCTGTGGGATTTTTTTACTTATTTCATTCTGCTTTGCCTTTTTCTGCTCAACCTCAGTAAGAATAGCGCGTCTTTGCTTATCAAGCTCTATTGCAGGTTCAATATCAAGGTCATTGTTACGCTTTTTTAGCGCGTCCTTTATCCGTTCAGGTTCCTGTCTTAAAGTTTTAATATCTAACATTTTATCTTATCCTTTCTGTTTAATAGTATTAAATATATAAAAATTTCTATTATTCTGCTTTATCTATTCCGGACTTAATATTATCATAGATTATCTTTTGGTCCGCTGAAAGATTATCGTAAATTACAGCGTTAATCATTTCATAAGCCTTAGCATTATCACCGAGAATAAAATATCCGTTTGCGCTCAGAAGAATATCATTAATGGTTTGTTTTTCCTGAAGCTCTTTATTTTCTGCTTTCAGTTTGTTATTTTCTTCAATGAGATTTTTATTCTCTTCACTCAGAACAGCTGCTCTCTCGGTTATGCCGGAGTTTTGATTTTCAGAGTTTGATTCAATCTGAGTTCTGTTTTTTTGCAAATTTATCTGTCCTGAAAAAGATAAAATTATAAGCAATATAGCCACAATAAATATCAGTGATGTATATAGAAATAAAGATTTGTTGTCATTTTTATTAGCCATTGTTTCCTGTCCTCATTAATTTATTTTTTGCTTCGTTTAGAGCTTCTTTTTCTTCATTGAGAAGTTTGACAGGAGTTTCTCCTCCTGTTATTTCACGTACATAGGTATTGCATGAATTATGACCGTAAAGAGAAGTGAGAATAAATCCGTCATTATTATTATTAAGAATTGCAAGAGCAAAGCTTAAATTTCCCTTAACATCATCATATGCGTCAAAATTAACGATAGCTATTTTCTTTAATGAAATATGAGAATCATTTTCACAGTTTGCAAGCCTTGAAAGAATCACGGCATCAGATGTGTCATTTACAGTTTTTGATAGGTCATCAACCTTATCATAATAATCTTTTAAAGCTCCTATAATATCTCCTTCATCAGAATAATCCATAAGAGTGTTTATTTTAGATGAATTCACAGCGTTTAAAATAAAACATATAATAATAAGAATCATCATTATAGCAAGAGATATAAAAAGTAAATTGTTACTATCCATCGTAAATTTTTTCTCCTTTCAGTCTATATATTAAAAAATTCAAGTATACGTTCCAAATCTTTATTTCCGTAGTATTCGATTTCTATTTTTCCTTTTTTCGGTGTATGATTTATTTTAACCTTTGTACCCATAGCTGATGATAAATTATTCTGAATTTTTTCTATTTCAATATCATAAGCTGTTTTCTCTTTTACATTTTTAGTCGGTGTTTTTTTCTGTAGCTGCTTTGCGAGTGCTTCAGCCTGACGAACATTTAAATTGTCATCAACTATCCTTTTTGCAAATGCTATTCTCAGTTCCTTATTGTCAATAGAAAGCACAGCGCGCGCATGACCGCTTGTAAGAACTTCTGATATCAGCATTTTCTGAATATCTTTTTCAAGTGACAGAAGTCTTAAAGAATTGGCAACTGCGCTTCTGCTTTTTCCTACGCGTTTGCTTATAATCTCCTGTGTGAGATTGAATTCTTCCATAAGAAGATTATAACCTATGGCTTCTTCTATCGGATTAAGATTTTCCCGCTGCAGATTTTCAATAAGAGCGATTTCCGCAACCTGTTCATCGTTATAAGGACGTATAAGAGCGGGTATTTCCTTAATTTTAGCTTTTTTTGCGGCACGCCATCTTCTTTCTCCGGCTACAATTTTGTACATACCGTTTTCAGACGGAGTAACAATTATAGGTTGTATAAGTCCGTGCTCCTTTATAGAATCGGCGAGCGCTGTGATTTTTTCATCATCAAAATTGCGGCGCGGTTGTTTTTTGTTCGGTTCAATCAGAGTTAAGCGTATATTAGTAATATCTCCCTCTTTTGATTGATTTATATCAGAGGTAACTTCTTTTATATCACTTTCATTAAAAAGAGAACCGAGACCTTTACCTAAACCTTTCTTAGGCATATGTTCACTCCTTACTTTATGAATTGTTTTTTATGACTTCCTTTGCAAGAGACATATATGCATCCGCTCCCTTTGAGGTTCGGTCATAATTTATAATTGGTTCACCAAATGACGGTGATTCACTTAATCTTACGTTTCTTGGTATAACAGTTCTGTAGACCTTATCAGGAAAGAATTTTTTCACCTCATCAAGAACCTGAATAGAAAGATTTGTTCTTCCGTCATACATTGTTCCGAGAACACCTTCTATTTCAATATTTGAGTTTAAGTTCTTTTTTATTGTTTTAATTGTTGTTATAAGCTGGCTCAATCCTTCCAAAGCGTAATATTCACACTGAATTGGAATGAGCACCGAATCTGCCGCTGTTAAAATATTTATAGTAATCATTCCAAGCGCAGGAGGAGAATCCAGAATTATAAAGTCGAAATCATTTTTAATTTCATTTATAGAGTTTTTCAAAAAGAACTCACGCTTGTCCTCATAAGCAAGCTCTATTTCCGCCGCGCTCATATCTGAAGAGGATGGAATTATATATAAATTGTTGTATTTTGTTTTTATAACAGCCTCTGCTGTTTTGCTGTAATCCACCAGACAGTTATAAACAGACAGAGAATAAGTATCCTTTTCAATTCCGAGACCGCTTGTTGAATTACCCTGAGGGTCGCAGTCAATCAGAAGAGTCTTTTTACCTTCACAGGCAAGACAGGATGCCAAATTAACGGAGGTGGTGGTTTTTCCCACGCCTCCCTTTTGATTTGTTATTGCAATTACTTTTGCCATTGTTTTCTCCGATTTTAAATTATTAATGTTCAAATGTTATTAAGGGTGTCAAAATCTTCGATTTTGATTACACCCTAATAACATTATACCATAAAAGTTTCATTTGTAAATGTTTCATGTGAAACATTATGAAAATTTAATATTAATGTAATGTTTCACGTGAAACATTGCATTAAATTAAAATTTTACCGTTAATGCATAATT
Source organism: Oscillospiraceae bacterium (assembly GCA_022509025.1). GTDB lineage: Bacteria > Bacillota > Clostridia > UBA1381 > UBA1381 > Hominilimicola. Next base: position 78,721 of record JAFLUB010000003.1, on the reverse strand, counting down.
ATCACATTAATTAAAATAATATATATATTCCAATAATATCAACGGGAGGATGGTTTTATAATGAAAGGTATTATAAATTCAATTAAGGATTACCTTCTGTTTACACCCGCGGCGCAGGATGACATATTTAATTTAAGCTTAAAGAAAAAAAATGCTGAATACGATGTTCGTGATGAAAAAGAAGAATCAACAGCAACTGATACTGTTTCTGATAATATAGAGCAAAATCTTTCATATGTCAGGAAGAGGTTTACCTACCCTATAAACAATGACATTGTTATACGCGAGATAAAAATGAAGCAAGGACGCAAAGCGTTTATTGTTCTTATTGACGGAATGGTTTCAAGCGAGCTTGTGGATTTAGCGGTAATAAAGACAATGCTTGAAATTCCGTTTTTTTCGGATAATCAGATATATAAATATGAAGATGAAATAATTGAAAAATTTATAGCTCATTCTCAGGCGTTTTCAACAAACAGTATGGATACCGTATTTGAAGAAATAAATTTCGGTTCCTGCGCTGTTTTTGTTGACGGATTTTCAAAAGCGTTTATTCTTGACGTGCGTGATTGGGGACACAGGGGTATAGACAAGCCTGAGAACGAACAGTCAATCTATGGTCCTCAGGAAGCGTTTTCCGAAATGCTTCGTAATAATACAGCTCTTGTCCGCAAGATTATAAAAAGCGAAAAGCTTATAGCGGAGGGAATTAAAGTAGGTAAAATCAGTAAAACACGCGGAGTAATGCTGTATATTTCCGATATCGCCAATCCCGGACTTGTGGACGAGGTCAGGAGAAGACTTAATGGAATAACTATGGATTATGTTATATCTATTGAGGAAATAGCCATGATGATGGAGGAAAATACTTTCTCTACAATGACTCATTTTATGGAAACGGAACGACCTGACAGAGTCGCGCGCGCTTTAACCGAAGGAAGAGTAGCGTTTATATTAAACGGAAACCCTCAGGTTCTTGTTATGCCAACAAATATTTTCGAACTGACACATGCTGTTTCAGATGATTATATAAGAGTGCCGTATGCAAATATGGTGCGTATAATAAGAATGATAGCAGTGTTATTTTCGGTTCTTCTTCCGGGACTATATCTTGCGATTACACTATTCCATCAGGAAATAATTCCGACATATCTGCTTTATTCAATCAGCGCTTCACGGGAAAATGTTCCGTTTCCGAGCATTCTGGAGCTTCTTTTGATGGATTTATCATTTGAAATGATACGCGAGGCGGGACTCAGGATGCCGGGACCAATAGGCTCAACACTCGGTATTGTCGGCGGTCTTATTCTCGGACAGGCTGCCGTGAGCGCGAAGATAGTAAGTCCGATTATGATAATTATAATTGCTATAACAGGTATAGGCTCTTTTGCTACGGCTGATTATTCACTAAGCTGGAGTTTAAGAGTTTTGAGACTTATTTTTGTTATCCTGGGTTCAACTATGGGTTTTTACGGAATTGCGATAGGTCTTTTTATATACGGTCTGTCTCTCGCGTCTCAGAAAAGCTTTGGTGTTTCATTCCTTGAACCTGTATTTAAACTGAAGAATAACAGTATGGCAAATGCGATTTTTGTAAATCCGGTGTGGAAAAGAGAAAACAGACCTGATTTTCTTGACCCGAAAAATACGGAGGAAGAACCTAAGATAAGCCGTAAATGGAAAACAAAAAGACAATAATAATGTTTCACGTGAAACATTTTAAAAGGAGATAAATATGCTTCAAAGAAAAGAAATGACAGCGCTTCTCATAAATCTGATATCTGTAAAAATGCTATTGACATTTCCGAGAATTTTTATAATTAATGCAGGAAACGCGGCTTGGATACAGGCGATCTACAATACGGCTGTTGTGTTTTTAATATTTTTTTTAACGGTAAAGCTGTACCGCGGCAGGAAAAATGTTATAGAGCTTGCCGGAATGCGCGGAGGAAAAGGTTTGAAAATCCTTGTTGGTATGATTGTTTTTGTGATTTTATTAATCAACTTTTCGTCAATCGTAAGAATTTTTCCTGAATCTGTCAAATCTGTGTTACTTCAGGATTTTAAAATTGAAGTTATTGTAATCGCTTTCGTCATTGCAATAGCAATAGGAGCGTATATAGGTATTCAATCTATAGCAAAAATAAATTATCTTTTTATGCCGGTAGCGGGAGCGGTGTTTATAGCTTTTATGCTTTTATTGATACCGTACTACAGGCTTTGTAATATAATGCCGTTAATGGGTCAGGGATATAAAGCTATTTTGGGAAAAGGCTTTAATACTCTTTCTCTTTTTTCAGATATAATTTTTTTGAATATATTTCTGCCTTATTATGAAAACGCGGGTGAGGCAAAGCAAAGCGGTATAAAAGCTTTAGCTATAAGCGCGATTATAGCGGTAATTATTTTATCAGGGTACTGTCTGGTCTATCCTTATCCCTCATCAAAGGAATTTATAATTCCTGTATATCAGCTCGCAAGGATAATTCACCTGAGCAGCTTTTTCAGCAGATTTGAAGCTTTGTTTCAGTTTGCATGGTCAATATTGATACTGTTATATTCCTCTGTTTATGTTTATGCCATGTGCTATGTCTGGCAGATAACTTTTAATCTGAAATTTTACAAGCCGCTTATTTTTCCTATAGTTCTGATAAGCAGCGTGGTAGCAATGATACCGTCTTCAATGCTTGACTTAATCAGCACGGAGGAAATTAAAAGCATGATTGTTTATCCGACAGCATTTTTATTGCCGGTGATTTTCGGTATAGTATCAAGAAAATATTATGGCGAACAAATGAGAAAGGGTGATAAAAATGAAGAAATTTAAAGCGTTAGTTGTGATAGCGATAATAGTTATACTGTCTTTTTGCCTTACCGGCTGCGTAGGAAAAGAACCGAATGAAATAGCGTATATAGTCGCGATTGGAATAGACATGATGGATGAGTATGACGATTATGAAATAACAATCCAGTACGCTAATCCGACAGAGATAAGCGGCGGCGAAGAGGGAGGCAAGGCGGGAAGTTCAATAATTGAAAATATAAGCGTTCAGGCTCCGAACATATACGCGGCAATAGGACTGGCAAACAGGATTGTTAGTAAAACTTTCTATTTATCTCATACAAGAATAATTGTAGTTTCCCGGGAAGTGGCTCAAAAAGGACTTCAAGATATAACAGAAACATTTATAAGAAGCGATGATTTGCGTCCCGATATTTATCTTGCCGTCTCTCTTGACGGCGCCAATAAATACCTGGATTCTGTCAAGCCTGCTATGGAAGTAAATCCGGCAAAGTATTATCAGCTTATATATGATAAAAATTCATTCATGGGTATTCCGGTAGGCTCGGCAAAGGATTTCTTTTTCGGAATTGAAACTGAGAATTTCGACAGTCTTTTACCTGTTGCAGGAGTAATAGGAAATGGCACGGATAATAAATCCTCCGGTGAAGGAAACGGCGGAGGCTCCTCGCAAGAGGGTGGCGCACCCGGCGGCGGAGAATCATCTGAGGAGGGGGATATATCCGGCAGCGGGGGATTGTCAGGAGGAAACAGCTCATCAGAAGGCGGCGCGTCCGGAGGTGAAGGAAGTTCGAATGGCGGCGCGTCCGAGGAGGGAGGTATGTCAGGAGCCGGCGTTTCAGAAAAAGGCAGCGGCGGTTCGTCTGATAGTTCATCAGATGAAAGTTCATCAGATGAAAACAGTAAACAAAAGGAAGCACCTGAGAATGAACAGGGCTTTGAATATAAAATGAAAGATTATATCGGAGGGCAGGCCGCAATTGAGCTGAAAAACAAAAGCGAGTCTATGGGCAGCGCGATATTTAATAGCGATAAGATGATAGGAACAATAGGTTCGATAGAATCGCAAATGTTTAAATTGCTTATGGGCGATTATAATTACAGCTATATTACAGTTTTTAGTGAACAAACACCAAACGAGCCGGTGACGGTAAAAACAATTCAAGGTAAAACGCCGAAGTACGATATAGATATTAAAAAGAAAAGTATAGATGTGAAACTTTTCTTAGAAGGTGACGTGTCATCTCTTCCGGCAGACTATAATATTGAAAACGATATAGCAAATTTCGAAGATAACGCGAGTAAGTATCTCGCAGAGGGATTTGCAAAATTTATGTCGGATTTTATAAAAACATGTGATAGTGATATATTCAGACTTAAAGAAAGATGTAAATATAAATTTCTCACAAATGATAAATACAATGAATTTAAAGAAAGTGTAAATTTTAAAGAATACAGCGTTAATGTAAATGTGGATTTTAAGATACGAAGAACGGGACTTGTTATGAGAGAGGAAAAGTGATGGAAAGAATAATCTATTTAACAGCGGTATTAATATGTGTTATTAGACTGGTAAATTTTGGCATTTATACTGTTAAGGATAAAAATAAAACGGGAGGGGTTTCCCTTTTTGTTATGGCAATTATTGCAGCATCAACATCAGTTTACTTTTTCATGAAATAATGTTTTCATCTTGAAAAAATCATCTCGAAAGTATATAATACTTTCGAGGTGATAACGTAAAAAATCACGTTATCTGATTTAATTACCCGTGCAGATATTTTTTCGCACAGCTTCGAAAAACGCACATGGGCACAATCTCCATTTAACGCCTTATCTGCCCACGATAAGGACGTTAAGATTTTTTGTGGGCAGAAAGGCTATGGAAATTTGGTGGAGAAAACGAGAACGTGTTTTTTTACAGGACACAGAAGAATCAGTAAAGATAAAACGGATATTATTAAATCAAAATTGTACGAGCATATAGAAAATATGATAATCAGATATGATGTAAAAAATTTTATCGCGGGCGGCGCGCTGGGATTTGATACCCTTGCCGCTGAGGCTGTAATCAAAATACGTGAAAAGTATCCGCATATAAAGCTCTATCTCTATCTTCCGTGTCACGGACAGGAAAAATTCTGGACGGATCTCCAGAAATACCGTTACAGACTTATCATGTCAAGCGCGGACAACTATGTTTATGTAACAGAAGGTAAATACACAGATCAGTGTATGATGCTGAGAAATAAGAAAATGACAGAGGACTCGTCTTTCTGTATTGCTTTTTGCATTCTTTCATCCAGCGGTACAGGCGCGACGTTGAGAAATGCCAAAGCTGTCGGAATAAAGGTGTATAATATAGCTGATGAAATTTATGAATAGTATCAAAAAAGCCCCCAAACCTGGGCTTAAAGCCAAATTCAGGGACAATTTTTGGAGCTAACGAGCGGAGTCGAACCGCCGACCTCTTCATTACCAATGAAGTGCTCTGCCTACTGAGCTACGTCAGCATAATGTTTCAGACTATTGTTTGCAACTATAATATTATATTACAGACATAAATTTTTGTCAAGAGAAAAAAGTCAATTTCCTCTTGTTTTCAGGTGGTTATTATAGTATACTTTTATTTAGGGGGTGTTATCCATGAAAAAGATATTTGCTGTAATTTTCCTTATTTTTTTTACTGTTACAGCAGTATATGCTGAGAATGATATATCCGTTTATATGAACGGAGAAAATCTGTTTTTTGATCAGCCTCCTATAATACAAAACGATTCCACTCTTGTGCCTTTTCGCGCGATATTTGAAAAGCTTGATATGACAGTTCAATGGTTTGGCGACGAGCGGCGCGTTACGGCGCAAAAGGAAGGAACGGCGATAACTTTATTTATAGATGGTCCTGTAATGTATGTGAACGACAGAGCAGTGGAGCTTACGACACCTGCTATTATATATAATGATTTTACTCTTGTGCCGTTAAGAGCGGTTGCTGAGGCAGCGTCGGCACAGGTGGACTGGGACGGTGACACAAGGACAGTTACTATAACATCACAGGAAAGCGATTTTGAAACCTGGGCGAAAAAGGTGTTGGTTCTGACAAATAACGTGCGTGTCAGAAATGGTCTTAAGCCGCTTAAATGGGACGATTCGCTTGCCGCTCTTGCAGAAACTCACTGTATGGATATGATAAACCGCGGATTTTTCGCGCATGAAAATCCTGATGGTGAAACGCCGTTTGACAGAATGAAAAGAATGGGAATATCGTATTGGTCAGCAGGCGAAAATATAGCCGCGGGACAATATTCACCGGAAGCGGCGGTAGAAGCATGGATGCAAAGTCCCGAACATAAAAAAAACATTCTTAATTCTGACTTTAAATATCTTGGCGTGAGTGTTGTAAAGGGAGGTAAGTACGGTATTTACTGGGCTCAGGAATTTGCAAGTTTTAAGTAACAAATGATTTGGGAAGCTGTAATAAAAAAGTAATATTTTTCTATTGACACATACTGTTAATAGTGATAATATAATCTATATATAAGGAAAAGCAAGGTAGAGGTGCGTTTATATAAGAGTAACCGTACGGAGGCATGCAGAGGTCTTGGATGCGCGGGGAAAGGATAGAACGCCGAAGCTTGAATATGACTGCACATATTTTTGCTGGGCATGCCGTTAACAGCGGTATGACTGTCACCGTTAAGGTGGGGAGCTATCGCTGATTTGTTAAACAAAAACGGCAGTGGTTTCTTACTACTGCTTTTTAAATTACAAAGTAAGGAGAGTTAACGTGATAAATCACGTTAATAGGATTTAATTGCCCGCGCGAGTATTTTCTCGCGTTGCTTCGAAAACAGGCACATGGGCATAATATCCATTTAACGCCTTATCTGCTCACAATAAGGACGTTAAATTTAAAAAATACCAAGATTAGTGGGCAGAAAGGCTATGGATATTATTATGAAAGACAATTATAAAATAGGAATTATCGGCGCAACGGGTATGGTAGGACAGCGTTTTATCACGCTTCTTCATGACCACCCCTGGTATACAATAGAAGTGCTTGCAGCTTCTCCAAGAAGCGCGGGTAAGACATACAAAGATGCTGTAGGCTCAAAATGGGCAATGAAAGAGGATATTCCTGAGTCAGTAAAGAACATGATTGTTATGAACGCGACTGACGATGTTGAGAAAATCGCGGGAATGGTTGACTTCGTATTCTGCGCGGTTGACATGAAAAAGGATGAAATCAAGGCTCTTGAGGAAAGATATGCAAAGGCTGAGTGTCCTGTTGTTTCAAACAACTCGGCGCATCGTCATACTCCTGATGTACCGATGATCATTCCGGAGATTAACCCGGAGCATCTTGAGATAATCCCGGCACAGCGTGAAAGACTCGGCACAAAGAGAGGATTTGTTGCAGTTAAGTCAAACTGTTCTTTACAGTCATATCTTCCCGCAATGGCTGTAGTTAATATGAAGTATCCGATTGACCACGCGCTTGTTACAACGTATCAGGCAATTTCCGGCGCGGGCAAGACATTTGAAACATGGCCGGAGATGGTTGATAACCTCATCCCGTATATCGGAGGCGAGGAAATGAAGTCTGAGGTTGAACCGAACAAGGTTCTGGGTAGTGTTCAGGGCAAGGAGATTGTTCCGTCAGACGCGCTTTCAATTGAGTGCCAGACATATAGAGTGCCTGTTTCGGACGGTCACACTGCCGCTATTTTCTTCTCATTTAAGGACAGCGCCAACAAGCCGTCTGTTGAGGAGATTGAAAAGATGTGGGCTGAATATGAGGGTGAGCCTCAGAAGCTTAATCTTCCCCACGCTCCGAAACAGTTCATTCATGTTTATACTGAAAATGATACGCCCGACCAGCCGCAGATAAAAACGGCGCGCGAGATTGACGGCGGTATGGCTATAAGCTGCGGACGTTTAAGAGAATCAACACAGTACGATTATAAAATGGTGTCAATGAGCCATAACACGCTTCGCGGCGCGGCAGGCGGCGCAGTGCTTCTGGCAGAATTATTGACTGCAAAGGGTTATATGGACTAATCTTTAAGGAGGAATAAAAATGGCAAAGACATTACCGTTTACAGGCTCAGGCGTTGCGATTATCACTCCGTTTGACGGATTAAAGACAAATTACGATGAGCTTGGCAAACTTATTGAATATCACATTGCAAACAAAACCGACGCAATCATTATATGCGGAACAACAGGCGAAGCGTCAACAATGCCTGACGCGGAGCATCTTGAAGCGATACGCTTCACAGTTGAAAAGACGGCGGGCAGAATTCCTGTAATCGCGGGTACAGGCTCAAATGATACCGAGCATGCAATAGAGCTTACAAAGAAGGCGGAGGAAATGGGAGCAGATGGTATCCTTTCTGTAACTCCTTACTATAACAAGACTACACAAAAGGGACTTGTAGCACATTTTACTGCAATTGCGAACTCAGTAAAAATACCTGTAATTCTATATAATGTGCCATCAAGAACAGGCATGAGTTTTGCAGTTGATACATTAAAGGAACTTAGTAAAGTAGAAAATATTGTCGCTGTAAAGGAAGCAAGCGGAAACATCAGCTATATGACAAAACTTGCCGCTGAGATTCCGGAACTATACATATATTCCGGCAATGACGATATGATTGTTCCCACACTTTCTATTGGCGGTAAAGGCGTAATATCGGTTGTTGCGAATATTCTTCCTGAGGAAACACATAATATATGCGAATATTATTTCAATGGCGACGTTAACGCGGCAAGAGAATTGCAGCTTAAGATGCTTGATCTTATTAATAACTTATTTATTGAGGTCAATCCTGTTCCGGTAAAGACAGCTATGAATCTGCTCGGCTTTAACGCGGGTAATTTACGTATGCCGCTTGTTGAAATGGAAAACGCAAATTTTGAAAAGCTTAAGAAGTCTATGATTGATTTCGGAATGAAATTGGTGTAAAGGAGAAGAACCAATGACAAAAATAATTATGAACGGCTGTAACGGTAAGATGGGTCAGGTTATAACACGTCTTGCCCATGAGGATGCGGATTGTGAAATCGTTGCGGGCTTTGACGTGAACGATACGATAGAAAACGCGTATCCGGTTTTCACAAACCCGGACGAATTTACCGGAGAGGCAGATGTTGTGATTGATTTCTCGCACCCGTCAGCGCTTACTGATATACTGAATTATTGTAAGCAAAGAAAGCTTCCTGTTATTCTTGCGACAACCGGATTCACGGAGGAGCAGAAGCAGGAATTTAAGGACGCGTCAAATGAGATACCCGTATTCTTCTCCGCTAATATGAGCTTGGGAATAAACCTGCTTATCGCGCTTGCGAAGAAAGCGACAAAGCTTTTAGAGGGTAATTTTGATATCGAGATAGTTGAAAAGCATCATAATCAGAAGATTGACGCGCCGTCAGGCACGGCGCTTGCAATCGCGGACGCTATTGACGAGACACTCTCCTTCCCTGCCGAGTACGTGTATGACAGACATGCTGTGCGTAGAAAGAGAAAGAAAACAGAAATCGGACTGCATGCAGTGCGCGGCGGTACAATTGTCGGTGAGCATGACATTATTTTTGCGGGAACTGACGAGGTTATTGAGCTTAAGCACAGCGCGACAAGTAAGGAAGTATTCGCTGTCGGCGCGATTAAGGCTGCGAAGTTTATCTCCGATAAACCTGCGGGCATGTATAACATGAATGATTTGATAAGTAATTTATAATATAAAGGGACTGTTGTAAATGAGCGTTGTTTGTTCATTTGCCGGTCCCTTTTAATATTTACAAAAAAATTATTTTATGGTATAATTTCTTTATAAATATAAATAAGAAGGGTGGATAAAGATATGAAAAAAATAATAATGATAATGGCAGCGGTTGCAATATTATTTACACAAGCAGCATGCAGCGGGGGTATAGAAAAAAAGGCGATTGAGCAAAGTAAATTATCAATGGCGAGTGCAGATTATACGGCTGCGCTCAACTATCTCCAGCTTGCTAAAAATGAAGGCGCTGATAGTGATGAAGTTGAAGAGATGATCCTGATACTCGAAAATTATATAAAGGCAAAGGATGAATTTGACAAGATAAATATGGACGGCGCTACAGATGCCATTAATAAAATACCTGACAATTATAAAAATTATACTATAGCGTCTGATATAGACTCATTAAAAAAGAGTGTGGCGGATAAAAGATCGGTTATGGGAGATGTTGATTCTCAGATAGCCGGCGTGAGAAAAATGATTGCGTCAGGTGATTATGAAAGCGCTTCCGTAAATATCACGGAGTTGTATTCAAAGGATATAACAAATTATCAAAGGAAACAGATTGATGAATTGAAAGCTACTCTTGATTCCGCGCAATCAAAGATTAAAGAAGCAGAAAATAAAAAACCCGATGTTGTTTATGTTCCTGCACAATCGACAAACAACAATGTCGTTGCCACATATTATGTTGTGAACTGTAAGCAGAGTATTACATTAAGAACGGCGCCGTCAACCTCCGCGTCCGAGATAGTACAGATTCCTCTCGGACAGGCAGTGGGATATATAGAAAACGCGGGTAACGGGTTCTACAAAATAAATTATGACGGACGCGTAGGATACAGTCTTGCCTCTTACCTTTCAAGCACAAAACCGAATACATCTTCGTCATACAGAACGGCGCAGGTTGTAAACTGCAATGAGTGGATTACATTAAGGAGCACACCGTCTACTTCCGCTGCTTCATTAGCGCAGATTCCATTAGGCGCGTATGTGACATTTATAAGTACTGCAGAGAATGGTTTTTATTGTGTAGAATATAACGGACAACGCGGATATGCATTACAATCATACCTTGCGCTGAGATAAGGATAAATATGAAGACAATACATGCTTTAATAAGCCTTTTACTGATTACAGTAATTACAGGATGCGCAAATAACACAGTTCCGGCTGAACCTACATTGCAGCCTGTTACAATAACAGAGCAGCCGGAAGAAAAAACGGTTATATCAAGACTTTCAGAATGTAATCTTATGATAAATCTCACACCGGATCAATACACATATGAAGACTTGAAGTATGATATACAGGAATTAAAAAATGTATGCGGTGAACAAATAAGTGTTGAAGAATTATGCGCCACTTCCGACGGACGAATTGTGTATGACGTTGTGCTGGGTGACCGACAGGCGGAAAATCAGGTTCTGATTTTCGGAGCAATGCACGCAAGAGAATATATAACATCTCAGGTTGTAATGCGTCAGCTATGTGACAGTATTGACGCGCTGAATGGTTATGGCGGTGAATACAACGGTATTCCGGTAAATGACCTTTTAAATGATGTTACTGTTCACTTTATACCAATGAGTAATCCGGACGGAGTTACGATAAGCCAATTCGGAATAGACGGGATTCTGAATGAGAATGTAAAGAATAATATCTTATCAATGGGCGGTCAGGATTATGTACAATGGAAGGCAAACGCTAACGGTGTTGATCTGAACCGTAACTTTGACGCCGGCTGGGATGAATTTGTCGGCTCAGGTGTGCCGTCATCTGACAGATACAAAGGAACATCTCCGGGAAGTGAAGCGGAAGCGGCGGCATTAATCCGGCTTACACAAGACTGCAATATTAAACGTACTATAAGTTATCATACGTGCGGCGCGTTGATTTACTGGTATTATAAGCAGGAAGGTAATGTCTTAGACGAGTCTCAGATTTTTGCGCAGCGCATTTCAAATGAAACAGGTTATCCGCTTGATTCAGATTATACCTCTGTTGACGCGGCGGGATATAAAGACTGGGCAGTGTATAAAATGGGAATACCGAGTATTACTATAGAGGTTGGAAATGAAAATGGACAGGGAATTATAAACCCTGTGCCAATCAGCAATTTCAATAGCATTTGGGAAAGAAATAAAAATGTTGTATATGCAACGGTTTATAATTTAAAATATGAATGAGAAATATAATATAAATAGGTAACAAAATATCAGGTTTTTATACTATGAAGTACAAAAACCTGATATTTTTTTATGATACACAATGCCTGTGTTGTTTTTATATTTACAAAAAAATTGTTTTATGATATATTAATTATGCAGTTAAAAATTAACTGTAGGTGATAGAGAAATCTATGCGACCTTGATACACGGAGCGGTGGCGGCTGTTCCGCCCTTATACTGATTTAGGGAGGTGAAACTCAGCACTAAACAGATAAGGGGGTTATACTTATGGATTTGGATATTCTGATTAGGATAGTCGAATTGATTATAATTCTTGAGATTATAAGAAACATAAAAAAGTAAGCCGCCCCTCATTCCACTAAAGGGCGACTTACAAAAGTCATTCATTTGGCGGAACGGTCAAAACCGCTCCTTTGCTATCTAAACTATATCATATAATTACCATATTGTCAAGAGGTAGTAAAAATGGATATGCTGAAGTATATTTTAATAGCGGTTATTATAATAGTCATGGCTATTGTTTTTGTAAAATTTGATTTCAAAAAATTATGGCCGTATAAAGCAGGCGGTGATTTTAAAAACGGATTTTCCTCCACGGATTACTGTCTTAAGGGATTAAAGGGAGAATACAAGAAATTAAAAAATATAAGCTTTCCCGACAATTTGAAGTTCGCTGCAATTGATACTGTATTGGTACATAAAACAGGACTATATATTTTTGAATACACAGATGATGTTTCTTCGAATAAGCTTAAGCAGTATTGGGTCAATATAGATATATTAGCTGATTATTTAAAAATTGACAGAAATAATTGTATATTGATAGCCATATGTAAAAATACAAAGAACAGTTATAAAAATGATTATAACAACCTGTTTATATCGACGCCTGAGAAGATAAAGAAAATGACTGAAAAATTTTTCAACTCAAGAGAAGAAATATATACTGATAAACAGACATCAGATATATATCAGCAGTTGATTCCATTTGAAAGGAAAGTTCGAGGTAAGGGAGATTTGAGGGAATAACTCGGAATAAACAAAAAGGATAGAGATTTTTCTCTATCCTTTTAACATTGTATTCTTATTTTACAATCAGACTCTCGCCTGTCATCTGTTCAGGTTTTTCAAGTCCCATCAGGTCGAGCATTGTCGGTGTAAGGTCGCAAAGTCTGCCTGTCTTTAGCTTAACATCGCCGGCGCCGATTAAAATCATCGGTACAGGGTTTGTTGTATGCGCTGTGAACACTGCCTTTGTATCTGGGTCAATAAGACAATCCGCGTTACCGTGGTCAGCTGTGATAATAGCCTGACCGCCCTTTTCAAGTACAGCCGCAACTGTCTTGCCGACACATTCGTCAACCGCTTCAACCGCTTTAATTGCCGCGTCCATAACACCTGTATGTCCTACCATGTCGCAGTTAGCGTAATTCAAAATAATTACGTCGAATTTATCTGCGTTGATGGCTTCAATCACCGCGTCTGTTACTTCATATGCGCTCATTTCCGGCTTCATATCAAATGTTTCAACGTCAGGTGACTTGATAAGTATTCTTTCCTCGCCCTCAAACTGCTTTTCCTCGCCGCCGTTGAAGAAGAAAGTAACGTGCGCGTACTTCTGAGTTTCGGCAATTCGAAGCTGAGTAAGTCCTTTTTTACTTGCATATTCTCCGAATGTCATCTCAAGCGACTCAGGCGGATATGCAACTGTTACGTTTGGCATTGACTCGTCATACTGTGTCATGCAGACGAAGTTCACAGGGAAATACTTTCTCTCAAATCCCTTGAATTCATCATCAACAAATGTTCTTGTAATCTGTCTCGCACGGTCGGGACGGAAGTTGAAGAATATAACGCTGTCCCCTTCCTTCACCATACCGTTCTTGTCAACAACCGTCGGAACAACAAACTCGTCAGTAACATCGTTAGCGTATGAATTTCTGACTGCAGTAACAGCGTCTGTTTCCTGCACGCCCTCGCCTTTAACGATTGCGTTATACGCTTTTTCCACTCTGTCCCATGCGTTGTCTCTGTCCATTGCGTAGAATCTGCCCATTACTGTTGCTATACTTCCCACGCCTGTATCCTTGATTTCAGTTTCGAGCTGCTTCATAAACTCTATTCCGGAGGTCGGAGGTACGTCACGTCCGTCAAGGAAGGTGTGAACATATACCTTCTCAAGACCCTTCTTCTTTGCCATTCTTAACAGACCGTAAAGATGTTCGTTGTGGCTGTGTACACCGCCGTCGGATAATAGTCCCATAAGGTGGAGTGACTTGCCGTTCTCCTTTGCCGCGTCCATAGCGTCTGAAAGCGGTTTGATATCGTTTATCTTACCCTCGTTTATGTCCTTTGTAATCTTAACAAGCATCTGATAAACAACGCGTCCCGCGCCTATGTTTGTATGCCCTACTTCACTGTTACCCATTTGTCCGTCGGGAAGTCCAACGTCCAGTCCGCTCGCTGAAAGCTGAGTGTTCGGATATGTAGCGAAGAATTTATCAAGATTAGGTTTCTTAGCCGCGGCTATCGCATTTCCCTCAATTGTCTGGTTGATGCCGTAACCGTCCATTATAATAAGTGCAACCGGTTTTTTTGCCATTTTATTATCTCCTTTAATTATCTTAATATAAAAGGCTGCCGCTTTGGCAGCCCTTTTAATTTAATCAATTATTTAGCCGCGCTCGTTATAACAGCGAAGTCAGCGCTCTTTAATGATGCGCCGCCTATCAAGCCGCCGTCAATGTTCGGCTTTGCAAGAAGTCCTGCCGCATTGCCCGCGTTCATGCTGCCGCCGTACTGAATAGTAACCGCTTTTGCAGTGTCAGCATCGTAAAGAGCTGCGATAACGTCTCTGATTGCGCCGCAAACCTCTTCCGCCTGATCATCGGTAGCTGTCTTACCTGTGCCGATTGCCCAGATAGGCTCATATGCGATAACAACCTTCTTAGCATCGTCAGCAGAAATACCCGCGAATGCTTTCTTAATCTGGATTGTGATTAAGTCCATAGTAATTCCCACTTCTCTCTGCTCTAAGCTCTCGCCGCAGCATACGATAGGAGTAAGACCCTTTTCGAGAGCCTTTTTAGCCTTTAAATTAACTGTCTCATCAGTCTCGTTGTTATACTCGCGTCTTTCGCTGTGACCGATTATAACGTACTGAACGCCTAAGTCAACAAGCATATCTGCGCTTACTTCACCTGTGAACGCGCCCTTGTCCTCAAAGTGGAGGTTCTCAGCGCCAATTTTTACATGTGTGCCCTTTGCAGCCTCAATAGCAGGAGCAAGACATACATACGGTGTGCAGCAAACTACTTCGCATGACGCGCCCTTTGTTGCTTCTGCAACCTCTTTTACGAAATCGTAAGTTTCTGACGGAAGCTTATTCATCTTCCAGTTACCTGCAATAATATATTTTCCCATTGTTCTTTCTCCTTTTGTTCGTAATTTTACTTATTAGGTCCTGATAAATTAAAATTGTGTGATTATCGGTTTTTCTTTACTGCCGCCGCGTACTTGTGGTACGCAAGGTAGGAAAAAAGCCGATAGGCGCGTGATTTTATTTATCAGTGAGTGCGGCGATACCCGGAAGCTCCTTACCCTCAAGGAATTCCATACTTGCGCCGCCGCCTGTTGAAATGTGGCTCATCTTGTCGCCCAATCCTGCCTGGTTAACAGCCGCAACGCTGTCGCCGCCGCCGATAATCGTTGTAGCATCAAGCTCTGCAAGAAGCTGTGCAATCTCGTTTGTACCCTTTGCGAAGTTCGGCATCTCGAACACGCCCATAGGACCGTTCCAAACAACTGTCTTTGCGTCTTTCAATACGTCCTTAAACATCTCAACTGACTTAGGACCGATATCAAGACCCATCCAGCCGTCAGGGATATCACCCTCAACAACCTTTGAAGGAGCGTCATTGTCAAACTTTTCTGTAATAACTGTATCAACAGGAAGAACAAGCTTATCGCCTGCCTCGTCAATCATCTTCTTTGCGTAGTCGATGAAATCAGGTTCAAGAAGTGATGTGCCTGTTGTCTTACCCTGCGCTGCGAAGAAAGTATATGCCATACCTCCGCCGATGATAAGCTTGTCTACCTTCTTAAGAAGATTTTCGATAACGGAAATTTTTGAAGAAACCTTACTTCCGCCAAGGATTGCAACAAGCGGTCTTACAGGGTTGTTTACCGCGTTACCAAGGAAGTTGATTTCCTTTTCGATAAGGTAACCTGCAACAGCCGGCTTTAATATAGCTGACACGCCAACGTTTGAGCAGTGCGCTCTGTGCGCTGTACCGAAAGCGTCGTTTACGAATAAATCAGCAAGTGAAGCAAGCTCTTTTGAGAATGCCTCCTCGTTCTTTGTCTCTTCTTTTCTGTAACGTGTGTTCTCGAGAAGAACAACATCGCCGTCGTTCATTTCAGCGACTGCCTTCTTAGCATTGTCGCCTACAACATTATCGTCAGCAGCGAAGACAACTTCTTTTTGAAGCTTTGCCGAAAGGCTCTTAGCTACAGGAGCAAGAGACATCGACGGAACAGGTTCACCCTTAGGCTTTCCCATATGTGAGCAAAGGATAACCTTAGCGCCGTTATCTATAAGATATTTGATTGTGGGAAGCGCGCCTACAATACGGTTTTCGTCTGTGATATTACCGTCACCATCAAGAGGAACGTTAAAGTCACAACGAACTAAAACCTTCTTGCCTTTAACCTGGGCGTCTTCAACCGTTAATTTGTTGTACATAGTTTATTTCTCCTTTTTGCGCGGGCAAATGCCCGATTTTTTCTAAAATATATTATATATAAAAATTATTCTTTTTTCAAGTATTTTGGTTAAAAATTTGCAAACCGTATCAAAATAACTGCTGTGATTATTCCGATAATATCTCCTGCGGCGGCAAATGGTACGGCTTTCAGATTATGCTTTACCCGTGTTTTTGCAAAGTATACGCAAAGACAGTAAAATGTGGTCTCGGTAGAGCCCATTATAACTGATGCGATACGTCCAATTTCGCTGTCAGCGCCGTGAGTGTTGAGGATTTCAGTAAGAATACCAATCGCGCCGCTTCCCGATAACGGTCGGATAAGCGCGAGCGGCATCACCTCAGCGGGAATAAATTTTGTAACCGGTGAAAGAAACGATATAATTAAATCAAGCGTTCCGGAAGCCCGCAGCATATACGCGGCGGTAAGCACTGCCACGAGCGGCGGAAAGATTCCCATGACTATTTTCATACCGTCCTGCGCGCCGTCAATAAACAGCTCATAAGAAGGCAGTCTTTTTGCAAGCGCGACAGTGAGTATAATTAAAATGATTGCAGGAATAACATAAATCATAGTCTTTTTCTCCTGAAATACATCTTTGCTAAAAACACTGCCGCAAGCACTGCAGTGATAGATGAAATCCATATAGGCAGAATTATAGAAAACGGGTCGGCGGATGACGCAGCGACACGCAGAGCGATTATGGTAGTGGGTATAAGCTGAATGGAAGTAGTGTTAAGCACAACGAGCATACACATATCATCAGACGCATATAGCGGGTTTTTATTTTCTCTGTCAAGACACTCCATTGCTTTTATGCCCATTGGCGTTGCAGCATTGCCCATGCCGAGAAGATTAGCGCTCATGTTAACGGATATATATTTTTTTGCCTCGCTGCCTGCATTGGGAAAAAGGAAGTTTATTACAGGTCTTAAAAGTTTTTCGACTTTTTGTGACAATCCCGCCTTTTCGGCTACCTTCATTATTCCTGTCCAGAAACACATTATCCCGGCAAATGAAAGTATAGTAAAGACTGCACTTTTCGCGCCTTCAAACGCGGCGTTGATAGTTTCGTCTACCGTTCCGGTAAATACGGATACTATTATGGATATGATTATCATTCCGCACCAGATGTAATTCATATTAATCACCATAGCCTTTCCGTCCACATATAGTAATGAAAATCATTAACGTAATTCTTCACGTTATAATCCCCCTGTTAAAGGTTTATTCCGTTTACGGCATTTTTAGCACAAAAAAAACGAACCTTAATTTAATAGGTTCGTTTTTTTAAAAATACTTAGTCAGTCAAAAGATTACCCTTTGCATCCTTATCAATCTTTCCGCAAAGAATAAGAATACCCTCGATAAATCCCCAAATAGCGCCTGCGCCGCAGGTTATAAGAGTAACTGCGATTTGAGCAATACCTATTCCTGTACGACCGAGATAGAAGTTATGTACACCAAGACCGCCCAAGAATATTCCGAGAAGGCCTGCTGTTAGTTTAGACTTATTACCGGCTGCAGGAGTACTATGAAGTGGTACGCCGCACTTTACACAAACTGCTGCGTTTGGAACTGTGTTCGCGCCGCAGTTCGGACAAAAGTTAAAACCCTGACCTGCGCCGACACCGCATTTTACGCATACTGCCGCATTCGGATCGATTTGATTTCCACAATTTTTACAAAACATAATTTTCCCTCCATTCTAAAATTATTCTATCATAATTGTATATCTATGTCAATATAAACATAATTTTAAATTTATAGTTTGCTAATACAAAAAAATGTGGTAGAATATAGATATAACAAAACGAAAGGGATGTTAATATGCTTACAGGAAAAACGGCGGTAATTGGAGTAACGGGCAGTATTGCGGCGTACAAGATAGCAAATCTTGCGCGTATGCTTGTAAAGCTTCACTGCGATGTGCATATACTTATGACGCGGAACGCGGCTAATTTTATAAATCCGATAACTTTTGAATCACTTACCAGTCATAAATGTCTTATAGATACTTTCGACAGAAACTTTGAATATAGTGTGGAGCACGTTGCGCTTGCGAAGAAAGCGGACGTAGTTATGATTGCGCCCGCGAGCGCGAACGTGATAGGTAAGATTGCAAACGGTATTGCAGACGATATGCTGACAACTACAGTTATAGCATGTCCGTGCAGGAAAATCATATCGCCCGCAATGAATCATAATATGTACCACAACCCTATTGTGCAGGACAATATCGAAAAGCTCAGGAAGTACGGCTATGAAATTGTAGAGCCGGCTCATGGTATGCTTGCCAACGGCGATATGGGAGACGGAAGAATGCCGGATGAGGAAATACTTTTAGAGTATATCATAAAAGAGATTGCTTATGAAAAGGATATGTCAGGCAAAAAGGTTCTTGTAACAGCGGGAGCTACAATGGAGGCTATTGACCCGGTACGCTATATCACAAATCATTCAAGCGGTAAAATGGGATTCGCATTGGCGCGAAACGCAATGAGACGCGGCGCGGACGTTACGCTGGTTATGGGTAAGTGTGAAGCAGAACCGCCTATGTTTGTGAACACTATACGAGTTAAAAGCGCGAAGGAAATGTTTGACACGGTTATGTCATGTGCGAAAGATGCTGATATAATTGTTAAAGCCGCGGCAGTAGCGGATTACCGTCCTAAAACTGTCAGCAGTGAAAAGGTCAAAAAGACTGACGGCGATATGGTAATCGAACTGGAGCGCACAGATGATATTCTTGCCTCTCTCGGTAAAAATAAAAAAAGCGGTCAGTTCATCTGCGGATTCTCAATGGAAACGGAAAACCTTATTGAAAACTCGCGAGCGAAACTAAATAAAAAGAATGCCAACATGATTGTTGCAAATAATCTTAAACAAGAGGGTGCGGGATTTAGCGGGGACACTAATATTGTGACGCTGATTACCGAACATGATGAGGTACAGCTTGAAAAGATGAGCAAGGATAAAGTTGCGGAAAAGATTTTTGATTTTATATTGAGTAGATAAAAAAGAAGATGTCCAGCGGACATCTTCTTTTAAAATTCAAATCTTTAATTATTCAGCAACGTCTGAAACAACGCCTGAACCAACTGTTCTACCACCCTCACGGATAGCGAAACGAAGACCCTTTTCGATAGCGATCGGTGTGATAAGCTCAACATCCATCTTTACGTTATCGCCAGGCATGCACATCTCTGTACCAGCAGGAAGAGAAATAACGCCTGTAACGTCTGTTGTTCTGAAATAGAACTGAGGTCTGTAGTTGTTGAAGAACGGTGTGTGACGGCCGCCTTCGTCCTTTGTCAGGACATAAACCTCACCAGTGAACTTTGTGTGCGGATTGATTGAACCCGGCTTAGCAAGAACCTGACCTCTTTCAATCTCTGTTCTCTGAACACCTCTAAGAAGTGCACCGATGTTGTCGCCTGCTTCAGCGTAGTCAAGAAGCTTTCTGAACATCTCGATACCTGTAACAACAACCTTACGTCTCTCGTCTGTAAGACCAACGATTTCAACTTCGTCGTTAAGATTTAACTGACCTCTCTCAACTCTACCTGTAGCAACTGTACCACGGCCTGTGATTGAGAAGATATCCTCGATAGGCATAAGGAACGGAAGGTCTGACTTTCTTTCCGGTGTCGGAATGTAGCTGTCAACAGCATCCATAAGATCAAGTATGCACTTGTACTCAGGAGCAGACGGGTCTGTTGAAGAAGACTCAAGAACCTGAAGAGCTGAACCTGAAACGATCGGTGTGTCGTCGCCAGGGAACTCATACTCTGAAAGAAGGTCTCTGATTTCCATCTCAACAAGCTCAAGAAGCTCGTCGTCGTCAACCTGGTCTCTCTTGTTCATAAATACTACGATATAAGGAACGCCAACCTGTCTTGAAAGAAGGATGTGCTCTCTTGTCTGAGGCATAGGACCGTCAGCAGCTGAAACAACGAGGATAGCGCCGTCCATCTGAGCAGCACCTGTGATCATGTTCTTAACGTAGTCAGCGTGGCCCGGGCAGTCAACGTGAGCATAGTGACGGTTGTCTGTCTCGTACTCAACGTGAGCTGTTGAAATTGTGATACCTCTTTCTCTTTCTTCCGGAGCCTTATCGATCATGTCATAAGCCTCGAACTTAGCCTGGCCCTTCATAGCCAATACCTTTGTGATAGCCGCAGTAAGAGTTGTCTTACCATGGTCAACGTGACCGATGGTACCAATGTTTACGTGCGGTTTATTTCTTTCGAATTTCTCTTTTGCCATTGTAAAATTCCTCCTTAAAATATTATAGTTACACTAATAAAGTTATTGTACAATCTTTTTATGAAAAAATCAAGTATTTTTTCAAATATTTTTAATTATTTACAAATATAAGCAACCGGTATGGGCAGGGAAAAAATCCTGCCCACCGATAATTTTAAAATCAATCCTTTGAACGGTCGTTCATAATCTTTTCCTGAATTGATCTTGGCACTTCGCTGTAATGTGACGGTTCCATTGAATACTGTCCGCGTCCCTGTGTACCTGAACGCAAAACTGTAGCGTAACCGAACATCTCAGCCAGCGGAACGTCAGCTGTTACCTGAGTAACACCGCCTGAACGTGACTCCTGCTGCTTAACCATGCCTCGTCTTGATGAAAGGTCGCCGATAACGAAACCAAGGTAGTCATCAGGAACGATAACGTTAACAAGCATGATAGGCTCCTTGATAACAGGATCAGCCTTCTTCATACCTTCCTTGAATGCCATTGAAGCGGCAATCTTAAACGCCATTTCCGAAGAGTCGACTTCATGGTAAGAACCATCATAGAGCGTAGCCTTTACGTCAACAACGTTGTAGCCTGCAAGTACACCTGACTGCATAGCGCCCTGGATACCTGCGTCAACAGCCGGAATGTATTCCTTCGGAATAGCACCGCCGACAATCGCGTTAACGAACTCGTAGCCGCCGCCTTCCTCTAATGGCTCAAGCTTCAGAAGTACGTGACCGTACTGACCCTTACCACCGGACTGACGCGCATACTTATGCTCAATGTTAACTTCTTTTCTGAATGCCTCTCTGTAAGAAACCTGAGGCTCGCCGACGTTAGCTTCTACCTTAAATTCTCTGAGAAGTCTGTCAACGATAATTTCAAGGTGAAGTTCACCCATACCTGCGATGATTGTCTGACCTGTTTCCTCATCGGTGTAGGTCTTGAATGTCGGGTCTTCTTCAGCAAGCTTAGCAAGCGCGATACCCATCTTTTCCTGACCTGCCTTAGTCTTAGGCTCGATAGCAACACGGATAACCGGTTCCGGGAAGTCCATAGACTCAAGGATAATCGGGTGCTTTTCATCACAGAGTGTTTCACCTGTTGTTGTGTTCTGAAGTCCTACTGCCGCAGCTATATCACCTGAGTAAACTATATCAAGGTCCTCTCTGTGGTTAGCATGCATCTGAAGGATTCTTCCCATTCTTTCTCTCTTACCCTTGCATGAGTTCAATACGTGAGAACCCTTTTCAAGAGTACCTGAGTATACTCTGAAGAAGCAAATCTTACCAACAAACGGGTCTGTCGCAATCTTAAACGCAAGAGCTGCGAACGGCTCGTCATCTGATGACGGTCTTTCGTCCTCCTCGTCAGTGTCAGGATTTACACCCTTGATTGCAGGTACGTCTATAGGTGACGGCATGTATTCAATAACCGCATCCAAAAGCATCTGTACACCCTTGTTTCTGTAAGCTGTTCCGCAAAGCATAGGAACGATTTCGTTATTAATTGTAGCTTTTCTTAAAGCTGCTTTAAGCTCGTTAACCGTAATTTCTTCATCACCGAGGAACTTTTCAAGCAAAGCTTCATCTGTCTCGCAGATAGCTTCAATCATTGCCTGACGGTATTCCTCAGCCTTGTCGAGCATGTCTGCGGGAATGTCTGTCTTTTCAAACTTTGAACCCGTCGGATCGCTCGGATCGTAAATTTCAGCGTTCATGTTCATAAGGTCAATGATACCTGTGAACGTGTCCTCAGCGCCGATAGGCAGCTGAATCGGAACGCCGTTTGCGTTAAGTCTTTCGTGAACCATGTTAACAACGTTATAGAAGTCTGCGCCCATGATATCCATCTTATTAACGAAAATCATACGCGGAACGCTGTAATCGTCAGCCTGACGCCAAACTGTTTCAGACTGAGGCTCAACGCCGCCCTTTGCGCACATAACAGTTACAGAACCGTCAAGAACACGGAGTGAACGCTGAACTTCAACAGTAAAGTCAACGTGTCCCGGAGTGTCGATGATGTTAATTCTGTTCTTTACGCCTGCGAACGGGCCTTCCTTCGGCTCCCAGAAACAGGTTGTAGCAGCTGAGGTAATTGTGATACCACGCTCCTGCTCCTGCGCCATCCAGTCCATTGTAGCGGCGCCATCATGAGTTTCACCGATTTTATGATTGATACCTGTGTAATACAGGATTCTTTCTGTAGTAGTTGTTTTACCGGCGTCAATGTGAGCCATGATACCGATATTTCTTGTATTTTCAAGTGAATATTGTCTACCCATAATAGAAATATTTCCTCCTTTCCTTTCTAATAGGATTAAATTTGCAAATGCTTGTTTCTATCGCTGACATCAAATTTCGAGTCAGATTTAATGTATAAGCGTTTCAAAACCGACGCTGGCGTACGCTGATACTCCAAGCCGATTCCGGAAAACTTATATGCTGACAAAAATCTATAATTCGCCGTAGATTTGGCAGATAAGCGTTTCAATTACAGCGCCGACGTACATCGGTACTTCAAGCAGCAACTGTGGTGCTTAGATGCCGGAAATCCGGCGTAAGAACTACCAGCGATAGTGTGCAAACGCCTTATTCGCTTCTGCCATCTTGTGGGTATCTTCGCGCTTCTTAACCGCGCCGCCTGTACCGTTGATGGCATCCATGATTTCATTTGCAAGTCTTTCTTTCATTGTCTTTTCGTTACGCTCTCTTGAGTAGCGTGTAAGCCATCTGAGACCCAGCGTCTGGCGTCTTTCAGGGCGTACTTCCATAGGAACCTGGTATGTCGCACCACCGACACGTCTTGCTTTTACTTCAAGAACCGGCATGATATTGTCCATAGCTTCCTGGAATGCTTCAAGCGGATCTTTGCCTGACTTTTCCTTTATGATGTCAAATGCGTCATAAACGATTTTCTGAGCAACACCCTTTTTACCGTCAAGCATGATGTTGTTGATAAGCTTTGTAACAACAATGTTGTGGTAAATCGGATCAGGCAAAACTTCTCTTTTTGCTATAAAACCTTTTCTTGGCACTTTACTTCCCTCCTTCATATTATATCGGATTGTTTCTCACAAACCGATTGAGAAAAACATTTTAAAATTTTGTCTTTCAAATGAATATCACAGGTACTCTGAACTTATTCTTTCAAAGCTCCGTCAGCGCTATTCGAATAATATATTATAATATAACTCGATATGCACTTGTGATATGCGCATAAATTAAAAATTATGCGGCATTACTTCTTTTCCTTAGGCTTCTTGGCACCGTACTTACTTCTTGACTGAAGACGGCCGTTAACGCCCTGAGCATCAAGAGTACCGCGAATGATGTGGTATCTTGTACCCGGAAGGTCACGAACTCTTCCGCCTCTGATAAGCACAACGCTGTGTTCCTGTAAGTTATGACCTATACCTGGGATATAAGCCGTAACTTCTATACCGTTTGTAAGTCTTACTCTGGCAATCTTTCTGAGAGCTGAGTTAGGCTTCTTCGGTGTAGCTGTTCTTACAGCGGTGCATACGCCTCTTTTTTGAGGTGAGCTCTTATCGGTAGTCTTCTTCTTAAGAGAATTAAGACTCTTCTGAAGAGCAGGAGCGGTAGATTTCTTTGTTGATGTCTTTCTGCCTGTTCTGACCAACTGATTAAATGTAGGCATACCGTGTTACACTTCCTTTCATAATATTTGTATATATTATTTCACGCGTAAGCGTGGAATAAACAGAATTACTTAAGTACAACAGCGCAGCTTGCGCCGACTTCTATAGAACACATTTCTCCGAGCTCTTTCATTGTCGGAATAAAGAAAAGCTGCGTGTTTTTTTCGTTAGCTGATTTTTCAATGCTTGTTTTTATGTTACTGTCACAATCTTCGGCAACAAGCACCTTTTCCGCCTTGTCTTCATTTAAGGCCCTTAATGTCTGCTTGTAACCTACCTGTAATTTTGCCTTGTCGGCTTCACCAATCATGGTTTTGTCACTCTCCGTATCAAAACAATTCTAAATCTGACTGATTTTTTGCCCAAAACAGTCAGCTTATCAGATTATATAAGAAAATGTCAAATTTGTCAATACTTTTTTTAAATAATTCATTTTCATAAACAGCATTTCATAAATTGTAATAATATTATAATAACTGAAACAATATTACGGAATTTTTTCAGCGCAGATACGATAAAATTACGGACGGGTTAAAAGTCTGTAAAACAGCAAAAAACCTGAAAAAATCACGGAAAATAGTTGACTTAAAGCCCAAAAAGAGGTATAATATAGATAATAGTAGTATTATGCCCAAAATGGACATTGAATACCACAAAATATAGGTTTTTCAAGGGTTTCCACACAAAATATAAGTTTGGAAATTCTTAGAAAAAAATACATCAACTTCAAACATATTAAGGGGAGACATATTATGAAGTTCAGTAAAACGATGACAAAACTTTTGTCGGTGCTGATTATGGCATCGATGGTAGGCACATCAGTCCAGATACCTACCTACGCAGATTTCTCGAACGCCGCATGGGCGATTATAGAGAATACTAATTCGGAGGAAAACACTGCCTTAGATGCAGATGGCAGCGCGGAATCAGATGAAGCCGTTGCTGCCGGTGATGAGGACAATAATAAAGAAGGCGCAGATGCTGCTCAGAATGAAGAAGCAGAGGCTGCGTCTAATAGTGGTGCAGAAAACAATTCAGGAGCAGTCTCCCAAAACGGAGGTAATTCTTCGTATGCTTCTGATTCAAACGGCACTTCCTCGTCATCGTCATCATCTTCACTGAACAATAATATGTCGGCTGAAACATCGGTTGATACTTCCCAGGTTCTTGAACCGTTTTCAACTGAAAACGACAGCGATAAGCTGTGGTTTAACGAGTCATTCTCCCTTTTCGAATATTTTGGAATGTCAAAGGTTTTCACTGCTACAGCAGCAGACGGAGACGGTAATGATATCGTATGGGAAGTCGGAGATCCTAAATTTGTATCTATCTCTGAGCCTGTAGTAGAAGGCGATAAGAGCTCGGTAGAAATCACATGGGACGGAGAACAGGTTGAGACTATAGAAAGAACACCGTTCTATGCTATGCTTAAATCAAACCCGCTTGAAAGAATAACGGGTACTATTTATCTGTCCAACGGAGTAGCTCCCGAGAACGGTGAAACACCGAAAGAAATAGAAGCAGGTTCAAAGACAGAATTTGAATCTGAAGAAGTTAAAAAGTTTGTAGAGGAATTATATCAGACGGGACTTACACAGGAAAACTCTGTGTATGATTTGTCTGCGTTCGGTGCTACATCAACTCCCGATTATGACAATATGTCCGATGAGGAAATTCTTGCCCTGTTTAATGAAATGCAGGAAGAAAAGAATGCGGACGAAAACAACGATGAAATGAAAGCATCAGTGACAGCGTTGGAGGACGATGAAGAGTCTGATACCGATAATGAAAAAATCAACAACGAAAATGATGCTATATATAATAAGGAAGAAACTCAGTCAGAAACAGACAAGAATGAGACAAAAACAGACGTAAAATCAGAAAATAAGACAGAGACAAAATCAGAAAAGAAAACAGATGAATCTGATGCAGAAGTAGCGGATGAGACGAAGGTCGATGAATCTCAGACGAAGCCAGCATCGGAGGAAACGGATGAAGCGCGTACATATGCCAAGGTCGATAGCAATGCAGGCGTAACTGTTCAGCCGGAAACAAAAGAAGTTGTTACAAAAGAAACAGTACAGAAAGAAGTAATTGAAGAAGTAAAGAACACTAAGCAGGTAGAGACAACAACGACCAAGACAACAACGACAGAAATCGTAAGCGAAGAGCCTATAGTTGAAACTGTTACAAAGACAGTTTATGAAGAAGTTCCTACAGAAAAGGAAATGAGAGTTGAGACAGTTGTGGCTGCCGCTTATGACGAGGAAACAGGAGAGACTATTTACGAAACCGAATATGAAACAGTCATGGTGCCGTCAACAGAAACAGTAGCGACGGAAGAAACGGTAGAGGAAGTAGTCGGAACAAACTACACAGTTCGTGAAACGGTTACAACCGATGACGGTACACAGTCATCTACAACGGTTAATGAGTATACAACAACATCAGCACCGTCAGTAGGAACTCAGGTTGAATCATTCACTACATATACAGAACAGGAAATTATAGAATACGTTGCAAGAATTGCAGACGTGGAGATTGAAAAGGTAAACACTGTTACAGTTAATACTCCGGTAGCAGAACCCGAACAGACAGATATCAGTGCTTCATCGGGATCTTATGTCGGAGGTTCAAAAGGTGGTTCAGGCTCCCGTGTAACAACATCATCTTCGTATTCTTCAAATACAGATAGCTCATATAACAATGAGGATGTAGTATCAGACGGCGATACGTCAACATATGATCCGATGTTCGGTGAGCAGTTTGAAAATGACGATCCGATGTTCGGTGAGCAGGCTGAAAATGACGATCCGATGTTCGGCGAGCAGTTTGAAAATGACGATCCGATGTTCGATGAGCAGTTTGAAAATGATCCGTCACTCGGTATGGAGCTCCCCGGCGGGGAAGGTATACCGGAGGAGACACCGGACAGCGCCACGGCGGGTATGGAACTTGGCGACAGAGTAACAGGCACGCCGGAGGAGGGCGAGGGAATATTCGCTCCGGAAGATACATCCGGAGACATAATAGAGCCTGAAGTCCAATTACCGGAAAAACCGGAAGACGCTCCTGAGGATGACGAGCCGATAGCTGAACCGTCGGATAACGATTCGGAAGACGGAGAAGATGAAAATATTGAGCAGCTGGAAGACGGTACATTAATCGGATATTTTAAAGACTATGATCCTAAGGAACAGGATGAGCTTGCAACCAATCTTCCTCCTGAGGATGATTCGACATATAGCATACAGGCTGTCGTTCCGTATGACACAACAGTAAGCAAGGATATCAATTTCGGAGAAAGATATCAGCGCATAGCGGTTGGTCAGAGCTTTGACGCTGCTTCTGTATTCAATAAAATAACAGGAAAAACTGCGACAAACATAAAGGTTATCAATTCAAATGTTGCGACTGTTTCAGGTAATACAGTAACGGCTAAGGCATTCGGACGCACTCAGGTTATTGGAACAATCGACGGCAAAATAAGCATTATTGAACTTGAAGTACGCACTAATGCTTCCGACATTGCATCTCCGATGATCGCTTCGGGCGGCGCGTTCACGGTTGCTCTTAAGAAAGACGGAACAGTCTGGTCATGGGGTTATAACGGAAACGGTGAGCTTGGTGACGGAACAACTGCTACAAAATATTACCCGGTTCAGGTTATGACAGGAGAACAGGGTAATCCGTACGGTTATCTGAATAACATTATTCAGATAACGGCAGGTTCTAATTTCGCAGCGGCTCTTTCAAATGCAGGTGAAGTATACTTATGGGGTTCAAGCAGTAACAGTGCGCTTGGTATTAACGCAGCTGGTGCGACGAGAGGAAACACCTCAGTTCCTGTATTAATGAACAAAAATGAAATTCATGATATCAAATATATCAGCGCGGGACATCTGAGCATGATGGCAATCCGTGCCGACGGTTCATTGTGGGCATGGGGCTATAACGGCTACGGTATGCTCGGAAATAACTCGACTGCAAATACAGCAGCACCGGTGAGAGTAGTGGCAGGAAACAGCGCCAGCACATCAGGTTATATAGAAGATGTTGTTCAGGCTAATCCGGCTCGTTACCACTCAGTAGTGCTGAAAGCAGACGGAACAGTCTGGACATTCGGTAGCGCGCAGTTCGGTCAGCTGGGCTTTAACACAGTAGCCAACACAGGTTACGGAACGGTTACGCGTAAAGACTACAGATCACTTAATGTGACATATCCATATCAGGCAAAGCCTGTTCAGGTATTAAGAGGAGCACAGGGTACTCATACGGGTACATATCTTGAAGACGTAGTTCAGATAAGTGCTGCAGGCGGATACGGTACACAGGTAAGAAACTACTCAGGAACGTATACCTACTATTATTACTACGGAACAAGCTTAGCCTTAACGGCTGACAAGAATGTATATGGTTGGGGTAGCAGTGGCTACGGAGCATTAGGCGGAACTATATACCAGCAAACTATACCAAAGCTTGTTAACAGTTCAGGTCAGACGGTTCAGGCAGTGCTTGGCGGAGCAAGCGGACAAAGTATATCAAACAGCAGCTATAACTATGCCGGAACAATAAGTGTGGGAAGCTACACTCATACGTTAATGCTTTATGAGGACGGAACGGTACACAGCGCAGGTTATAACGCTCAGGGTCAGCTCGGTAACGGAAATACAACTACAACAGGTGCGATTCAGACTGCTCAAAATTCTGACGCTCTTGTTAAGAATATGGTTCAACTCTCCGCTTCGACCAACGGATATTCAAGCGCATCCCTCAGACAGGACGGAACAGTCTGGACTTGGGGTTATAACGCAAACGGTCAGGCCGGTAACGGTACAGTTGACACGCCGAAGACAACACCTCTTCAGGCAGGAACCGCAGGCTCAAATACACTTGTTATTCGCGGCGGTGAATTTGCTAGCACTATAGGTGATGACGGACCTATGGGTAAGATGGGAGTTTACGGTGACAAGGATACTGTAATCAGTAATCTTATCTTAAGAGGAGATGACATTGCGCTCAGAAAGAGCACTAATGATTTACAATATGACGCGTTCAGAATAAATAAGAATATGATATTCCGTAAGTTCAGTCTTGCGCTTGCTGTTGACGAAGAAATTCCGATAACATCCGGAGCGTTAACTAATGTTACGGTTACATATAAATCTATGAATCCGGATATTGCCACAGTAGACGCTGTGGGTACAATCACGCCTAACAATAAGGGTAGATACGGAAGCACTCAGATTGTTGTGATAGCAGAAGTTACGGATTTGGGAATCACACATACATTCAGAGGATTAATGCGTGTAAGCATAGCTCCGTCTGTTGGTATTGCAATGCCGCAGATAGCTACAGGCGCGGGACACACAATCGCGTTGAGATATGACGGAACAGTCTGGGCATGGGGTTATAATGCGAACGGTGAGCTTGGTAACGGCGGAAGTGCAAATATTTACAGCCCTGTTCAGGTACTTGGCGGAGCCACCGGAAAGCAGTATCTTGAAGATATTATTCAGATAGCGGCAGGCTCTAACTACACTTTAGCTTTGCGCAAGGACGGAACAGTCTGGGCGTGGGGTTATAACGGCAACGGTGAGCTTGGTAACGGAACCACAACAACTTCAAGAGTTCCCGTCCAGGTTCAGGGCGAGACGGCAGGCACTGAACTTCGCAATATAGTTGCGATTACTGCCGGATATTATAGCGGATTTGCTTTGCGCAGAGACGGAACAGTATATGCTTGGGGTTACAATAACTACGGACAATTAGGTATTAACGTAACAGGAAATAAATATTATCCTACAAAGGTTACGGGCGGCGCAAGCGGAAGCCAGTATCTTGAGGATATTATTCAGGTGGAATCAGGTCGTTTCCATACCGCGTTCCTGAAATCAAACGGAACGGTATTCACAGCCGGTAGTGCCCAGTTCGGTCAGCTTGGATTTAACACAGCCGCTAACGTAGGTTACGGAACAGTTGCGCGTAATGACTACAGATCACTTACAGTAACATATCCGTATAAATCGGCACCTGTACAGGTATTAACCGGTGCGCAGGGAAGAGCCAGCGGTTATCTTGAAGACGTAGTTCAGATAGATGCTTCAGGCGGATACGGAACACAGGTAAGAAACTATTCGGGAACATATACTTACTATTACTACTATGGAACAAGCTTGGCGTTGACAGATAATAAGTATGTGTACGGCTGGGGAAGCAGCAAGTATGGTGCATTAGGAGCAATGAATCTCTACCAGCAGACTTCGCCGCGTCTTATTGACAGTACAGGAAAAGTTGTTCATATAGCGAGCGGTGGTGCAGCCGGTGACAGCATAACAAACGGTAGCTATAACTATGCCGGAACGATAGCCGTAGGTAGCTATACCTATACGGTAACACTTTACAATGACGGTACTGTACACAGCTTGGGTTATAACGGTCACGGTGAGCTTGGTAACGGTTCAACAGCAAGTACTAATGGTATACAGACTGCTCAGAACTCAGAAAAGCTTATAGTTGATATGCTCCAGGTTGCAACTTCGCAGAACGGATATTTCTCTGCAGGTCTGAAGCAGGACGGAACAGTCTGGACATGGGGTTATAACGGCTACGGACAGCTTGGTAACGGTACAGTTGACCAGAAAGTAAATCCGATTCAGGTTGGCGGCGGCGGCTCCAACGCTATGCATGTTTCTTACGGAAAAATTACGCATAACGGTGAAGTCATTGAAGAATTCAATAATCCGAATGAGATTATAAGTAATATTACTATGGCTGAGGATGACGAGTTTGTGATAGACACGTCAAAAATAATCTCAAAGCAGAGCTTCAGCCTTCTTCCGGATACAGAGACTCTGACTCCGGAAAGTTTACATATCACATCATTTACCACAAAGTACGCGACAGTAGTAAACGGAAATATTGTTAAACCTGTTCCGGGCGCGTACGGCACAGCTGTAATCCTTGTAAAATCCGACTCAGGCTATCAGTCTTTAATCAGAATAAAGATTAAGCCATCGAAGGAGGTTAATGAGGATTCTATTGCCATGCCATTTGTTTCAGCCGGCGGTGCTCATGCAGTTGCTCTTAAATATGACGGTACTGTATGGTCATGGGGTCAGAGTCCCAACGGTGAGCTTGGAAACGGTGGTAATACAAACATATTCAGTGTCGTTCAGGTAGTCGGAGGAGATACCGGCGATAAATTCCTTCAGAATATAATTCAGATCAGCGCAGGTTCCAACCATACTCTTGCGCTCAGAAAAGACGGAACAGTCTGGGCATGGGGTTCAGGTGCGAACGGAAGACTTGGTACAGGTTCAACGGCAAACACTAATGTTCCTAAGCAGGTAGTCGGCGTAGGCGGAACAGGCGTACTCTCAAATATTGTTCAGGTATCCGCAGGTTACGCGCACTCTCTTGCTGTTGCAGCAGACGGTACAGTATATTCATGGGGTTATAACAACTACGGACAGTTAGGAAATAATTCAACAGCAGCTACAACTTATCCTGTCCAGGTTCTCGGTGGCGCATCGGGTAGCGCATACCTCGGCGACGTTGTTCAGGTCAGCGCGGCATATTTCCACAGCATGGCGCTGAAAGCGAACGGAACCGTATATTCATGGGGTAGCGCGCAGTTCGGTCAGCTGGGTTATAGCACAGCTGCCAACGCAGGTTACGGAACAGTTGTACGTAAAGACTATAGATCACTTACCGTAACATATCCGTATAAACCTGCGCCTGTACAGGTATTAACAGGTGCGCAGGGAAGAGCCAGTGGATATCTTGAAGACGTAGTTCAGATAGACACATCCGGCGGTTACGGAACACAGGTAAGAAATTACTCGGGAACATATACCTACTATTATTACTACGGAACAAGCTTAGCCCTGACACAGGATAAGAATGTATATGGCTGGGGTAGCAGTAAGTACGGTGCATTAGGCGCAATGAATCTCTACCAGCAGACTGCTCCACGCCTTGTTGACAGCTCAAAGCAAACTGTTCAGCTATCAAGCGGCGGTGCTTCCGGCGACAGCGTAACAAACGGTAGCTACAACTATGCCGGAACAATAGCTGTAGGTAGCTATACATATACACAGCTCCTGTATGAAAACGGAACATTACACAGCTTGGGTTATAACGGTCATGGTGAGCTTGGTAACGGAGCAACAGCAAGTACTAATGGTATACAGACTGTTCAGAACTCAGAAAAGCTTATATTTAACATGCTCCAGGTTTCTGCCGCGACGAACGGATACTTCGACGCCGCTTTGAAATTTGACGGAACGGTCTGGACATGGGGTTATAACGGCACCGGTCAGCTTGGTAACGGTACAACCGACCAGAAGACAGCGCCTATCCAGGTGGGCGGCGGTGGCTCTAACGCTATGCGTATTTCCTACGGTAGTATCAAGAATCAGGATACGGGTCTTATAACTCAGAAATTCAATGATCCTAACGAGATTATTACAAATATTGTTCT
The DNA here is from genome assembly GCA_022509025.1 of Oscillospiraceae bacterium. Classification (GTDB taxonomy): domain Bacteria; phylum Bacillota; class Clostridia; order UBA1381; family UBA1381; genus Hominilimicola. Next base: position 45,771 of record JAFLUB010000003.1, on the reverse strand, counting down.
TGCGGAAAATGAGGTATTCCAGATTGACACCTCAGAGGTTGTGCTGAAGCAGAGCTTCTCTCTGTTGCCGGATCTTGAGAATGCAGCCGCAGGTAAAATATCATATAAATCCTTTAACGAGAAACTTGCGACAGTTGATGACACAGGTCTTGTTACGCCTGTCAAAGGTTTATACGGCACGGCAATAATTCTCGTGAATTCAGAAGCGGGCTACAAGTCTATCATAAGAATAACCATCAAGCCTGCCTCTACAGATAAAAAGCCTTCCATTGCAATGCCAATGATTGCGGCGGGAGCAGACCACGCTGTATCCTTACGCTATGACGGAACAGTCTGGACATGGGGTACTAATGCCTATGGACAGCTTGGTGACGGAACAACCACAACAAGTCCGAGTCCTGTTCAGGTTATCCTTTCGAAGGATGAAAATGACAAAATAACATATCTTTCTAATATTATACAGGTTGCAGCGGGAAGTCAGTTCTCGCTTGCCCTGACAAAAGATGGCGAAATATACGCATGGGGTGCCGGAGCAAACGGAAGACTGGGAACAGGAAGCACCTCTAATTCGGTGTACCCGAAAAAGGTAGTTGGCGGCGCTATGGGCACAACCACCCTGCAGAAGGTTGTGCAGATTTCCGCAGGTTATGCATACGCTCTTGCTCTGACAAAGTCAGGAGAGGTTTACGCATGGGGACATAACAACTACGGACAGCTGGGTATTAACGCAACAGGCGACAAGACAACTCCTGTTCATGTTCTCGGCGGCGCTTCAGGTAGTGCATATCTTAGCGACGTTGCTCAGGTCAGTGCGGCATATTATCACAGCATGGCTCTTAAGACAAACGGAACCGTGTACACATGGGGTAACACGCAGTTCGGTCAGTTGGGTTACAGCACAGCTGCCAACGCGGGTTACGGAACGGTTGTACGTAAAGACTACAGATCACTTACCGTAACATATCCGTATAAACCCGCACCTGTGCAGGTATTAACCGGTGCGCAGGGTAAAGCGAGCGGTTATCTTGAAAATGTAGTTCAGATAGACTCCTCGGGCGGTTATGGAACACAGGTAAGAAATTACTCGGGAACATATACCTACTATTATTACTATGGAACAAGTTTAGCTCTTACCGAAGAGAAGAATGTATATGGCTGGGGTAGCAGTAAGTACGGTGCATTAGGCACAATGAATCTCTACCAGCAGACTACGCCGCGCCTTGTTGACGGTACAGGAAAGACTGTTCAGGTGGCGAGCGGCGGTACAGCTGGTGACAGTGTAACAAACGGTAGCTACAACTATGCCGGAACGATAGCCGTAGGTAGTTACACTCATACATTATTACTTTATCAGGACGGATCTATTCACAGTTTGGGTTATAACGGTCAGGGTCAGCTCGGTAACGGTAACACGTCAACAACAAACGCGCTGCAGACTGTTAAGCTTGTAACTGACATGACGAATATTGCCGGCTCAAAGAACGGTTACTTCTCTGCGGCTGTAAAGGATGACGGAACAGTCTGGACATGGGGTTATAACGCGCGAGGTGAGCTTGGTAACGGTACTTATGATACACCTAAATCGACACCAATCCAGGTGGGCGGTTCTTCTTCCAATGCCATGAAGCTGCGTTACGGCGCTGTGCTTAATGAGGACGGAACTGTCGCAAAGGATCCTGAAACTAGAAAAGAGCTTGTATATGATAAGCCAACTAATCTGTTAACAACAGTTTATATAGGAGAAGATCAGCAGTTCAGAATTGACACTGATAATATTCAGGTGGAAAAGAGCTTCTCACTTCTGGATGCAAATACAGAAGTAAAGCCTGAGAATGTTACATTTGAATCATTTAACCCGAATCTTGCAAAGGTAGAGAAGGATTCTGTGACGCTAAATGGTATAGTTAAGCCTGTGCCTGTGTCACCTGACGCGGACTCGAGATTCGGTATGGCTCTGATCCTTGTTAAGGACTCAGTATCCGGCTACACATCTGTTATAAGAGTGGGCATAAAGCCTAAGGATGCAGTTGCAATGCCTATGGTTGCAACCGGCGCTCACCACACGGTTGCCCTGAAGGCAAACGGAACGGTATGGACATGGGGCTATAACGGAAACGGCGAGCTTGGTATCGGCAACACTAAGAACGCGTCTGTTCCTATGCAGGTAAAGGCCGGCGAACAGGATACGGACAGCGGTAATCTTGAAAACATTGTTCAGGTCAGCGCAGGTTCTAATTTCAGCGTTGCTCTTGACAAGAACGGAAATGTCTGGACATGGGGTTATAACGGAAACAAGGAGCTTGGAAGGAATCCTACTTCCGCAGCACCTCAGACTCTGCCGGGTAAGGTAACAGGTGTTAATAATGTTGTTTCGCTCTCTGCAGGATATTATCATACACTTGTAATTAAAAATGACGGAACAGTATATTCATGGGGATATAACAGCTACGGACAGCTCGGTAACGCAAGCACAGGAAACCAGGTTGTACCGCAGAGAGTGCGCGGAGGCGCTACAGGTAACGCATACCTTACTGATGTACTTCAGGTCAGCGCGGGTTACTTCCACAGCGTGGCTCTGAAGACAAACGGAAACGTATTCACATGGGGTAATAACCAGTTCGGTCAGTTAGGCTGGCACACAGCTGCAAATACAGGTTACGGAACCGTTACGCGTAGAGACTACAGATCACTTAATGTAACATATCCGTATAGAAATGTACCTGTACAGGTATTGACGGGTGCACAGAACAGCGAAAGCGGATATCTCGGCAATGTAGTTCAGATAGACTCCTCGGGTGGTTACGCAACACAGGTAAGAGCTTATTCAGGAACATATACTTACTATTATTACTACGGAACAACCTTAGCATTAACGCAGAACAAGACTGTATACGGTTGGGGTAACAGTAAATACGGACAATTAGCGGCGACAAATGTATACCAGCAGACTGTACCTCGTGTTGTGGACAATACCGGAAAGGTAACTCAGTTAGCAGCCGGTGGTGCAGGCGGTGAAAGTATAAGAAACACCAGCTATAACTACGCCGGAACTATAGCAGTGGGAGCCTATGACTATACCTACATGCTTCAGGATGACGGAACCATAAAGAGCGTCGGTTATAATAATATCGGTCAGCTCGGTAACGGCAGAACATCTACAGGTTCAACAATCAGCGGCTCGGTTGTTTCCAACATGACTGATGTTATCCAGACAGAAGCGTCTAATAACGGTAACTTCGGTGTCGCATTACGTAAAGACGGAACCGTCTGGGAGTGGGGACAGAATGCTTATGGACAGCTTGGTAACTCCTCAACTGTAAACTCTACTATTCCTGTAATCGCAGGATATCCTGAGACAACTAACTTTGATATAGTAGACGCTCAGGTTGTTAAGCAGGATAGCGGCAGCATTGTCCGCAAATACACATGGGATAACATGATGCCGAGAAGTATGACGGCGGCTCACGCTATCAACTCGGATGAAAAGATAACAATTGACACATCAACCATAATAGGTGAATACATCTACGGATTTAATCTCCTTACGGACAGAAATACAACTCTCTCCAGACCGGAGAATATATCGCTTGAATCTATAGACAAATCTATGCTGACGGTTAAAGTAGATGTAGCAAATAAGAAAGCATACATTATACCAAATACAGAAGGTAAATACGGAACAGGTATAGTTGTTATAAGAGACAGCGGCGAAGAAAGAAACTTCATGGGTGTAATCCGCGTTGAGGTAAGACCTGCCGGTTATGCCGCAACACCGATGGTTACAGCAACTGAGTATTCAACCATAGCTCTTAAGGCAGACGGAACAGTCTGGGCATGGGGAAGAAATAACGTCGGTCAGCTCGGTAACAACGATACTGCTGATTCACTTGTGCCTGTTCAGGTACGAAGCGGCGCGGCAGCAACAGGAACATATCTCAGTGATATCGTTCAGGTAGCAGCAGGCGGCGATGCGACTAACGCATACGTTCTTGCTCTGCGTTCTAACGGAACAGTATATGCGTGGGGTAGCAACATTTACGGTCAGCTCGGTAACGGTGTAACTAATAATCCTAATACGGGAACATCATATTATCTTGTGCCGGTACAGGTTGTAGGCGGTGAAAGCGGTGACAAGTATCTTAAGAATATAGTACAGATCGCTGCAGGCTCCTACTTCTCAATGGCTCTTGATAAGAACGGAAACGTATACACATGGGGACTTAATAACAACGGTCAGCTTGGTAATGAGACAAGAACTAACTCCAGCGTACCGATACGTCCTGTAGGCGGCGCTGCATATACATTGAACCTTGAAGACGTTGTACAGATTGCAGCAACAGGTAACGGTGTTGATACCGCTATTGTTCTTAAAAAGGACGGAAGCGTTATGGGCTGGGGTAATAATGGATACGGTCAGCTCGGTAATAGCGCTACGGGAAGCTATTACACAACACCTATACGCGCAACGGCATACGCTAATTCAAGAAAGAACGGTAATAAGGTAACGGGTCTCCAGGAAATCGTGCAGATTGATGCCGGCGGATGGTCCGCGGCAGCGGTTACCTCAGACAGAGAAGTTCTTGCATGGGGTTATAATAACGTTGGACAGCTTGGTAACGGCACAACCGCTACTCCGAAAAATGCGGCGGCTCCGGTCAAGATAAACGCAACTGAAAATCTCAAGAAAGCGGTTCAGGTTGTTGTGGGAACACAGCAGATGGCAGCGCTTGTTGTTGAAGATGCAGACAGCAGTTCCGGCAGCGATACGGAAGAAGATTCCGATAGCAATAGTAAACAATCGAATCACGCCACAAGTGTATATGCTTGGGGTAGTAACGCGTACGGTCAGATTGGTATAGACAGTACGGCAACTGGTGCGCAGACTTATGCTCAGCGCGTTAAGTCAGGATTGTCGGCATCAGAGTCAGGATTCCTTGAAAATACAGTAGCCCTGTATGCAGGCGGATATCATCTAGGCGCGATACAGAATAACTATTCCGCATGGGATTGGGGTTATAACGGTTTTGGTGAACTTGGTGACGGTACAGTTGATAATCAGCGCGTTCCTGTTCAGGTTGTATCTGATAAGGGTAAGCCGCAGCTCACAATGCCAAAGGCTAAGTTTACAAGTAATGGAATACAAAAGGATGTAGAGATTTATTACGATACATTCAGAATAAGCAAAGAAGACAAGGCTATCTCGGCAATCCACGTGGACGATACTCTTGCTATTGACCTTGAGAGTATCGGCGTTGTAGTTGCGTTCAATCTTAAGGATGATCCGGAATATGATACGGACAGATTAACATTCAAATCGTTGGATGAAAGCGTTGCAACGGTTGGCGATACTAAGGAAGATAAAGGTATAGTAAAGGCTCACAAGCCGGGTATTACATACATTGTTGTAAGAGAAGATGAAACAGGAGCTGAAGGCTTCTTCAGACTGAATGTCGTTCCTAAGGGCACGGCAAACATCGCATACCCTGAAATAAGCGCCGGCGTGGCTCACGCTGTTGCCCTGAAATCGGACGGTACTGTCTGGTCATGGGGTCTCAACAACTATAGCCAGCTCGGTATAGGAACAAGCGGAGGCACAGTTCAGGAGCCTACGCAGGTTATGGTACGCGAAAATCAGGATAATCCTAACTCTGATAATGTACCTCTTACAAATGTTATAAAGATAGCCGCAGGAGCATATCATACCCTTGCTTTGACTAATAAGGGTCAGGTATATGCTTGGGGATGGGGTAACTACGGTTCTCTCGGTGACGGTTCAACAACCAATCATCAGGCAAATGTTGCTATGAAGGTTGTGGGCACAAGCTTTACGGCTAATAATTCAAACACATATCTTGGCGACGGTAACGGAAGCAGCTTTATAGTTGATATTGCCGCGGCAGGCTATTCAAATTACGCGACATATTCAATGGCTCTTGACACAGACGGAAACGTATATACATGGGGTAGAAACTACTACCGTGCGATTGAGCCTCAGAACACTAACAGTAATCTTTACCGAGCTGTGCCTTCTAACATATCTAACACAAATGTTATGATTCAGGGCGCAGTAAAGGTTGTCGCAGACTCTGTAGGTCATAACGCGAGAGTATTGCGTAGTGACGGACAGGTAATTTCATGGGGCTATGGCGCTTACGGTAACCTCGGTAATGGTGCAACCCCGACAAGCGGCGTAACAGCTCAGGCAAATCTCCAAGGCAAGAGAGCCGTTTATGCAAAGGGCGGATGGCATACTGCCGCAGCTGTAACATCAGACGGAAGCGTTCTGGTTTGGGGTTATGGCGGACACGGTGCACTTGGTAATAACGGTTCAAGCGCTAATATTGCGACTCCTATAATAATAGGTGAATATAGTGAGCAGACCTATGAAGATGTAGTCTACTCAATTATGGCAGACGGCGATGTAGTTCTCATGGAAGCTGAAGAAGAGCCGGTGCCGGAAGGTGAGGATGCATCTCTGAGCTACGTAAATGCGGTTCTCACACTGAAGAACGGGGAGACTGACGGTAAGCTTGGTAATACTCTGGAAAATGATAAAAATTCATATGAAATACCGGAGATACCTCTTGGAACACAATCAGTAAAACTGCAGGTGAAGCCTAATGTTAACGGCGCAACCGTTAAGTTCCAGGATGGAAACAGCGAATGGGTTGCCGGTGAAGCGGACGAGACAGCTGAAGGAGTATGGTTAAGTCCGGAATATAATGTTCTGGCAACAGCTGAGACCGGTAACATCACTAAGACAATAAATGTAGAAGTTACGTCAACAAACGGAAGCAACAAAGAAAATTATACGGTTACACTGACTAACAAGGCATCTCAGACTGTAACATCAGTGCCGATATTCCTGGATATATCAAACAGCTCCGTAGTTCTTATGTCAGACGGTACAATGAGAACATCCGGTACAGCTAACACTCCTGCTATGGGTCAGGGAACAAGTCATGCATTCGGTACCGTAGGTAAAGTACTCGCAGGTAATGCGGCGGCATCAGATGGTACATATTTTGGCAAAGCAATCTATGCGGCATCCTCTAACGGCGAAATAAAGAATACATATGCCATTAAAGAAAACGGAAGCGTCTGGGCATGGGGTGTTAACCAGTACAATCAGCTCAGTTACACTGATAGTAACGGTTCGACTACTGCAACCCAGTATACACCGGTAAGAGTAGGTAAATCATATATGACAGTACAGCACTATCTGTACTCAAAAACAGAGGATAGCGGCGCATTCACGCTTGATGCTCCGTATCTTGACACATTCAATGTATTTAATGCTTCTGCAGATACACCTACAGATTTACCGCTTCAGTGGCAGACATATGACGGAAGTAACGATATTGTCTCAATATCAAGCAGAAAATCCGACGACGGCAAAACAACGATATGGGAAGCAACACCTCATAAAGTTGGTACGACATATTTAATTGTATCTCTTGCGGATGACGCGCTTACAACAGGCGTTGTTAAGGTAGAGGTACGTCCGTCAGATGTTGTAGTAAGTGGCGGAGTAATCGGTGAAGAAAACAGCGGAATAACAGTAACTAAAGGTGCCAGTGTCGCATATCCGCAGGTAGCGGCAGGTACTGACTTCACGATTGCTCTGAAGGCTGACGGTACAGTCTGGACATGGGGTAATAATACCTATGGCCAGCTCGGTAACGGTCAGAAGAACGGAACTATAGTATATCCTGAGAAGATAACTCTTGGCAAAAATGATGTTAAGGCTATAAGAGTTACTGCTGCAGGTCAGTTTGCCGCGGCTATTGACGTGAAGGGTAATGTCTGGACCTGGGGCAGAAATAACATGGGTCAGCTTGGTATAAACTCGACAACTGACCAGAACACGCCTCAGCAGGTAAAGGCAGGCGAACAGGGCGGCACATATCTGAGCAATATTGTAGAGATTGCCGCAGGCGGCATGAATGACGATTACGGATTTATAGTAGCCGTTGATAAGACCGGCGCTGTATACGGCTTTGGTGCGAATGAATACAGACAGCTCACAACTAATAATGTGAACAACGTGACAACTCCTGTCGTATTACCGGCACAGGGTGTTGTAGACGTGAAAGTCGGCAAGGGCGCGACAGTATACATGCTCACAGGAAGCGGTCTTGTATACGCGTACGGCAAGAACAGATTATATGAATACGGAACAGGCGGCACATCGACTACTTCGGTTCTCACGAAGGTACCGCTTACTAACCGTGCAATGACTATCGGAGCAGGTAACCAGAACGGTATGGCTGTAACATATTCACTTTCACTGGTTGATACTAAAAAAGTCGTAAAGACAGAAACATACGCATGGGGTAATAACGCAAATAACGCTATTTCAACCCAGAACGCGGCTCAGATCAAAAAACCGGCAGTAATGCTCGGACGTGATAACACTGCGCGTATCGGCGGCGGTGACAGTGTCTATGCGATAGACAAAGACGGAAACGTGAAGATGTCAGGTCTCGGTACATCCGGTCAGCTTGCAGGCGGCGAAAATAAGAGCACAAGCACTCTTATCCCGTATGTAGTCTTTGCTAAGAAGAACGATGGCGCGGTTGATGACGCGATAGGCGCTGCTACGTCTGTCGGCGGTGCTCACTCACTGTATATTGACGATGAGGGTCACGTATGGAGTACAGGTAACAACACTACTTCACAGCTCGCTCTTCAGAATGCGGGCGACTCAATCAATCTTGCTGAGCAGATTGGTAAGACGCCGACAATTATCTTCAAATCAAGAGATATTCTTGCAAAGAAAGACGCGGAGAAACCGGAAAATATTGATCAATACCTCACTATAAAGGGAGAGTTTAACCTATTCCGTCCGGAATCTAAAGAAGAAGACTTTGAAAAGAAATACGACTCATGGAATCCGGAGATTGCAACCATTGACAATAATGGAGATATAATAGGTAAAAAGATAGGTCAGACATATGTAAAGGTTACAATATCTGAACCTAAGAGTGGATTCACCACTACTCAGCATGTTCTTATATCTGTAGTACCGGATAAAGAAAAGTATATAACATATCCTATGGTTGGCTCAGGTCAGACGCACACCGTGGCTCTGAAGGCCGACGGTACAGTCTGGACTTGGGGTAATAATACTTCAGGTCAGCTTGGTCTCGGTTACACAGGCAGCATGGAAACAGTGCCTCAGAAGGTTATGTCCAACGTCAAGAAGATTGCCGTAGGCGATAACTTCACAATGGCTCTTGATATGGACGGAAACGTCTGGACATGGGGTATAAACAGCTACGGTGAGCTTGGTCTCGGTCTTGCAACAAACGTAATTGTTAACGAACCTAAGTTAATTGAGACATTTAAGAACGACGGTATAAAGATTGCAGACATAGCTGCAGGCGGATACACTACGCAAGAATTTGCTCTTGCTCTTACAGAGTCAATGGATGTATACGGCTGGGGTAAGAATGTAAGCAGACAGATTCTCAACGTTAATGTAAACTACTATGACGCGCCTGTTTACACAGGTGTATCAAGAGCTATTGCTATCGCCGCGGGACGCGACGCTACAAGCTATGCTCTTACTGAAACAGGTGTCATTAATGCCTGGGGTTATAACAGCTATAATGAGCACGGCACAAACGGTCAGTCAACCTCTAACGTAGCTAAGTCTAAGGTAACAATTCCTGCAAATGAGAATGTTATCGCAATTGCCGCAGGATACAGAAGCGGTTTTGCAATCACGGACAATAAAAAGACATACGTTTGGGGTAAAGGCGTAAACGCTGAGCTTGGTATTACCAACTCAAACGGTCTGCCTATGGAAAATCCGAACATCAGTGCAGCACTCCGCATAACCGGCGCGAAGTCAACCTTTGCAATTAACGCAATGAATCAGAAGCTTTTCGCTACGGGCGCTAATACAAACTCAATGCTCGGAACCGGCGATACGGCTGCTACTGTTTCTACGTTCAAAAACGTAAAGATATCGCATGACGGTAAGTCAGCATCTGAGGATATGGAAGCGCTGATGGCATCGGCAAGTAACTCAGGCAGCCATTCAGTCGCTATTGAAAACAATGGTGACGTATACGCTTGGGGTCTCGGAACAAGCGGTCAGATAGGTAACGATGATATAATTAATAAGAATACACCGACAGCCGTAGGATCAGCTCGTATTGAATTCAGCGGTGACGGTGTTGAGAATAACAGACTGCTCACCTATGCAGGCATTGAAGGCGCAGACTCAACTCAGACAATTAAGACTCAGGTAGTTTCAGGCTTCAATGTATTCGATGACAGAGTATTAGGCGACGTAGATATTAAGTTTATCTCAACAGACAGCAGTGTTGTTGAAATAGTTAATACTGATTTCCTCACTGCAGACGATGCTGAAACCGGTGATCCTAAGGGCACTGCAAAATCACAGCTGAAATTTGTCAGCACAGGTGAAGCGATGATAGTCGCAGTGGATGCAAAGGACGGCAAGAACCTGTACGGTATGCTCAAGGTTCAGGTGCTTCCGAATAACTATTCAGATGTGGTAAGCAAATCGGTATTCCCGAAGATAACAACAGGTTATCAGTTCTCCGTAGCTCTTAAGGCTGACGGTACTGTATGGACCTGGGGTGATAACACATATGGTCAGCTCGGTGTAAACAAGAGTAGCACGGCTCTGCCGAATTCAGGTTCGCCTGTACAGGTTAAGCTGAACAACAATAAGGGTCTTGCAAATGTTGTGGATATCGCAGCAGGCACCTTCGCGGCATACGCGCTGACAAAGGACGGATATGTCTACACATGGGGACGTAACTCATGGGCAGGTCTCGGACAGGGAACTAATAATGAATATAATCAGATATATCCTGTAAAGGTTAAGAGTCCTGACGGTAAGGGCTATCTTGGTGACGGCTTTGACGCAGAACACAAGATTATAAACATATCTGCAGATCTTGGTACAGCTATAGCTATCCGTGCAGACGGAACAGCTTACGCGTGGGGTTATAACGGCTATGGTCAGCTTGGTAACGGAACAAGCAATAATAACATTACACTCCCGACTAAGATGATAGGCGTTAATAATGCTCTGGATGCTGCTGTCGGCACATATTCAACAGCTATACTTAATAAGGATTTAACCGTATACGGTCTTGGCTATAACTACTACGGTGAGCTTGGTAACGGCACAAGAACCAATGCAACATACGTTCAGATGATGAAGAATAACCCGGCTTACGGTACGGGTAACTTCAAGGGTGTAGTTGACTTAACAAGAGGCGACCACTACGGTTCATTTGTAACCTTTGAGTGGAACGGCAGCAAATTCGATAACTACTTATACACCACAGGCTACAGCGCTGAATGGGTAACTGCTGAGAATAACAGTACTGTAAATATGTATCCTGTTCGCGCAAAAGGTGTAAATGGTAACGATTACCTGACAGGTATCTCAAGCGTTACAGCTACATTCAGATCAGAGGTTGCAAAGACTAATGACGGAAAGGGCAACCTGTACGCGTGGGGCTTCAATGATATCGGTCAGACAGGTATAGGAAAAGCAGGCGCTACTATCACATATCCTACACCGGTTCTGGAAAACAGCAGAAGCGCTGACCCGATGTCAGGTATCATGATGATAGGTTCAAGCGCCGGCTATGACAGCTACAGAACAAGACATGTGCTTGCGGCTGATAAGGACGGTAGAGTGTACGCATGGGGTAACAACAACGCATACCAGCTGGGTGACCAGTCTACCGACAACAGCTCATTCCCTGTTATTGTAGGAAGCAGCTCGCTCGTTATTGACAAGGCTTCCGTAAGATTGAAGCCGGCAGGCATAGGTACTGAAGCAGAAACTACAGTACAGGTAACGGCTAACAACACAGCCGAGCCGTTCGCGCTGTTTAAGGACACACCTGCGCTTGACGGTAAGATTTCATGGGATATTCTCAACTATGATGTTGCGAAGATTATAGGCGCAACCGACAAAAATACTATTACAATTAAAGCTAAGGGCGAAGGTACGACTGTCGCAGTAGCAACCGATGAAATGACCGGTAAGACAATCGCGGTTCGTATCACAGTATCGGAAGGCTACACAAATCCGAAGATTGCAATCGGAAACGACTTCCTGATCGCTCTGAAAGCGGACGGTACTGTCTGGGGTTGGGGTGTAAATAACTACGGTCAGGTAGGTGCAAAAACCAATTCTCCGACTATCGTATCTCCGACTAAGATTGAGAAATATATAAACACTTCGAATAACAAGACATTTGACATGCCGAAGGTTATTGATATAGCCACAGGCGCAGACCACGCTCTCGCCCTCACAGAGGACGGTCAGGTTTACGCATGGGGACGCAATAACTACGGTCAGCTTGGTGTATCCAACTATTCGACTTCAAATATACCTGTAGCGGTTAAGTCATTCCCGGCGAAGTCTAAGCCGATAATCGCAATCGCGGCAGGTGCGGATCACAGCGTGGCTCTGGCAGCTGACGGAATAGTTTACTCATTCGGTAATAACACTTATGGTCAGCTTGGTATAGCAGCAGACGAGGCTATGCATGCTACTCCTGTAGCTATGAGCGGCGTGGCAGGAAACGGCACACTGACAAGCGTGGTTGAAATTGCAGCAGGTGAAGGACACACCATGATGCTTCTCGGCAACGGAACATTGTGGACTGTCGGAAACAATGACAGGAAACAACTCGGTGTGGATACTATATTCGAAAATAACAGCACATCAGTTATTCAGCAGGTAATGGCAATTCCTGAGGAAACAATCACTGTTAAGGCTGACGGCGAAGAAACAGAGAAAGAAATCAGCCAGCCTGTAAAGATAATTGATATATTCGCGGGTGCTCGCAACTCAGCGTTTATAACAAGAAGCGGAGACGCTTATGTCTGGGGCTACAGCAAAAATCATCAGACAGGCACATTTGCTTCGGGTGGTACTGATAAACCGCAAAAGGTTGACAAAAATGAGTCTGGAGATGACTTAGGTAAAGCTATAAACATACAGTTCGGCGGCATTCGCGATACAAATAATCGCAGCACGGAAGATTATCATATTGCACTGATGGTGCGTGATGAAAATAATAAGAACGGTAACATCTATACATGGGGTAATACTGCCCACGGTCAGATTGGTAACAGCATCGAAAAAGACGGCGATGCTGAACACCCGAGAAAGATAGCTGTAAACGGTAAGAATGATGATATCTGGGGAATTGCGGCAGGTGGTAATAATACGTCTGTAATCCTCAATGATGGTTACGTTTACACATGGGGTGTAAGTAATAAGGGTCAGATTGGTGACGGCACTGCCGGACAGTCTAACGATGAGGAAACAATTAAGGCAGAGCCTACAAAGACAGGTGATGATTACCTTTCACTCAGCACGTACTTTGTAACCGTAAAGGCAAATGAAACACAGAATATTGAAGCGACATATAATAAATTCTTCAATGTAAAATACGATACAGACGATAAGGCAACATTTGAGGTATCAACACTCGACAATTCAATCGCTACTGCTTCACGCGACGGCAAGACGGTAACAATTCACGGTGAAGAAGCCGGCGCTACAACGCAGATTATCGTAACAGGTACAAGCGGAGACGGTAAAACATCAAGAGAAGCGGCTGTTCAGGTTACTGTTATCGGCTTTGGCGACAACAATGTAGAGTATAAAGCTCTGCCGCAGGTTGGTTCAGGAGCTGACTTCTCGGTAGCTCTTGATAAGAACGGTACTGTATGGACATGGGGTAGAAATAACTACGGTCAGCTTGGTGACAGTAGCAATACAGATCGCATTGTTCCGACAGCGATAACGTTCAGCTTCTCAAACAAGACGAGTTACATAACAAGAATAGAAACAGGCGTTAACCATACTATCGCGCTTGATAACACAGGTAAGGTATGGGCATGGGGCTATAACGGAAACGGACAGCTCGGAACAGGCAACACGTCTAACTACAATAAGCCTGTTCAGATAACTCTCCCTGATGGCGCTATAGCTAAGGAAATAGCAGTTGGTGAGATAACAGGATTTGCTCTTGATAATAACGGATACATTTACGGATGGGGCGACGGATATGGCAGATCACCTATAAAGCTTGACTTATTCGAAAGAATAATCCAGCTTTCAGGTAAGTATGCCCTTAAGTCTGACGGCACAATCTGGGCAGTTCCGACACGGAACGGTTCGGCTACTATAGCGAGCAAGGAAGCATCTAATAAGTTCTATAAGATAGCTTCAAGTGACGCTACTAACTCTCATACGCTCCTTCTCTCAAGAGATTACAGACTGTATGTATTCGGCAATAACTCTAACGGTCAGTTAGGTATTCCGGGTGAAATCGGTAATGATAGTATTCAGGAGCTTGTAATAAGAACTGCGTCAAATGATAATTCAGAGTCTGGTGAAGAGAAAGACTCGGATGATGAGGATGACTCAGACAGTGATGACGACGGAGACGGCGATACAGATCCGGCGGATAAGACAGACACGGACGGAGACGGTGACCAGGATAATAATGACTCAGGAAACACCGGCTCAGACGATGATGTTAAACCGGAAATCCCGGCTGTATCATACAAGGTAACTGATATCGCTGCAGGTAGAAACTACAGTGTCGCTGTATTGGACGACGGTACCGTATATGCATGGGGTGCTAATAACTATAAGCAGTTAGGTTCATCATCATCAAGCAACCTGTATGAACCTGCTCTGGTTGTTTACCCGACATATGTGCTAACTCTGGACGAAGAGTATGATATTGATATCATACTTGCACAGGCAGGCGTTGACCATACAATGACGGTTGACACTGAGGGTTACGTATGGACCTTTGGTTCTAACGACTTCAGCGAGCTTGGTAACCAGGATAATCAGACATCATATATACCTGTACGCGCAGGTAGAAGACAGATGGGCGTTGTGCCGCAGATTATCCACCTGGCAACAGGAGAAAGCTTTAATGTAACAAAGGATTCTGATGACGGTAAGAATACGGCTATTCAGGTAACTATCGCTGAATATCTGAATCTTCTTGGTATCACAGGTAAGGAAGAAAAAGAATATACAGTTAAGTCTCTTGATCAGGATATTGTAACTGTTGACGAGGATGGTCTGACTATTCGCGGTAAAGCGGACGGTATGGCAATTCTTGAAGTGAACAGCCCGTCTTCAGGAACAATAGGCTATGTAACGGTTTACGTCGGTATAGGTGAAAAGGATATTCATCCGATGGTAGACGGCGGTGAAAACCACAGTATAGCTCTTAAGCATGACGGAACTGTATGGGCTTGGGGTAGCAATACCTACGGTCAGCTCGGTAACGGTCAGAACGGTTCAGGTAACGCGTATATTCCGTTCCAGATAGACGCTCTCAAGGATAAGAAGATAATCATGATAGCATCAGGTGTAAATCATAACCTTGCTATCGACACATTAGGTAATGTTTACTCATGGGGCGATAATACATATGGTCAGCTTGGTAACAAGAAGACCAGCAGAACCGACTCGGCCGTAAGCGCTGTTAAGGATAGCGCAGGCAAAGCTGTCACAGGTGCTGTAGACGTTACAACGCATGAAGATACATCATATATCCTTCTTGCGAACGGTACTGTAATGGCATTTGGCCGTGAGTATAATAATCAGAATTATGCGACGCTCGTATCAGGATTGTCGAAGATTCACCAGATAAGTGGCAACTATGCTCTTACAATAAGCGGTGAGGTTTGGAAGATAACAAACACCTCAGTTCCGTCAAAGGTAATGGGCTACAGAAACGCGGACGGCGCAGAGATTGAAATTATAGAGATTGCCGGCGGTACGGATCACCTCCTCGCTCTCGACGCGGAGGGTAACGTATGGGCTTACGGATCAAACGGCAGAGGACAGCTTGGTACCGGAAACACAACTCCTGCAAACGTACCTGTAAAGCTTAACTATATAAGCAATGTTACGGATATTTCAGCAGACAGATATACTTCTGCCGCTATAGTTGCAGCTGAGGACGGCGGAAAGGTTTACAGATGGGGTGCTAACGAATACGGACAGCTTGGCTTAGGCGACACAACTGACAGACGCGTTCCAACTAGAGTAACAGACGAGTCAGACAGAGGCATACTCACGTTTGACGTTGTTTCAGGCGGAATTAATCACCAGATGGCGGTTGACTCTGAAGGAAATGTCTGGGCAGCAGGTAATAATACAAACGGACAGCTTGGTGACAGCACAGTCATCAGCAAGACACTTCCTGTTCTTGTCGGCGGAAACGAAATCGTATTCTTTGATAAGAGCACCGAGAAAGACCTGTTTAATGCAATCTATGTAAGCACAGGTGAAACAAAGAATATTGGCGCAAGATTCAATATCTTCAACCTGTATAGCGACAAGTCCAACAGACCTGAGAAATTCGTATTTGACACAAACAACACAGATGTTATCAGTGTTACAAATACACAGGATACTAGTGACCCAGAAGACAAGGGAACAGGAGTAGTAAAGGGTCTCAAACAGGGAACATCATATATCCATGTTAAGGAAACTGAATACAGCAATAAGCACGCGTATATCAAGGTTGTTGTAACCGATGACAGCGTAGGCTTCAAGCCGAAGGCAGTTACAAAGGGTAATCATTCACTTGCTCTTAAGGCTGACGGAACAATCTGGGCTTGGGGTGTTAACGCTAAGGGACAGCTCGGCACAGGCACAACTGCGGCAAGTGACGAACCTGTTAATGTGACACCTGAAGGCGTAACGTTTAAGGATATAGCTGTAGGCGATGAATATGCTCTCGCAGTTGACACAGACGGAAATGTCTGGGCAACAGGAAGCAACGCATACGGACAGCTCGGCTTAAGCAAGGGCTCTACGCTCAATAAGTTTACGCAGATAGAAGGACTTCAGGATATCATCACTGTTGCGGCAGGCAGCTCCTTCGCTCTGGCTCTTGATAATAAGGGCTACACATGGTCTTGGGGTTCAAATAACAGAGGTCAGCTCAGCGTAGGTAATATTGGCTCTAAGTTCACCATGCCGCAGAAGCTGTTAACAATAGATAACATAACAGCAATTTCTGCAGGCTATGAAACAGCGGCATTGCTCCGCTCAAACGGTGATATCTGGGCAATGGGTGCTAACAGCGACGGTCAGGCAGGTCTTGGAAATAACTCAACATCTATCTGGCTCTCAACAGAGGTAAGAGACCTTGATGAACCTATTGTTGATGTTTCAGTAGGTAATAACCACAGTATTGCACTTTCATATAATTCAAATGTTTACACAACAGGTAATAATGTAAACGGTCAGCTTGGCGCAGGCTCAAGCAGAAATACATTTAATAAGGTTAGTGTGGCATCTGATATAATGGATGTTGAAGCCGGTAATATGTACAGCGCGGCTGTTGATAAGAATGGTAGCCTGTATGTATTCGGTATAAACGACAAGGGTCAGTTAGGTATTAACAGTACATCAACTGTAACCACACCTAAGAAGAATACAATAATAGAAGGCTTAAATGAGAAAGCTTTAACGGTTGACGGCATAAGTCTCGGTAACCAGTACACTGTATTCTACACACCTGACGGTTACGTATACGGCTTCGGTGATTATTCACTCGGCGCTAAGCTTACAAGAAATGAAACAAAGAGCTTAATACCTGTTCTTATAGGTGAAAGAACAGACCTTATCTCCAAGCATGATATAACTCTGCCTATAGGCGGTTCAGAGGTTCTTGACACATATCCGGGAGATGAGTTTAACCTACTCAAACCTTATGTGGATTTAGGCGACTTTGATTTCGAAAGTATAAATGAAGATATCGCAACGGTAGATGCAAACGGTAAGATTACAGGTCAGAACATCGGTGTTACACATGTCGTTGTCAGAAGAGGTGAGCTGACATCTGTAAGCATTGTTACTGTTGTTGATGCAAAGGCTAAGACGGCTCCGATGATTGCGGCAGGTGACTCGCATGTTATCGCGCTGAAGTCGAACGGAACAGTCTGGGCATGGGGTAATAATACATACGGTCAGCTCGGTAACGGTGGAGTATCGAATGTATATGAACCTGTTAATATAACCGCACTGAACAATAAGGATGTTGTTTCAGTTCACGCGGGAGCATGGTATTCACTTGCGCTCACACGCAAGGGTCAGGTTTACACATGGGGCAGAAATAATGTTGGTCAGCTCGGTACAAATTCTGTAAACGAATTCGTACAGACACCGACATTGGTATCAGGTCTCCCTGTAATCAAGGCAATCGCAGCAGGCGACAATCATGCATTGCTTCTCAGCGAGGACGGCTTCGTATACGGATTCGGTGATAACACAAGCAATCAGCTTGGTGCAAGCCTTGGCGATAACAAGTCGAGAATACCGGTAGTTATAGACGGAATTAATAAAGCAATAAGCATCAGTGCAGGCGGCAACACATCCAGAGCTGTACGTTATGACGGAACAGTCTGGGCTTGGGGCTCTAACGCGTCAGGTCAGATCAACAGTTCAGGAAATGGTACGTACGGTAAGCCTGTTAAGGTTGACATGGGCAACTTTAACGGTAAGGTTATAAGAACGTACGACGGAGGCTCACATACTGTGGCTCTCCTGAATGACGGAAGTCTCGTAACAAGCGGCGGAAATAATTACAACCAGCTTGGTCATAGCGGCAGCGGTTGGGCTTATGCAGACACATTTGACGGCGGAAACTATGTTGTAACCGCATCTGCAGGTTCTGAGCATAACATTGCTCTCACTGCTGACGGCAGCGTTTACACATGGGGTAACGCGGCTGAAGGTCGTCTCGGTCTCGGTGAAGGTGTAAGCGGCACTGTGGCTGCACCGACTAAGGCAAACATTGACAAGAGCAATGAGTATCAGTCTATAGGTGTTGCAGCAGGCGGCACAGCATCGTATGTAGTTCTTGACGACGGCTTCGCATGGAGCTTCGGTAAGAACCTCTATGGCCAGCTCGGTAACAGCTATGCCGGAGAGGATCCTGCACATAACGGTCAGGATAAATCAGAGAATCCTGAGGATGCAAATAAATATGAATCTGAGCTTGTATCAGGCAGAGATATGAAGCTTACACCTGAAAGCGTTATTCTGAATATTGGTAACAATACTCAGCAGATGAAAGTTACATTCAACAGATTTAACCTCATCTATGATAACGCAACAATGAACGATACATACGAATGGGAAATCCCTGCAATCGAGGAGCTTGACGATGAAGGTATTCCTCCGATTATCAAGGGCGCTATCGTAACAGTTGATGCTAACGGTGTAGTAAGCTCACATTCAAGAACAGGTACAGCAACGCTGTATGTAACTGATACAAAGACAGGCACACAGCAGAAAGCATTTATCCAGGTTGTAGAACCGGGAGATATGCACCTCGATAAGATATTCTTCGATTACTCACAGCTTGACCCTGTAGTTCTGAGACAGGCAATAGACGCGGGTTATCTTGAAGAGGACGAATACAGTAAGATAATAACTCAGCTTGATACCGAATTATACCAGTTCAAGAATCCGTATAAGGGTATCAATGCCGGACTCGTTAAGACATCAGTTCCTGACGCGGATACAGTAACAATACGCGTTAAGAGCTTGGTTGATGTGGACGAAATTAAGCTGATAAGAATAAACGACAACAAGAATGTTGACTCAAAAGGCAATATCCTTGTACCGGGTGAAAGCGATAAGTCCGAAGAAGGCGGTGCGCCTGAAACCGGAGATAATGATACACCTGAAGTAGAAGGCGGCGACACACCTGAAACAGGTGGCGACGAATCAGAAAATGTCGGCTTATTCGAAGCAGAAGGCGATGAGCTGGGTGACGGTAACGAACCTGAAACAGGTGACGGTTCTGAAGAAGGTAACGAACCGGGAGCAGGTGACGATTCTGATGAAGATGATATACCTGACGGATACAGAGCTATAAAAGGAAAGCTGTTGACAGCAGATAACTTAGGTGACACAGATCCGAAATTTATAGGTTACTATGAATTTACTGATGTTCCTATAGGTACGCTGTATGACAACTATTACTTCGCATTCTCGAATAATCTGAATGAAGTTAAGCCTTATTACGGAGTATACAAGGCTCGCTCAACAAGATATTCGAATGATACAACTCTGAAGATTCTCAGAGTCGGTCAGGATGATCCTGATGCTGAGGAGAATATTGATTACGCTCAGAGCGCTAATCATAAGGCTATGGCTGAGTCAGAGTCAGAATATGTAATAGACGCGATTCAGATAGGTTCAACAGGTAACTACTATGCTGTTATAACCGATACTGAAGATGATATAGACAAGGCAACCGGCACATTAAAGGCAAAAGATGTATACATTTACGGTGAAGCTGTAATTTCAGGCAAGATCAGAATTAATCAGCAGACTGTAAACAGCGACCACGCAGATGCGGATAAGCATGAAGTACATTATGATGTACAGAAGGTAACATTCCCGGCAGGTGTTACATCAATAATTGTTCCTATTAATGTAACGGCTCAGTATGGCGATAGAAATAGCGGAAAAGACCACGCTCTCACTATCTACAGACAGTCTGCCGCAACTATGATTGATAAGATTGATGTAGAGGTAGAAGGAACTAAGTATCCTGCTATTGTAAGTGATAATGATCCGCAGAGCTATTCGGTAATAATCCCTGCAAATATCAGCGATGCAGCTGTTGAACAGGTGAATATCATAACAACACCGAAGATGAAGCCAAGCGAGTCGGATGGATTGGATGAGCTATTCGTTACATATGATCCGTACTCAGTTCTGAATGCATTACTGGTAACAGACGAGAATCACGATAACTTCACATACAATGACTTCGCTCTCGATAATAACGAGCCTTCAGATAAGGTGAAGATTCATCTTGAAGCTGACGGTATTATCGGCGCTCCGTATACATTGACAATCTATAAGGTTGACGAGGATTCAGATCCATATGTATCTGTAGATAACAGCGGTAAATTGTCACCTGTAGTTGTTGAGGGACAGTTGATGTATGTATGGTCAGTTCCAGAAGATACTGAGACAGTAGAAGTAACGGTTGCAACATCACTTCCTGAGGCAAGCGTACAAATTGATGAAACAGAGGTTAAACTGTACAGATCAGTAGAGACAGTTGATGTTGATCTTGATCCTGATAAGGGTTACATGGATGTTCCGTTCAGAGTAATTCTTGCGGCGGAAAATAAAGAAGATGAAACAGCAACAGGTGAAGTAAGAGAATACACATTACGTATCTACAGCTCTGCTGCTGACGCAACCCTCAAATCTCTCGAGGTTAATAAGCTTGAGGGAACCGGTGTGGATATAACTGTTGAAGACGCATATTCTGTTGAATATGATGCTAAGAACAACAGATATATCGCTAAGGTTAAGAACGATGTAAGCAATGTCAGAGTAACAGCTACAGCAAATAATATCAACGCGCGAGTTGGTATCGAAGATACTGAAAATGACGCTAGGATTACATCAAAGAATAATAACTCATTCGACGCGTATATAGCAACAAAGGATAAGATTCTTGTAGGAACCACAACAACTCAGTATATTGTTGTAACTCCTGCAAACGCTAAATATCCTCAGATGCTGTATCAGCTTGACATTGTCAGAATGTCAGCTAACGTGTCAATAGGCGTAACATTCGGCGGTGAAGAGATTTACCAGAATGCTTACGGCGAATATGAGTACACATTACCTGCTTCAACAGACGACAGTGATAACACAACTCAGCTGTTGAGAGCAGAAGGCAGAGTTATCAATGGTTCTGACATATCTACGGATAAGACCATGAAGATAACAATTTCAGATAATCCGGAATTCTCACTGAAGACCGGCGCGACATACTATGACGAAAAGAATTACAAGGCTGCAGAGCCTGCTCCGGCAGTTGCGTATATCCATGTACAGTCTGAAGACGGCACAGAGGAAACCTTCAAGGTTAATCTGTATAAGCTTCCTGATACAACAGGTATCATAGAGGTTGCTTTGACAGAGTATAAGGTTGAGACAGAGTATAACACGGCACTTAACTCATACTCAGGTCAGGCTATATATCCGGCAGGCGGCGCTGAAGAAGGTATCGTAGTTTACGTGACAACGGCTGACGCACGCTCAAATGTTGCGATAACAAAAGCGGGAGCTGCTGTACCGGCAATAACCGACTTTGTAACGCCGACCGCGATTGATGCGGAAGATCCGACACAGGGCGGTATAGTTAAGCTGACTCTGAAAGATATAGATCCTATAGAGAACGGCGGAACACAGGCTACAATCTATGTTAAGGCAGTTGACGGTATTGTTCCTGAAATGAACACACCGGCTCTGAATATAGTATACGCTTCAATCAATGTTGACCTGTTCAGCGTAGACGCAGAGGCAACAGAGACTGACGAAACAGGCAATGACTATACAGGCATGGTTAAGAAGATGAAGGACAGCGACGGCCATGTATACTACTATCTCGGCATTGACAAGTCGGATATCGTAACAGCAGAACAGAAGGCGGAAGCGCCTGAAGGCGAAACAATTGAAAGCAAGAGAATAAATATCCGCGCAGAGGCTGATGATGTGGCTGCAACAGTTATAATCTACGCTGATGGCGAAGTTCTTGATGATGAAGTTCTCGAGGTTGCAGATTACGTTGCATACAGAGAGGTTGTTCTTGAAGAGTCACTTATGGATACTCCGATAGAACTGACAATACGCGTTACTGCAGAGGATGGAAAGACATCTGCTGAATATCCGCTTATCATCCGCAGAACAATGAATGATGCGGCAATTGAGTTCATCAGAGCAATAGAGCTTGAGGACGAAGAGTATAACCTTGAAAAGGACGAAGCAGGCGACTACTTCGTATACGTAGAAGACGACAGAACTATTCTTCCGCTCCGCGTAAAGGCTACAGACGATCATGCGACAGTTGCGATTGAAGCATCATATAATCCTGCTTACTATCTTGGCAAGGAAGGTATCACGTTCAGCGAGACAAACGATACATCTGAAACTGTAGATATTAACGGATTTGCTAATGCAGATGACGCTAAGATACCTGTATATGTG
Organism: Oscillospiraceae bacterium; assembly: GCA_022509025.1. GTDB lineage: Bacteria > Bacillota > Clostridia > UBA1381 > UBA1381 > Hominilimicola. The sequence continues at coordinate 22,679 of JAFLUB010000003.1, read as the reverse complement.
AAGTCAGAAGACGGAACAACTATTGATACATATTATGTTCGTGTACTGTCTGTTACAAGTAACGCAGACCTGAAGAAGGTAGAAATTACAGTTAACGGAATAATAAGAGAAGCTGATGTCAGCACAACGGCTGAGAACACATATGAGATTAATGTTCCTGACACTATTTCAACAACAGACATTATCGCGACACCGGCAACTCCGATGGTTCAGTATGTACACATCAACGGTTCATATGACGCGATAGATGATGAAACAGGCGCAGTAAGACGCGTTAACGTTCCGCTTCCGGATGTTAAGACAACGGCAGCTATTCAGGTTAAGGCAAAGGACGGCACAGTTAAGGATTATACTCTTGTTATAAACAAGGTATCAATAAACACTGACCTTGAACTTGTTGAGGTTGGTGTTGGCGAAGTGCCAAAGAGAGAAGTAAAAGATGAAGACGCAACCGGAACCTACACCTACTTTGAGGCAGGTAAGGTTAAGGATGCTACATCGGCTATGGTTCTTCTGAAATCTGTGGATCCAAATGCGACCATAACCGTCCATAAGATAAACTCAGGAAATAACAATGAGGTTGGAGACGTAGTATATCCTGGCGTAAAGGCTTCAGAGACACCTGAAACTCCTGAAGTTCCTGAGGATCAGGAAGACCAGAATGATAATGAAGGTCAGACAGTCGAAGACGAAAATGGCGAAGATACTCCGGGCTCAGAAACACCGACAGAGCCTGAAGAGCCGACAGAGCCTGAAGAACCAGAAACACCGGAAGAATGGGCTAAGCATATCTGGGAGAATGACGCAGTTGTACTGCATGATCAGCCTGTCAACAGATATCTTGTAACAGTTATGGCTGCTGACGGTTTCACCACTCAGGACTATACTCTTATCATCAGAGACAGCAGTGATAACATCGAGATTGAATATATCAAGGTTGGTTCATACTACGCTGTTCAGGATGAGGAAGACAAGACATTGTGGACTGTCAATGTTCCTGAAACAATGGATTATGCTGAGTTCACAGTTAAGGCTGTAGACGAACAGGCTACACTGACAGATATTCTTGAAACAGATGCTGCGGCAACGACAGCAACGACACCATACACAGGCTTCGTATCACAACCTGTTTCAGGCATTGATGTTCAGACAGACGATGACTTCAGATATATTAAGGTTGTATCACAGGATAAAGAGAAATCTGAGGTTTACACAATAAAACTTGTAGGTGACGAAGCTGCTCCTGCCATAAAGGAAGTTACGGTAAATGAAGAAAAAGCAAACGAGCCTACAAATGAAGGACCTGAAGGAGAATATTATACATACTATAATGTTCTGCCTGATGCAACGGAAGTTCTCGTAGGAGTAACTGCTCTGAGCAGAAGCACCTATGTACAGATAGCTGACGGAGAAATCACAGCTGACGGTCATGCGGAGCTGATTGTAAATAACCTGCCGACAAATGAGGATAGGTTTGAAGTTCCGTTCAAGTTATATCAGTCAGAGGACGGAGAGCCTGTATATGAGAATATACTTGTCCTGAAGCGTCTCAGCGGTGACTACGGACTGAAGCTTGAAGTAAGAGAATATACTGAAAATGACAGTAAGAAGTATGATGAGCTTATAGTTAAAAATGATGACGGCTCATACACGTATTCTATTAACGGTGAAGCTGAAAAGGCTGATATCCTCGCTACACCTGTAATTGACAGATACCTTGTAAGAATTACGGGTATTAACGGTGAAGCGGCAGATAACATGACGGAAACAAGTGTAGTCGGTCCGGCTAACCTCAAGCCTGCATCGCTTAACGAGATCATTATCAGCAATACGACAGAATTCACGATTGAAGTTTCACAGGATGGCAATGATGATCTGAAGGCTACATATAAGCTGTACATCTACAGAATGAGCCAGAATGCAGACCTCAAGTCTGTAACAGCTAATCCGGACGATAATAATATCAGCTATACAGATGATACGGCTGACGATGTTATCACCGAAAAGAATAACGCTGAAGCATATCATGTATACATTCCGTCTGAGGAATCTATGACATTTGTGCTTGAATTCGAGCTTGATGATGTAAATGCTCGTATAGCAAGCATTGGCGAGGGTTCAGACTATGACGAAAATGTCAGCACTATCGCAGGTGTTGCGAGAAAGACATTCACTAATAAGACTCTTAGTGATCTGAATTATCAGTCCATCAAAAGCGGCAGCGGAAACGACTCATTCCTGATCCCTGTAGTAACACGCGCAGAGAGCGGCAATGAGAAGACGTATTATGTAATCGTTACTCCGACAGATATGAATCTTGAGCTGGATGTAACATTACTGCCGAGCGAGAAGATTACTAAGGAAGAGAACAGCGATGATTATATAATCTATGTTCCGAATACTGCTCTGAGCGCAGACGTAATGCTGAGAGCAATAAGCAGCAACAGTAATATCGCTGAGATCAGACGCGTAATAGATGCGCTCAATTCAGAACTTATAACAACACCACCGTATACACCTAAGGCTCTGCACCAGCTGTCTATAGGCAACCTGTCCGAGCTTACTGAAGAGAATCCGTTCATTTACGAGGTAGAGCTTGCAAAGACAGATTCAACATTCCGTAAGACATACAGACTGATTGTCAGACCGCAGAGCACCAACACTGACATCGAAGTAGAAGTAAACGGTGTTGCAGCTAACTGGGTATCAGCAGGTGGCGGTTATTACGAGGGTAGCATAGCAATTGATACAGAAATTGCAGAAATCGTTGTAACTGCTTCCAACAGCTATTCAAAGCTTGCTGTAACTAAACAGGGTGACCCGGTTCCGAACATTGTGGATAAGGGAACAACCACGAAGCAGTTCACCATAGCTCTTGGTGACGCGACAACAGAAGAAACTGCGAAGTATTACACAATCTATATCCAGCCGCAGAATATGTCTGTCGCACCTAGCATGAGAACGCTTCGTATCATGAGACGCAGCGCTGATAACAGTATCATAAGCGTTAAACGCGGAGATGAAGAGGCAGAAAGAGAAACTGTCACAAATGAAGACGGCGAAGAGCATACAACATTTGTAATCTTCGTTGACGAAATGACAGAGACTCCGGATGTTGAAATCACGTCTGCAGAGCGCTCAACACTCAGAGTTGGTTACTATGACTCTGATTCACAGTGGCACAACAAGGATGAGGAAACAACATCAGCAGAAAATGTGGGCTGGACTGTGGAGAACAAGTGGCATAATCCGCTCAAGGCAAACGTAAATGACGGACAGTATGAAATTGACGTAATGGCTGAAAGCGGAGCTGTTAAGGCATATACTCTTGAGTTCCGCGAGAAGTCAAAGGATACGTCAATAGAGCGTATTATCAGTGAAAAGGATAAGGAAGGTCATTATGTTGTTGACATGACGACTGAAGAGCCGTATGTTGCAAGCGTTCCTGACCATACATCAGACATAGAAATTAAGCTTACAGATTCGCATGCTGAAATCGTTTCAGTACACGAAGTAAAGGTTCCTAATAACGAAGAGAATATAATCGACGTTGAGGGAGATATCACAACCAGAGCTAGATCAGAGGACGGCTCATATAACTACAGAATCAAGAACGGCGTGAAGAATGGTGCCGTAAGATACTTAAGAGTTAATGTTCAGCCGCAGAATGAAAAGGCTCCGGCTCAGAATCACTATATTAAGCTTGTAGGTATGTCTGACGACTTACAGCTTGAATATGTAAAGGTTGATGACTATACTAACAGCTCACCAATCTCTAATGGTACAACTTACACATTCAGCGTAGACGCAGAAGCTACACAGGCAGCAATAGAGATTCTGGCCCACAACGAGCATTCTAAGCTTGCTAAGATTGCAGGAGCAGAATTGCCTGCACCACAGACTTATAAGTGGAAGAATGCATCGTATACAATAGACGCAAACAGCGAAGTGACAACATTTGAAGTAGAGCTTCATGCACAGATCTATGTAAATGACGAAATCACGCCTAATGCTAAGAAGACATATACTGTAAGCATCTATAAGAGCAGCGATAACACAGATCTTACAGATGTTACCGTAAACGGTGTTCCGGCAACCAAGCGTGACGGTAACCCGTCAATTTACGAGGTTACACTCCCGTCAGTATACACCGATGATCCGGCAAGCACGAACCCTGCGACAATTATAATTCATACGCAGAACGGTATTGCGCAGATTACTATGCCGAACGAAGAAACAGGAAATGATGACGTAGGATACGGAGAGCTTGAAGTTGAAAGACTTCTTGACGAGCCTGATGTCAATCCGGTAAATGAATTTGAATTTACAGTTCTGTCATCTTCGGGCAATGCATCTCATGATTATACTCTGTTCATATACAGAGATTATGAAGATGTAGGTGTTGACACTGTATATCTGAACAGAACCAAGCTTATTCCGGACGAGACAGTAATTGTCACCGACTCTAAGGGTAATGAAGACGACGAAGGAGAAGGAGACAACGGCGGAGCTGAAGGCGGCGAAGTAGAGCCGGGTGAAGGCGAAGATCCTGAGAATCCGGAAATACCGGTTGATCCGGAAGACCCGACAGAGAATCCGGAAGACGATGATGAAGTTTCAGGTCTGTCCCTGTTCTCTGTAAACGGCGGCATCACTCTGTTCGCAGAAGAAGACGGCGAAGACGCAGATAACGGAGAGGGCGTAGAAGGCGGAGAGTTTGAAGATAACCAAGAACCTGAGGAAGGTAAGGACGATGTAAGTCATGTTTATACGGCTATCGTTGATAAGCGCAGCCCGGTTGATCTTACAATCGTTCCTTCCGGAAAAATGGCTCAGGTTACACTGACAGGTTTCGGTCTTGATATGCCGCTTGTAAGCGGTATAGGCTCAGGTTATATATTTGAAAACCTTGCGCTTAACGACCTGGATGACACAGTATTCAACTTCGTTGTAACAAGCTATGACGGCAAGATTTCAAGCCCTGTTCATACGATTATTATCAAGTACGTTGAGGAAGATGACGCTGATGTTAAGAGTGTAGTATTTGATGGCGTAGAGGCTGAAAAGCTTGAAGATATATCAAATGCATACGCTGTAAGAGCAGGAAGCTTCGTTAATAACGGTATTCTTGAAATAACTACAGATAATGAAAACGCGACTATCGAACTTGATAACAGAGCTCCTGAAACAGGAAAATTAAGAGTATCTTATAACCTTACAGGCGATGTAACCAAGGCAAACTTCACAGTTACTGCACCGAGCGGTAATCAGAAGGATTATACCCTTTACATCATAAAGGGCGACGCGGGTATACTTGAAGTATACGTAAACGGAAACGAGGTTAAGAAGACTGACGAAGGCTACGTTTATGACAATATACCGTATAACGCGACCGCGGCAGATGTTAAGGTAGTTGCAACAAGCGAAGTAGCTATGGTAGAGCTTGCCGGCAATGAAAAGAGACTCAAAGAGGATACGCAGACCATAACTCTTGCGTCAGGCACACTAACAAATGTACCTGTCAGCGTTTACTCATATCCTTACGGTAAGGATAACGCTGTATCTGAAACTATCAAGCTTATTAAGCAGGATGTAACTCTGAGCTTGTCGAACGTTATGATCAGACCTGAATCAGAGGATGATTATGCTGTTGTATATCCGGATAAGTACGGTAATTACCTCGCGGCTATCCCGTCTAAGGATTCAATAGCTGACGTTACAATCGTAGCACGCAGCCCGATGGCTGATATGGATCTTATCAGACTGTATGACGTAGACAATGCAGATGATGATGAGCTTGTAATGCATACAAGCAATACAGGAAGAATAGACGCTAAGGATATTTCTGAGCTTGTTGAAGAGAATGTATTCACTATTAAGATTGATAACGGTAGGGGCAAGGCTGAGTACGAACTCAAAATTGTCAAGGCCAGAAACAACACAAGTGTCAGAAGAGTTATTGCCGAAAGAGGCACAGAGGATGAATACGTTGCAGCAGACGCAGAATGCGGAGGCGGAGATGTAGTTATTCCTGAGGAGCCTGACGGTAGTAAGGAATATCCGTTCGAGATAGACACAGCTGAAAAGCTTCAGGAAATCTCAAAGAACCTTGAAGCTAACTATATCCTGACAGATGATATCGATCTGATGCTCCTCAAGAATCCATGGGAGTCGATCGGTTCAGAAGAAACACCGTTCACAGGTTCATTGAACGGTAACGGAAAGACTATCTACAGCCTTGATATTAACGCTAAATCAAGCAACGGAACATACGGCTTGTTCGGTGTTAACAAGGGTAGAATAGAAAACTTCAAGCTGAGCAATGTAAATATTACTCGCGCTGACGGCGCGGAGAATCTGTATGTCGGCGCTGTTGCAGCTAAGAATGAAGAAGGCGGTGTAATCAGTAAGGTAGCAGTAGCTTCAGGATCCGTATCATCTTCATACGCAGCAGGCGGTATTGCAGGTGAAAACAGCGGTACAATTGTAAATTCGTATAATAAGGCGAAGGTTACTTCAGCACAGTATGCTGCCGGTATTGCTGCTTTCAACAAGGGCACAATTGAAAATGTATACAGCGTAGGCGACATTTCAACAAAGTCCGGTCTCAGCTATGATAAATACACAGCAGGTATAACAGTTTCCAATATGGACGGCGCAACGGTAAGCGGTGCTTATACAAATATTCCGAATCAGATTAATTCTGTAACAAGCAGCGCCGGAACCGTAACAGAGAGCAGAGCTGTACTTCCTGAAAGACTTGAACAGCAGTCAACATTCGTTGATTGGGATTTCGATAACGTATGGATTATCTATGCAGGTCAGTACCCGACATTCAGATCTCAGAGTGCAGACTCGAATGTCTCAGGTCTTGATATACCTGACGGTAGCGCATTACGTCCGATTGAAATCAGATCTGCTGTAGGTCTTAAGAGTATCGGAAATGACGCAGAAAGTCTCAAGAAGCACTATGTTCTCATGAATGATATTTCATTCATGGTTGGTTCAGACTATATTGAGCTTGACCCGATAGGCAGTGAAGAAACACCGTTCACAGGTTCACTTGACGGTAACGGCTACACTGTTTCAGACGTGCTTATATCATCAGCTAAGACTGTAGACGGTGAGGACTACTCTGCACTGTTCGCAGTAAACAACGGTACAATTAAGAACCTTGCAGTTACACCGTACGTAATTGGTACAAACACTGTATCAAACGCGGCTGTAATCGCAGGTATAAACAACGGTACAATTTCACAGGTAGCAGTATCAGACGGTAAAGTTGCAGGTAATAATGTAGCGGGCTTTGTAAATGTAAACAACGGCTCGATCGACAATTCTTACATACGCTCAACGTCACTTGCAGGTATAAATTCATCAGCAGGTATTGCTACTAAGAATAACGGTAGAATAAGCTACGTATACACTAAAGCATCATTGTCAGGTTCATCATGGACGTCAGCATCCATTGCTATAGACAGCGAAGGAACAGTTTCTCACTCACATGCTATTATGGGTAAGCTGTTCGTAGCAAACAACAATTCAATACTTGGCACTAACAGCAACGGAACACATTCTGACTCCGACCTGAACGACATGAATACATTCTATAATGTATATGTAGATTGGGACTTCGATGAAATATGGTATGGCGAACCGGGTCTCCCGCCGTCACTTCAGGTAATGAAGCATGACACCGAGACATTCTCGTTAATGTCAGCAGACATAGCTCTGCTTGCGGAAGAGGTTGACCCTGATTGCGAGCATATCGTATACATCAAGGATACAAAGAACAGCGCTAAGATTTATATTGAGGCGCAAGACCTGAACGCATCTATTATACTTGACCAGGGTACGCACACAGGTGCCGGCGGTACATATACAGGTATATTTGAGGGTAACATCATTAATCTGTATGATGACAGAACAACAATTCCGTTCACAATCGAATCATCAAGCGGAAGCAAGAAGCAGATACATCACCTTGTAATAATCAAGGAACCGACGATTGCTTCACTTGTGAGAGTTGCCAGAATAGATGCTGATGGCGAAGAGGAAATAATTACACGTGTTAACGACACATACATTGTAGAAGTAGGCGCAAATGATGAATCAGCTCACATGGTATTAACGCCTAAATCAGGTAAAGTCACAGTATTTAACGTTGACGGAGAAGAAATAGAAGGAACTCTTGAAAGTGCTTCATGGACTGACGAAGATGGAAAACCATTTGTTGGCACTTCATGGGTTAACGAAGAGCTTCCGCTGAATCCGGGTGAAATCACAACATACACAATCCATGTTGAGAACTTCAACGGTAAGTCTGCAGTTGACTATACTTTGACATTAAAGCCGGCTCAGTATTATACAGGACTTAAGTATGTTGCTGTAGATCCGCTGACAATTGTCGAAGGTGAGCTTATAGGCGAAGGATATACCAATGTTAACGATATAGAAGACAATGTTTATACCTATGTAATAAGCAAGAGCCTGACGTATATCGCAATAAAGGCTGAGGCTATAAATAAAGAGTCAACAGTAAGCATTGCGAATAAGGCAAATAATACTTATATCCATGAGTTAAGTCCTGAGAGTAACAGTTCTTATCGTTTGGATACGGGAATAAAAGACTTCTATATTCCGATAACTGTAACATCACGTGCAAATGCTACAGGAAACTTCATACTGCATCTGACAAGAAAGAGTATTGACGACTCTCTCAAGGAAGGCGGAGTAACCGTTACATACGGTGACCATGTATATACTCCGTCACCTGTAATGACAGTTGTAGACGAAAACGCGGGCGCAGTTCCTGTTTACACAGTTAAGCTGGATAATCCGGGCAATGTTCCGTTCACAAACCAGACACTTGTAGACATTTCTATCGAAGCTAATGACGAGCTTTCACTTGTAAATGCCGGACAGATAATCTCAGTACAGACAGATGATATTGCTAATCCGTCAGAAAGTGTTAACACATACAAGTGGGAGAAGAAGAATGAGCTTCTCAGAGGCGAGGAACTGACTGTTTATAAGATTAAGACAAAGGCGGCAGACCTTGAAACATACGCTGTTTCATATCTGTACATCTATAAGCAGAGTAACGACGCGACACTTCTTTCACTGACAGCTGCATATGAGGACGATGGAAGCACTAAGGTTATAAATGTTGATAAGGACGATAACGGAACTTATAGACTCTGGTTATCGGAAGATATAACAGAAATCGACCTTACTGCAACCGCAAACACCTTGCTTGCAAATGTTAAAATTGAGGATAATGATTATACACAGCATATTAACACATATGAACATTTTGCAATCACTCCGGATACAAAGACAGCAACCATAATGGTTAAGCCGTCTGCAGCATCAGGCCAGATTGCGACATATGTTGTAAATATCAGCGTAATCGACCTTGACCTCGAAACAGTAGCGGCTAAGGAAGAAAATGACGAAGAATTTACTGCGGCAACATTTGATGAAGAAAGAAACGCATATATCGTACGTCTTGATCCGGAAAAGGATGCAAAGGCTTTGGTTCATGCGGTTTCAAAGGCTGCAGAGGGCTATGTAAGAATAGGCTATATCAGCTCAGAGAAGTACGATGAAGACCTCGAAGAATTCAATACTATAGCTCAGGACTATAACATTGATAATGAAAATATCGTCTGGGATAACGACGTAAATGGAAGCGGCGGATGGACTCCGATAGATAATACAACATTATCTGCTCTTCCGTTAGTAACCGAGGACGGTATGTTCACAATGGTTAAGATTCAGGTCGGCGTTGCAAATAATGCTGTAACCGGCACGAATCCGACCCTGAGTGATAAGATTGGAACAACTAAGACATATAATCTCCTGGTTGGTCAGAAGTACATGAACATAAACGAGGATATCGACCTCTTTGTCGGCGCAAGCGAGAGAGAGATGGTTAAACTCACGGATCCTGTAATCGAAGAAGAAGACGGTCATAAAGTTCTTGTCTACAGATACGGTATCCGTAAAGATGCTCCGTCAATCGTTCTGTTCAATACAGAAGAGTATGCTCCGAAGCCGTATGACCCGACAGTTGCTGTAAAGGCAGAATCAGATAACGGCAATACGAACGAAGAGGACTTCGATCCTGCTGAGACACCTATTGCTATACCTGTAAATACTGCGGCTGATGTATCAGAGGATACAGAAGATACATATATCTATGTAACCTCAACACCTGAAGCCGGTAAGGATTACAATCACTACTATAAGATTGTCATCTACAGACTGTCAGAGGATACATCAATAGATGATACAAATACAACAGTTAATGAAGTTGAAAGCTATAACAAGATAGAAAGTCCAACTGTGACTTCATACTTCAGAGTAAGCGAAACAACAATGACTGTTGACAGTAACGGTCAAAAGTACCTCAGAGTATATATTGAGAGCACATCGCCTAAGGCGAAGATTACTCTGAATAACGTAACATATGAGGGCGCTACTGATGATAACACAGTTGTCGAAGGCGAAGGCGTAGAAAACGGCGGTGAGATTCACGGTATACTTATACCGATAAGCAAGGATGAAATTACCCGCGGTAAGGATATTTCATACATGGTAACCTCCGAAGACGGCAGAAGAACATCGAGAAACGTACTGAAAGTACAGATTCTGTCTGCAAATACAGATGTGCAGTCTGTCACAGTAAACGGTATTGAATCTGCAGGTCCGAACAGTGATGACATCTATGATTATCCGTACTTCGACAGCTTCGTATCACAGAGCTTAGTTGAGTCAGGTAAACCTGTACCTATACGTGTAGTAGCGGCTCAGGAGACACCGCTGACTCTTGCAACACTGGAAGATGAAGATAACAATCTGACTATTATCAATAGTTCTGCTTTGACTCCATACCTCGTTGAACATAACTACACGCTTAGCGAAGTATATCCGTTAGACTGGGGTATGCCGCAGACCATTAAATTCAAGATTACATCAGAAGCAGGTACTGAACAGATATATGAAATTCATATATACCTTGCAGAAAATGAGAACAACAATGTTGAAGTGAATGAAGATGGCGATCATAGCGTATGGGTCGGCGAAGTAGGAACTCTTGACCTTGTTGATAATGCCGTATTCAATGAAAATTACACATATGTAGAAAATGGTGAAACTAAGAAGGGAGCCTATATTGCTGAAATCGAGGTAGGTGTAACATCTATCGAGATGAAGGTAATAGCAGAATACGAATATGCAGGTATAGATATTCAGGATCCTACAGGAGCCCGTCTCTATACAGGTAAATATCTGCAGCATGAGAGATCTATCAGATTCTCCGGTCTTGATCCGAACGATGTATATACAATGCACTTCAGAATAAAGACTCAGGATCAGATGCTGTCAGACGATGTTAAGGCTGAGGATATCAGAGAATACACTGTTATACTCAAGAGAATATCCAACAGCAGACAGATCACTAAGGCTGAAGCATATTACGAGAGCTATCCTGATTCGCCATATCAGCTCTATGAAGAGAATGACATTTCACTGTCTGAGCCGATTGTATTTAACACTACATACGGAGCAACATCAGTTCCTGTTAGACTCACAGCCTCCTATCCGATAGCACGTATAGGTGTTGATATAGCTGATGGAAATATGGCTGAGGATAACAAGACAAAGAACAGCCATGTATGGACCGGAAACATTCTGTTTGATCCGGAGAATGATATAATCTCCTCAACAGGCGAACGTTCACAGACCTTCGTAGCTAAGGTATGGAGCTATGATACAGACATGAACCCTGCGTACTACACAATAAAGATAGTTCGTAAGGTAAATGACCTCGCTCTTGCTAATGTTACACTCAACGGTCGTGCAGCTACTGTAAGTGCAGACGATCCTTCAGTATACGTAATCGACATCATGAATGATGAGACAGGTAGAGCTACAGTCAAAGCAACAGCTGTAAATGAAGAAGCATATGTATCTGTTAAAGATATGCCGTATTCAGCCGGATACAGCATGAATGATAATATAGACTTGACAGGTATTACTGTAGAAGAACCGTTAGATGTACCTATAAAGGTAGGTTCTCCGGACATGAAAGAAAACGGTGAGCCTGACCAGATAGAGACATACACATTACGTATCAACCGTCTGAAGCCGGGTGAGATTACAGAAGACCTGAAGCTTGACATATTCGTAAGCGACACAGGCGAGTCAGAGAAGTCATATGCAGCTGCAACTCTGGATAGCGTAACGAATAATGTATATAACTACATAAGCTTCCTTGAGTCAACGGCGACAAAAGCGTTTATCAAGGCGCAGACAAAGTCAAGCACATCGAAGATTGAATTCTTCGATAAGGATAACAATCCTATTGATAATGCTAAAGCACTACAGCTTCTCTACTTCAGCGTTGATATGCCTACAGATGAAATACTGCTCAATGCAACGGTAACATCAGGCGTAGACTCAATAAATGCAACGAACAGCAAATCAAAGACTCAGAAGTACACATTGATGATACAGAAATCATCAAGTGAAACTGGAGTATTGAAGGTACTTGTTGAAGCGACAGACATTGATGCAGAACCAACAAAGCTGGAAGCTGTACCGATGGGTAAGGTATCGGGAGCTATAGAGTACCGTGCGGAAGTGCCTGAGGGTACATTCCTGGCTAAACCGTTCGTATTCACTATAGATCCGTATTCATACGTTCAGTTCTATAATGAAGACGGAGAGCTTCTTGAAGCCCAGCAGCAGGGTTCACAAAAAGAACCTGAATATAAGGGTGCTACAACACAAGAGGTTGGCGTAAATGGTATCTTATCTTATACATACCGCTTCAGAGTTACTTCAAGAACTCACGGTAATCCTACGGAATACAGACTTGTAATTATCAACAAGCCTGAGGGTACTAAGCTTGAGAAAGTTGCAGCCGGTGACAGAACAGACGGCAGCACATCGAGCGATCCGATTTCTAAGGACATTGTTCTGACCGATGCGGTTGAAACAAGTCTCTCAACATACGTTGTATATCTCCCGGCGGGTAAAGAAGAAGATAAGTATCCCGCAAGCACAGTTCTTAAGCTTGAGGCTGACAATGCATGGGCTAAAATCCACGTGGGCAATACTGTTGACGCGGATAACAACACAGGTGTAGGCTCGTTCATAGGCGATGTTAAGCTTAATACTGACAGTAACAGTACAGACATTCCTGTAACTGTAACAGCTCCGTACAGCGAAGATGCGGTTATGTCATATGTTATCACAATCATAAGATATGACAGCGATTATGAGCTGAGCATTGAAGTAAACAATGAGATGACAGAGTATGTCAGCGAGAATACAGACATAGAAGTTCCGGAATACTATTACGAGAGAGTAACAGTTCTTCCGTACTATCTGACTGAAGTAAATCTGAACGCTACTATGGCTCATCCGGGTGAAGAGACATACTACGTACAGGTTGCAGGCGGAACAAAGGGCTCAACCGTTCTCGGACTTGACGACGCGGATAATGTATTCACGGTAACTCAGGAAAATAATACTATCGCTGATGTGGTTAAGCTCAGTGACGCGTCACCTGCTGTAATCACACTGTCAATCTACAATAGTGATAAGGTACACGTTGCAGATTACTATGTAACTGTAAACCGTGACAAGTTTGATGAAACAATCGACTATGTTCGTGTAAACGACAATGACGCTGTATCATCAATGCATAAGGATACACCTTCTTACGAGGCGTACTCATACTCAACATCTGAAAATCCTGTTGCGAAGGTTCAGATTGGAACAATAACCGATGGTACGACAATCAAGCTGAGCAACAGCGACGAAGATACTAAGGCAATTGAGCAGAGCTATATCGGATATAACAGCTATCTTGAGGCTTATGTGAAGCTTCATGAAGGCGAGAATATCTTCGATATGGAAGTAACTGTTCCGGGTGAGGCTCCGAGCCACTATGTACTTATAATCAAGCATATTCCGATAGATGTATATCTTGACGATCTGTTTGTTACAAGACCTGGCACAGGCACAACGGAAGAACCCGAAGATAACCAGACAGATGACGAAGAGTCAGAAACTCCGGAAGGCAACAAGAAGCCGGCAGGAGACGAAGAGGTAATTCCGTTCTACAACATGGAATTCCAGCCGACAGTAACGAACTACTCAATCATGCCTGACCCGTACATTACAATATATAATGTATACGCGAATGCAGATACGACTCTACAGGCACTCATAGACTATGCTGATAAGAGCAATGAGTGGGGTAAGGATGTTGAAATTTCTATCCAGATCACAGACGAAAATGGAGAGCAGATTCAGAACCTCGGCGATTATATTAAGCAGCAGGTAGATCTGGCGAAGAAGAAAGCTGAAGAAGACGCTGATTCGGACGACAATTCGGACGATGACAGCATGGAGGGAGAAGAAGGCGAAGAATCTGCCGCAACTCCTGAGTTCTACAGCATTCCGATTTATCTCAGAGTTCCGCACTTCGTGAAGAAGTATGTCATCGAGATACATGAGCCGAAATCTGAGGATGAGCTGGAAACACTCATGGTATTGGATCACGGACTCAATCCTGCATTATATAGCGGCTATGACATGGATCCTGTATTCGATCCTAATAAGGATAAATCTACAGATACAGTTTACACTGTAGATGTACCGTCAGACATATCTAATGTTGATATCTTCGCTCATGCGGCGCATGACCACGAAGGAGCGCGCACAATCGTTTCTATCCTTGACGAAGACGGAAACTCATATTCAAGTGCATTCGTTGAAGTTCAGGAGAATGTATCACTCAAGTATGGTGATAACGTATTCTTCGTAAAGGTAACAAGCGAGACAGGACGCGTTACGGTAGAAGAATCAGAAATCGGAGTAAGAGAATACGAGCTCCACATCTACCGTATGCCGGTTGATGCAATGCTTCAGCAGGTTCTCGTAAACGATATGCCTGCAATGCTCCAGCCGGACGGCACATATGTAGCGTATGTTCAGAGCGGCACACAGCCGAATATCAAGGCTATTGCTGACGATTCAAGAGCAGTAACAACGTTGATAATAAACGGTTTGGATGGCGGCGAAGATGATAGTCTGGAATCAGGCACAGTATCAGAGCCTGGTAAGTGGGCAAACCTTGATATGCCTGTAGCAATCGCTGAAGATACAGATGTAAGCATCAATGTAAGTATCTTTAAGAGAGCAACCTCTGATGAAGAGGACGGCGACGTAACTGAAGAAGTTCTGATAAGCAAGGATTACGAACTGAAGCTTGTTCTTATCCCGATTGATACTGATATTCTGAGCATCTTCATGGATGTTGAAGGAAACACATTCACAAGCGATCCTGAACTGCCGTATACAAATCCGATAGGTGCTGTATGGCATGAGGCAGACGAGACGCATGAAAACGGATACTATGAAATAGGCATACCGCAGAATGCGACGAGCGAGCCGTATCTGAGAGTAACAACTCTCCAGGATAACAGACTTGTTAAGATTGGTACTCTTGCAGAACAGTCACATGACGAGGGTGTGAATAATCAGTACACAGCTAAGACATATCTGACTAACAGTCAGCCTGACGGCTCATATCTCATCAAGATTGCCGTAAGAGCAAATGATAAGTCGGAATATAAGACATATGACTTATATGTAAAGAGACTGTCAAATGACGCAGACCTCATTGAGCTTAATACAGAAGCATCGGTAACTCTTGAACCGACATTCAGAAGCGATCTGAGAGAATATGAGATTAACGTAGGTAACGATGTTACAAGCGTTAACTTCACAAAGATTCTTGCGACAGCAAATGCTTCACTGAAGCTGATGTTCACATCAAGCGAAGGTTCATTACCTGTACAGGATATCGTAAACGGTTCATCGTACAAGGTTGAGAATCTTGCTGAAGGAAACAATATCTTCAGAGTTCAGGTTACATCTGAGGATAAGACAGTAACAAAGATTTACAGTGTAAACATCAAGCGTAAGAGCAATGAAGTGAACACAATTCTTGACGACCTCAGAGTAACAATAGGCGGCAAGTACTACAGCTTAGTTCCGATGTTCGATAAGAATATCACAGATTATAAGCTTGTAATTGACGCTGATGTGAATGAAAACACGACACCGATTGCGATAACAGCGACGAGAAATACAGATTCTGCTTATACTATAGTAAGCACTGTTGACGGCGTGAACGAGACGCGCAATCAGTCGTCGATGTCTCATACGGTTAACCTGAGCAACTCCATAAACGCGAAGACGACCACACAGGTTGTATTCAAGCTGTTGTCAACAGGTTCAAACGATGAGCTTAAGAGATACACAATAGAGCTGTTCAAGAATACAAACCAGAACATTGATTCTGATGTTAACTTCTTGTCAGCAGTTAAGCTTGATAGTCATCCGCTGACGATGATTACAAACTCATCAGATGTTGACTATAACTACTATGCAAATGTAACTGCGGCAGAGTCGGATGAATATCTGACAATAGTTCCGAATGCAAGCGTAGTAAGTAAGCTTGGTAACGTAGAGGCATATCTGTACGATATGAATAACCTCTCATCCAAGCCGAAGCTAATCGGCGCGAACGAGCGTACACATCTGACACTGAACGAAGGCGATAACCTGTTTGTCGTTAAGGTTCAGGATACAGCGGGTAATAACAAGCGTTACTACTCACTCACAATAAACAGAGCATCAGGTCAGAAGACAAGCGCGCTTCTGAGCAGTATAGCTGTTGACGGCTTCAATATGACTCCTGACTATAATAAGGATAACACGTCATATTCAATGACAGTAAACAGCGACACAGCATCTATCTCACTGCACGCAGTTGCAGAGAACATACTGACAGATCTGTGGGTAAGAAGTGAAGCATGGGATTATGACCTTGAAACAACAAGCCTCGCTAATGCAACTAACATTCCGCTGGTAGACGGCAATAACAAGATTGTTATCACCGCATACGCTTCGGATAAGGGCACAACAAAGAAGGTATATGTAATCAACGTTTATAAGCCGGGCGAAAATGATAACGCAGATCTTATCGATATCAAGTACACAGACGGCGGCATAATGACACCGTTGTTCGATAGCGATATTCTGAACTATCACCTGGTATATGACCACTCAGTGGATAAAGTTGATTTAACACCGATTGCAAGAGATAACACAGTTTCAATCAATGTTGCAATGGACGGCGGCGCATCAACCACCATCGGTAGCGGAACAAGCTATGCAATTCCGTCATTACCGACAGGAGAAACAAAGGTAACATTCACAGTTAAGTCAAAACTCGGAGCGGAGAAGACATACACAGTTCTTATCTACCGCAACCCGTTTGATAATCCGATACCTGAGCTTACAACAGGAATCGAAGTTCGTGACCAGACGAACGTACTGTACGACTTAACTCCGGCTTATAACCCGGATAATCATTCATATTACGTAAGCGTACCGTCAAGCTTCGAAACAGCAAAGATAAGAGTCTATGCTGAATCAGGCGACGAGTCTAATCCGGAAAACGTAATCATTAAGATTAATAATGAAACAGCGAAGAGCGGAGTAGATAAGCTTATAGAGAACATAGTAGACGGTGACAATATTGTCACAATCGAATTGTCGAATACTCAGGGTAATAAGCAATACTACACAGTAGTAATCAACCGCGCATCGGATGATACTCTCAAACCGAGACTTGATGACCTTGAAGTTGTGAGCGGCACATTAAACTTTGACCTGTCGCCTGCATTCGATTCTGAAATAACAGAATACGAGGTTAAGGTTAACAAGGACACGGATTATGTAAATATCATTCCGACAGCAACAAACGCGAAGATTACTGTAAACAATGAAATTGTTGAAAGCGAGTCACTGTCAAGCAAGATTGACCTTGACTTCGGAAAGAACACTGTTAAGGTTGTTGTAACAGCGCTTGACAAAAAAGAAGCTGCAACAATGACAAAGCTTGTATATCTTGTACACATCTATCGTCCGGAAGAGGAAACAGAGGATAAGCCATTCCTGACTCAGTTGACTCTGAACAAGGGTACAATAGTACCGTCGTTCACAAGAGACGTAAAGGATTACTTTGTAACAGTTCCGAACGATATTGAAGAGGTAGAGCTTGAAACAGCAGCATGGTCAGACAGCATAATCCGTGTAAACGGAATTAAGTATGAAGGCAATGCAATGCCGTTAGCTCTGACAGCAGGTAAAGACAATCAGGTAGCAATCAAGCTGTATGCTGATGAAGCAAGCAGCATGCCTGACTCGATTTACACTCTGAACATCTTCCGAAAGGGTCTGGCTGCATCTTCACCTGACCTTGCATCAATCCAGATAGACGGAGAAGACAGAGCAGACTACGCGGCAAGAGAGCTTAACTACTACGTATATACAAGTGACGATAGCGTAACAATCGGCGCAAAGGCTGCTGATAAGGACGCTGCGGTAACAGGCACAGGTATGGTAACACTTAAAGACAGTAAGACAACACGTGTTATCACTGTTAATAATAACGGCACAATTCAGAGATACTCTGTAACGGTTATAAAGACACCGAAGACTGAGGAAGAAGGCCCGGGAACAACTGAACCGGAAAATCCGGATCCGATTGGTCCTGAAGAAGGCGAAGAGCAGGGTGGCGAAGACGGTCACGAAGATGACGACACTGAAATATTCGCTCTTGCGGCTCTCAGTGCTGAAATAAGCGAGCCTGAAATCAGCGGTACAATAGGATTAACTGACCTTAATGAAGCTGTTGGAAACGGAGTAGAATTCGTTAGCGGAACAAGCAGTCTTCCGATTACAATTACAGTTAAGGAAGATAGCAGCATTAAGGAAAATATAATTACTGTAAACGGCAGAGAGCTTGAAGACGGCACAGGAGAGTTCAAGCTGTCAACCCAGAGAGAGAGATTTGATATCTCTGTAAGAACCATATACAATGACAACAGTATCAGAGATAACGTATACGTTGTATATGCTGCTGAAGAGACAGAAGACGAAATTTACGAGCCGTTTATCAGCAGAATCATGCTTGATCCGACAAGCACTGCAACAGGCAACGAAGCAAGATTCTTCACGAAGTTCAATGAAAAGACATTCAAGTACGAAGCAACGAATAAGGGTTCAACACCATATCTGTTCGCAGCAAGTGACCATGACGATGTTTACATCGAATTGTTCGATGAGGAATTGAACGACTATGCTGTTGTACCTGGCTTACCGACTTATATTGCTGAGACTATAGGTGAAGAAGGCGAAGCTACGTTCAGATTCCGCGCGACAACATTCGCATCAAGCGGTTATGAATTAACGAACGAATACGTTGTAAAAGTATACAGTGTAGATACTCCGGTACTTGAAGATTTGTGGGTAGGCGCTAATACTCAGATAGATCCTGCAGACTTCGATCCGATTCTGAGAGAGTACACGGTTACTATCGGAAGAGAAGCTGAATCCTTCGAGGTTTACACAGCTCATACATACGATAACGCTGTTATAAGCATGAGTCTTGACGAAGGCGCGTATGTACAGAGCACACCGGTACCTGAAGACGAAAGAACACGCAGCAATGAATCTTACAATGAATTCAAAAATCTGCCGATTAACGTACTCAACTTCGAAGTATCTGTTAAGGTATCAGTTACATATGCTGACGGAACTAAGGAAGACGGATTCTATCAGCTGCATGTAGTACGTGCTGAGGGTGAAGTTACATCAGTAGCTTTGGAGAACCTCGAATTGACAGACGAAACAGACGAAAATGACGGTCTGTATGAACTTAATCCGGAATTCAACAGTCAAGTATTGTCATATGACACTACAATCAGCTACACAGATAATTCAGTTGAATTAACCGTAACAGCAAAGAGTGCAACTGATACAATAGTTGCGGTACTGAGCGACGGTACTGAAATAACGTTAAAGAGCGGAGAAAATGAGGAACTCACAGCAAAATCAGAAATCAAGCTGCCTGATACATTCCTCGCTACCGAAAAAGCTCAGGAAGTTATTGAGATTATTGTTACAGACGAAAATGGTAAGGAAGGCACATATAAGCTGACAATTAACCGCGCTGCGCGCGATAACGGTACAGCAAAGCTGATTGACCTGACTACCGACTTAATGGACATCACTACATTCGATTCTGAAACAACCTCATACACTATTTCAGTTTCACCGTATGCAACAGATATTGACGTATTTGCTATAGCTGAGGAACATACAGATTCAATCGTATTTACCTATGATGGTAATAACACAGCTCCTCAGTTAAGTACAGAGGAAGAGCCTGCGAAGGCGACATTCACGCTTGACACAGCTGATGATGTAGCTTATATCTATGCGACAGTATCAGGTGAAGGAAAGACAGCACGCACATACGTTATTAAGGTTGTAAGAGCGAACACAGCGTTCTTGAGCAATATCGAAATAACGGATGCTGACCCGACTCAGGCTCAATACAAGAGACTTGACCCGCTGTTCAATCGAAACACCACAGCATATA
Organism: Oscillospiraceae bacterium; assembly: GCA_022509025.1. Taxonomy (GTDB): domain Bacteria; phylum Bacillota; class Clostridia; order UBA1381; family UBA1381; genus Hominilimicola. The sequence continues at coordinate 2,140 of JAFLUB010000003.1, read as the reverse complement.
ATACTCTGATTGCACCGATTGAGTCAGAAATCACATTCAAGATATCTGCTGACGTACCGAATCCGATATTAAGAATGACCTTTGGTGATGAGATAATCACGTCAGAGAACGTTAATAACGGAACTCTCGAACATAAGTTCGAATTACCGCTCAATAAGAAGACCTTCACATTCGTATTCGAGATTGAAGCAAAGAATGCGGAGGATAAGGAATTAGGCGGTAAGTACGTAGTAACGGTAACAAGAGACGCTGAAGAAGATGAACCTTCACTTCAGATGTACGTCACAGGTCATGTTTACGCGATGACAGAGCTTGTTGAAGAATCAGAAATAGAACCTGACCATAGCGCAACCATGTATCTGTTCAAGAGCAGTGATCAATATCATCCGGTTGAGTTTAAAGAAACAGGCGAGATTTATTACGACGTACCGACAGACGGTTCATTCACATTCGAACTGCCTGAGTTACTGCCTGATTCAGATACTTACACACTCGTTATCAAGCGTGACGGATATCTTGACTATGAGATTACAAATATCGAAGCAATAGAAACCTTTGCTCCGGCTAAATATGACTTCGGAAAGCTTAGAATCCTGCCTGGTAATATAATTAACCTTGGCGATGGAGATGACGTAGTTGACGAATTGGATATCTACGTAATGAACATCTTCATCTACAACATAATGTTAGAGGATTATAATGAGCTGCTTCCGGGAGAATATGAGAGCTTTGCGACAATAGGTAAGGCTAAGACTGTTGACGACGAAGAAGATGAAGAAACAAAGGATGAAATCAAGTCTGATGATGAAACACAATCAGATGAGAATGTAACTACAGGCGAAACCGTAACACCTGACGATGACGCGGATAAGCAGACACCGTCGGATGCGGATGAAAATAAGGACGAAAAGCCTGATTCTGATGCAGAAGTATCCGGTGCAGAAACACCTGATACAGACGTAGATACAGATGCAGATGCTGATACAGACACAGATGCTGATGTAGACGCAGATGCTGATACAGACACAGATGTAGATGCAGATGTAGATACAGACGCAGATGCTGATACAGACACAGATGCTGATGTAGACGCAGATGCTGATACAGACGCGGATGCAGATACAGATGCAGGCGACAGCTCTGACACAGCTGCAGCAGAAGAATCTACGGATTATTCAGTAGAAACAGAAATTTTAGGCGTTTCAGATCATACATATGTAACATTCGGAGAAAATCCTAAGTACCCATATACAGCGTACACAATAAATGAAAATGGAGATTATACTGTACGCAAAATCCGAATCAGGACAGGGGAAGGCGAGGATGATGTAATAGAAATAGATAGATCCGATTGTGACCTTGACGGAAACGGTGTTGTTAATACGACAGACTTGCTTCTGGCTTGTATGCATATGTATACCGGAACGGTTGTACTTAACAACCTGACCAGCGATAGAAAAGCTAAAGTAGTTGCACTTGAGAATTAAAACAAAAATAAAACCGGCGGAAATCCGCCGGTTTTGTTTTTGTATAAAGAAAACCACGCGATAGTCGCGTGGTTCAGTAAAGGCTAATGCCGATGAGATAGACATAAAAACTCCAATTTTGTATAATAAAATTGTGACCTGCCAGTTACAATAAAAAATACAAAATTGGAGGATATTAAAATGAATAATCAAAATAATACCGCAAATAGTTTAGCACATACGAAATGGAATTGCAAGTATCATATAGTATTTGCTCCAAAGTACAGGAGGAAAGTATTTTATGAGGAAAAGAGAATAGAGATACGAGAAATATTGAGGACGTTGTGTCAATGGAAGGGAGTAGAGATAATAGAAGGCGAGGTGTGTCCTGACCACATACATATGTTGGTCAGCATACCACCGAAAATGAGTGTATCAGGATTCATGGGATATCTGAAAGGAAAAAGTAGTTTGATGATATTTCAAAAGTGGGGGAATATGAAGTTTGCATATCGAAATCGAGAATTCTGGTGCAAAGGATATTATGTGGATACAGTAGGAAAGGACACAAAAGCGATAAAGAACTACATATCAAATCAGATAAAAAGGGATAGAGAGACAGATCAATTAAGTCTGTTCGATCCGAGAGACCCATTTATGGGTAGCAAGTAAAA
>JAFLUB010000029.1 GCA_022509025.1 Oscillospiraceae bacterium | reverse complement strand
ATGCGATGTCAAATTTTCAATACCGCCTTTAGGGGGTAAGCAAGTGCTGCCCCTTCTAGGGGCTGAGCAAACCACCAGTTCACTGGTGGTTATGATTTTAACTGAATACGTTCGTTATTGTAGAAATATATGTATTCATCTATCAAAGTCCTTGCTTCATTGTATGTTTTTAGATTTACTCTGTTTATGCACTCCGCTTTAAGAATTGAGAAGAAATTTTCTGCTAAAGCATTGTCATATGGATTTCCACGTCTTGACATTGACTGCTTTATGTTGTATGATGTTGTCAGATTAAAGTATTCATGGGATGTATACTGAAATCCTTGGTCACTGTGGAGCTGCAACTCCCCAGTGACTTTTTCTTTCTGCTTTGCTGCCCTGATTGTGTTTAAAACAAGATTGATATTCTGATATGTACTTGTTTTATGTGCAACTATACTATTATCATACAAGTCTCTGATAATTGATAGGTACAGGAACCCTTCTCCTGTTTTGATATATGATATATCAGTAGCCCATTTTTGATTGGGACGTTCGGCTTTGAAATCACGGTTTAACAAATTTGGATACCGATGTAGATATTGTCCATAATTTATGTATCTCTTACGACGTACTACTGATAATAGATTGTATTGGCGCATTACACGCAAAATTGTCTTTGGGTTACGGTGTATTCCGTGTCTTTCCAACCATATATGTACTCTACGATATCCGTATGTACGATTGGTTATTTCCTGACATTCTCGTATTTTATCCGCTAAAGGCAAATCTTTATCAGGAATATCAATTCTCTTTACATAGTCATAATATCCGCTGCGCGATACTTCAAAAAATCTGCACATTTCGCTGATTGTATATTTTTCTTTGTGCCGATAGATAACACGATATTTAACCGAAGTTCTCACATCCCTTCTGTGAGCGAGAGAAAATCCCGCAACAACTCATTTTCCATTTCTAATTGTTTGATTCTGGCATCTTTATCTTGATCCGCGGCAGCATAAGATTTGCGTGGTCTACCTTTCTTTTTCGGAATGATTCCGGCAGCGATTTGCCGTTCTTTTCTCTTATGGCGTTTAAGAAATTCTTTTATCTGTACTTTGGAAAAACCAAATTTTTCACCAATTTCCCTGTTTGATAGTCCTTGTTCTTTTAATTTTAGAATATCTTCTCTATATTCTTGTATGTGCATGTAACTTCTCGGCATAAAAATACCTCCTATGGTTTTCTTTTATTATACCATAGGAGGTGCTTTTTTTCTATTGTCCGGTTTTACTGGTTCTGTTCAAAGCCGCGGGTGGATATTTATTTCCAAATTAACTTTCCGCAAAACGTATATTCCCATAATTATCCATTGCAATTTTCATAAACTACCAAATGATACAATATATTCATATAAATGCAACATATTTTACTAAAATGTAAATAAAAAGCCTGATTTTCTGGTAATGTAGCATTGACAATATATCAAAAATATTGTAAAATAATTATGGATATGTATTTTTATCTAACAGAAAGTTGCTAACATAGGATTTTGTTCGCAGCGTGAACAATTTTGTTTATTCTAACAATCAGGGGGTGGGTCAGCATGATTAAGAAACATAAAAAGTCTGCAATAATAGTATTTGTTGCACTTTTTTTGGTATCTGTAATAGCATTTGCCTTGGATAGATATCCGAATGCCAAATTGTCCTTTACCGGCATGGAATTGGTAACGAACGGTTCATCAACGCAGGGCTTTGTTGACATTACCATTAAAGATATAGATACAATCAGTACCACCGTCTGTGTTCAATACGATCGGAACTATATAGAATTATCCAATGCTGAGGATAATAAACCTATTGTCAATCCGCCATATTTGGGTGATCTTAAACGATTCAATTCAGAACATACATATTTAATCCAGAATGAAAGCATATTCCCAAGTGACTTTTTCGTGGATGCTTCGTACTCCTTCAATGTTGGATTTAATACGACTATCCTCAGTATGGCTGACCAAGAAGATGGAAAAGATACCGGATATGTTATAATGAATTTCAATCCGGACGAAAGCTTTTTAGATAAACATCCAGACACCGAGGTTCCATATGTTGAAACAATAGATGTAGACGGTCATAAATATCTGGCTATAATGGCGAAAAAGAATAATGTCGAATTGAAGCTTGGCACATTGAGCTTCAACATAAAGAATCCGGGCGAATTTTCTAAGCTCAGTCAGAGTCAGCTGAACAACCTGATTACGGTTGTTCCGATAAACAATATGGTACCGGGATATGTTTGGGAAAATGAAAATTCAATAGATGTTGACACAGGTCTGGCATTACTTTATATTAACGATGTGGATGACCTTAAGGCTCAGATTCGTGCAGAGACCTATGTGAACGTTGATTTTAATATCAAAGCAGAGCTTACGGACGTTAAGCCGCGTCAGGATGAATTCACCGTCACATCGTATGGCATATATAATGAAAGCAATAAGGAGAATCCGAAACAGGATTTGCTTGACTACCTGAACACTTATGCAAATATGCTCACCATGCATTATACAGACACCTCCGAGGTTCCGACCCCGTTCGAATGGACAGATGAATGCGAGGTTAACGGCAAGAGATGGAATAACTTCGACTGGAATCCGCAAGGCGGAGAATACACTGTAACCCAGATGTTTGGTGATAAATATGAGATTTCGGTCAAAGTCAATGTTACACCGATAAACCTGACCGGGTTTGCGGTTGATGATGAAAGTATTACATACTGGGCGGGAGCAAGTGATTTCCCGACGGATATATCACAGCTGAATTTGCCGGGCGCTGCGCATCCGGTACTGGATACATATATCCAGAACTATGCACTGCCCGATGTAGCAGTTAGCAATTACACGCTTGAAGACACGGGAGAAAGCAAACTGCCTGATAACTGGGGCGAGGAGAACGCGACCTATAAATATGTAACGAATATAGACATAAATGATGCTAACTTTGCAATAAACTATCCGTGGCTGACAGTTTCGGATATTCCGGGTATAGAGGTTTACAGATCGGTTGTACTTAATAAAACAGACCTTCCGTTCGAGCTTGAGGTTATTGACAGCGAGGTTAACGACGACGGAGAACTTGTAGTAGAAGTACAATATAAAGAACGACCTGATGGTTTCTATAATTCCGAATCAGCCGAGCCAGCTCCGGACGATTCTCAGATTGGAATCGGAGAAGAAAAAGTGGCTGAGATTGAAGAGGGAACTGAATTCAGGATAAAGCTTCCGGGCGGACAGGTGATTGACAAGGATACGCTGGAAGACGGAGAATTCAAGGTTGTAATCGAAGGCGGCAAAGCGACTATCACGTTATCTCCGGATATAGATAATGACAATGAGAAGCTTATAGCGCAGATTATAAACCTTGGTAATCGCGCGGGAACGTATTATATAGCGGCAAAGGCTCCTAATGATGAAAGCTTCGGCGCTTACGTGAGCTTCCTGCCCGAACCGAGAAATAATTACTATCTCAAAGCGGATAGCGACACATCAGACGGAAGCGGTAACTATGTATTCGACTATTCCGGATCACTTTCGGCTCTGTTCCCGATAAAGGAAACCATGCAGCTGTCAGACCTTCCGACCACGATGACATTGCCTGTCCCGTCCCATAAGATAAACACCACATATGACGGAACAGACGGATCGGAACAGGGTGCCCTGCATACATTCACGGTTACAAGGTGGCAGTCGGTGGACGGCAGCAGCCCGTCGCAGCCGGGAACGGTTATAACTATCAAGGGAACGCTTGCCAATACTGACGGTTATATATATACGAATTATGGCAAGGTTCAGAACCCTGAGGAAATAACTATAACAATTAAATACTATGTTTTAGAAAATAACGGGGATGAAGTTATTGAAGATATCCCTGACTATATATTTAGCATGCGTCAGGAAGGATATGGCTATGATGAATTACAGACCAAATCCTTCACAGTCCGCAATATAGGAATGGCGACCGATATATACGGCTTAAAAGCGGTAATTGCGGCAACTGCGGACGGTCATGAAGCATTTGTTATAACGAAAGACCTTTGCGACTTCCTTGGAAGCGGAGAAAAGGTAGACTTTGACATCACGACCCTGCATGGGCTCAGAGTCCTTGAGGATGACATAGAACAAGGCTATACAAATTATGTCTGTGATGTTTACATTCTGTCGAATAACGGAGTCCTGGATACCTTCAAGATAAGCTTCAAGGTAACCTTAGGGCGGACATATAACATAACGATAATAGTAGACGATGATGAAAAAGACTTTGGTTCAGCGCGTACCGTCACAGGTACGACCACAGCCTTGTCGGGTGATCAAGTCGATATAATAGCTGAAGCAGTTGAAGACTGTGAGTTCACCGGCTGGGAACTTGTTTCAGGCGGTCCTGCAGTTGAAGAACCTGAGGAGACTCCTGAGGCAACACAGGAACCGGACGACCCTGACAATCCGGAAGAGTCTCCGGAAGCAACACAAGACCCGGGCGATCCGGGAACACCGGAAGCAACAGAGAAACCGGGAAATGAGGAAGAACCGGTGGTTCCGGACAATAGCTTCTTCAACCCGAGCGCACACGATCCGGAAGCATGGTTCACCATGCCAGAAGGTGACGTTGTGATAAAAGCCCACTTCAAAGAAACAGTGGCATCAGACCTGAAACTTGAAGATTTGATTGTCAAGGACAGTGTCAAACTGGAAGACCAGCCATTGTGTAATGCGGAATGGCAGAGAACACTGTTCGACCCTACAGAGCGTGCATATTATGTAGCAGTTGATACCGATGTTGATCAGGTTCTGCTGTGGTTTAAGCTCTTTAAGGGTGCTGAAGATGCCGAAATGACACTGACTTATGAATATGCGTCCGACTTCGAAGAATTTGTAGTCGAAGGACCGGGCGGAGAAGAACACCCCGAAGAGACGGAAGCGCCTGAGGAAACCAAAGCGCCTGAAGGTGGCGGTGAAGAAAGCGGCGGCGAAACCCCGACAGAAAGCCTTGCGCCTGACGAAGGCGGTGATGAAGGCGGTGATGAAGGCGGTGATGAGCCGACAACAACCGAAGAACCGGATAACGGTGAAGGCGGCGGAAGCGGCGGAGATAATACAGATCCTGATCAACCCGGTGAAGGAGACGAGCCGGGACAAGACACTCCAAAGATAAAAATACTTGCCGTACCGAAAAAAGACAATAGTGACGGTTACTATAAATCAGAGAATATCGACCTGTTATTAGGTCATAACGTTATTCAATTAACCTTCAGGGTTGAAGATCCCGAAAAAAAGGATGAAGAAGGAAATCCTGAAATAATTGAAAGAGGTTACACAATCCATATCTATAAAAAGTTACCTCAGTCAAAGATTTATACATTTGCCTACGGCAATTCTCCGTACGGATTGATTATGGGCGATCCGTACTGGGACGATGAAGAGAAGGAAAATAGTATAAAAGAATTCGATGCAAACGGTAATATGTTCACAACAGAGGATAACACTCCTTCGGGAGGGGCTCAGAATGTGCCATATACCGAAAAAGCTTGGAACGGCAGTCCTAACTATGATAAAGACCCCACAGCGCTGTTTGTTGTAAACGATAAAATGCCGTTTGGCGATCCGGGCTTTAAGAGCCTTATGAATTCAATCGGTGATCCGGTCGATATCAACAATGTTTCAAAGAAAGTAAAGGTTAACGTCCTTATATCAAGCCCAGCCTACCAGAACGGTAGTACAGACGATTTCTACTATGTAGAATCGTCAACCATTCAGCTGCAAGACACGCCGGAAGGAATAACTGCTCTGACAGATAAAAGAATCCGTCCTGATTGCTATAAACTGATATATTCGTTCGTGGATTTTGACGGAACAATTATTGAAATGGAAAAACCTATGATTATCTTATCTCCTTTGGGTGATGTCAATATCAGCGGTGAAACAGATAAAACAGACGCGTCAAGAGTTGTGAACCGATTCTCCACTAATTTGACTAACAGTAATAACAGTAGTAATTTCCCGGCTGAATCAAGCTACACAGCCGGCGGAAATCTGTTCAAATACCGCGTATGTGACGTCAATAAAGATGGCAATCTCAACGCAATTGACGCGAATCATATCAGAGCCGGAATAGACCACATAACTCAGTTCTATGGCAACGTCTCCGGTGAAAGTACACATAGCGGCACCGTGGAAGGAGGTGGCGGATAATGAAAATAAACAAAAAGTTAATATCAGTCATCACGGCGTTTTCATTATGTGCGTCAATGCTCTGTACTCCGGTCGCATGGGCTGATGATGACATTGAACCAACCCCCGAAGCATCTCCGGGAGCTACGGAAGCGCCGGGCGAAGAGCCTGGCGGCGGAAGCGACAGCACTTCCGGAAGAAAACTCTATGTAGATTTCATGGGAAGAGGCGAAACCCCAACGGATGTCAGTCCCGGTAACGCCTCCCTCAACTCGCAGGATGAACGAGATCAGACAGAGTTCTGGGTAGGTGTTGCGGTCGATAAGGTTCATGACCTCGATTTGTTCACAAAGGGTGTGTATTCCGTCGAATTAGCGTTTGAATATGACAGCTCATATATCGAGCCATACAGCCTTGCAAAAAGTACAACATGGAAAGAAGCACTAATAGGCGGAAACCTTAAAAGTGGAACAAATAATGATGTATGGTGGAATGAAAGTTTGTATGAAGTCATATCCGTAACTGAAACGGACATTGACGATGTAAATGACAGAGAAGATCTCACAAACGGCAAAAACCGAGCCGCTGACCCGCACTGGAAGATGTGCACTGTGTGCATAACCATGAAGGATACCGGCGAGGATGCGCCGGATATGACAAAGGCGAGGTTCAATGGCTTGGCGAGTGAAGAGAAGCAATACCTTGCAAAGCTCCCGTTTAAGGTGAAAAAAGTCCCGGCGGAAAGCGACATTGACCAGAACCCGACAGTGCTCTGCCTTGTGCGCGGACCTGAAACGCTGAATATCGGCGCGGGTTCATGGGGAGTAGACCCGTATTCTGCATGGGAAGCAACGGTAACCGATCCCAATGATCAGACAAATATGAAAACTCTGTTCACCTTCAATGGAGATATAAGCCTGTTCGGCAACTCCTCATCTGAACTGGATATAAATGATATTATTCCGGTTAAACCGATGTCAGGCGAGGAAACAGAGGACACGGAATATACGCTTTCGACAAATAAAATAACAATGTCGAAGGACGGGTTCAAGCCCGGAGCGTATGAATATTATCTCAGTGTGCCATATGAAACGGAAACGCTGAAGCTGAAAATAGCGGCATCTACAGCGCCTTCCGTGATGAAGGTTAACGACACAAGTCTTACCATCAAATCTACTGATGGCGGCTATCAGGTAACGGATGTGTTTATGCTAAATACAGTCGATACGAGCATAGACACGGACGGATTTAATAACACTGTACTCATTGGAGATGGTTCAACTACATACAGAATCCATATCCGGCGACTGTTTAAACCGAAGATAGAACTGAAAGCGGGTAACTCACCATTCGGCATGATTCAGCGAATGGTTGAAAAAGATGAATGGACTGAGGAATATGCGGAAAAGGCTCAGGAATACTTTATAACCGGAAAAGACGAAAACGGAAACAATAATGCGGACTATGAACAAATGTTCCATAATCCTGATTACACCCCTGATGACGTTCCGGACAAAGAATTAGCTGTAAATAATAAAACAATCTATTCATTAGCAGCATGGGGCAATACTGAAAACAAAGATATAGATTTTGATAATCCAGATGTGAATCCGGATAGAGATCCGACTGCAATATTTATATATCAATATAGCAGTTTCAAAGAACCGGGTTTCACAGCCAAGGATTCCATGGGTAATGATATTACCTCTGTAACATGTAAAATAAGCGTATACCGATTCACAGAAAATGACCTCTCGGAAGATATGACCGAGGATAACAAGGATGATATAACAATGAATAATGTTGCAGAGGGTTATATGTACACTCGGATTACATCGGAGAATAGTAATTTTATACGGCCTGACATCTATGAAATGGAGTATTCATTCTATGACTCTATTGCAGATGAAACTGTAAGTGCTTACCGCAAGGTTATTGTATTGTTCCCGTTCGGTGATTCGGATTTGAACAATATTGTTAACGCAAATGACCAGGTTAAAATTTTAAACTATGCGAGCAAGGGTAGTGCAGCGCCATTCTATGACTCAAGCATAACTCCGGAAAGCGCAGGCAATCTGTATCTCTACAGAATTGTTGATACAGATATGAATTCAATTATGAATGCAAATGACCAGGTTAAAATTTTAAACTATGCGAGCAAAGGTAGTGCAGCGCCGATTGCCCCATTTTATATAGATTTAAAATAAATTTTGAAAGGAGAAAATAGCAATGAGGAAATTTAAGAGAATAGTATCATCGTTATTGGCAGGAGTGATGATGCTGTCATGTGCAGCTAATGTCAGTGCGTTTAAATATGACGATGGTGTACTGGTAAGCGATTTAGATCAAACAGATGATAAAAACATACCAACACTTTCTTTAGAGCTTTTTGAAGTAGGAGATGACTGGGAAGATACTTATGGAGACAACAAAGGTAAGCTTGTAAAGTTGAGTGGGACAGAACCTGTTGAAAGAGCTAAACAAGATATTATTGATAATGCTGGTTTGGAAAATGAAGAATCAAAATTTATCGTCGGAATAGTAGCTTACAACTTTAATAATTATACTGAAGTTGTGAATCCGGGTTTCCGTCAGTTACAGATGGGTATTGCTTATGATCCTGATTATTTAAAATTAGAACCATCATCGGAATGCTTAGATGATCAGGGCGATATTAAAGATACTTATGGTATGTTGTATAGTCAAAGAACGGGCAGTGTAGATTCAAACTGGAGATTCGGAAGTTATTTCCAAGCAGCAGTTTCAGAAAAGGAAGTTAAACCAGAGGCGAAAGTTCCACAAAATTTGAAAAATAATACTGCTGTTGTGATACAGCCGTTTAATAACGGTGCTCGCCGTTATAAGATGGGAAATAAGGTTTACATGGGTTTTATAGAGTTTCAACTTCTAAAAACTCCAAATATTGGAGAAATGCCCAAAATTTTATCTTTCTCTAAGAGCGGTGAAGATCTTGCTCTTGCTCTTGGTGATAGCAGTGTGTATTCATATAATGCCACAGTCAAAGGATTGCATAATTACTTAAAATTAGACGAAAAGGAAGTCAACTTCTTCCCGGCAAAATATAATGTGGATTTCTATAATGACAAAGACGCTAAGGATAGTGCTCCGGCAACAACACCGATAGCGACTATCACAGAGGTGCCGGAAGATAACTCAGTTAAAGAAGCGGGCAAGGAAGCTCAGATTCCGACAGCTTTGGATTTCAATGCTCCTTCCGGCAAGGCATTTGCAGGTCTTGCATATGATACCGAGGTTGTGCCAGATACGGAAGAACCGGACGCTACTCCGATGCCGACATCAGTTCCGTTTACTGAGGACACAACTTTGACCTTTGACAAGGTAGGCGATGATGGCACTCTTGAAGTATATGCAGTATATGAAAACGGTATAGATATAACATTTAATTCAAATTACCCGGCAGACCTTGATCCGTCTAAGGACGCGGTAACCAAGCCTGTAACAATTCTTCCGGGCGGGAAACTGCTTGAAGGTCAGGTTCCGACAGTAGGAAAGGTTACAAATACAGAATCTCCGGAATTTGACTTTGATATTCCTGACGGATATTCATTCTTAGGTTGGTTTGATGCAGCAGAGGATGGTAACAAAATAGACTTTACTGAAAAGACATTTGATGCAGCTACGCCATTGTATGCTCATTGGACAAAGCAGAGAGTAATCACTCTTTATGATAACGACGGCACAGGAGACAACGGTTTAGGAAAAAGCCAGGAATTCACCTTGGATGATGGAGAAAACATTGATGCTGACGATGTAAATACACCGTCAAGAGATTACTATGATTTCAAGGGCTGGAACGAAAAGCGTAACGGTTCCGGAAAATCTTATGCAGACGCAGCTGCGTTAGCTGCTGAGAACTTTGCTACCTCAACTGAATTATACGCTCAGTGGGAAGCTAATGACGATGAGGATGATGAGCCTCTTCCGGATGACGAAGAATGGGTAACATTGTACTTTAAGGAGGCATGTGACCCTGCAAAGCTGGATGCTTCGCTTGTTCCGTCTTCCATAACTGTAATTTCAGGCGAAACAATTTATAAGGATCAGTTCCCTGATGACCCGACAAGAAAAGACGGTTATGTATTCAAGGGCTGGTATAATGACCCGGCTGCAACAAGCAGAACACCTGAAAATAAAATACCTGCTGATGGTACAACAAGCATTACGATGGATAAAGAAGACGTATATGCTTATGCTCATTGGGATTATGAAGGCGAAGACGCGGTAACAGTTAAATTTAAGGATAACTTGGATAACAGTAAGGATTATGCTCAGGTTATTGTAAAGTACGGCGATTCGATAGGTGATGCAATGCCTGCTAATCCTGATAATCCTGATAAGAGTAAGACATTTAGCGAATGGAACACAAGTGAAAGTGATAAAAGTGGAACAAAATTAGAGGCGGCTACACCGATTAATGACACATTCTCCGGCGTAACAGCAGAAAATGGTGGTGAAGTCACAGTTTATGCTCAGTATGCGGATTTAATAACTGTTATATATAATGACAACATGACTGAAGAAGAAACCATAACAGCAGGACCGGAACAGCAGCAGGGCGCTCCGAATGAAGAATATAAAGATCCGACAACGAAGCCTGCAAGAAAGAATTATGAGTTTGTTGGTTGGAACACAAAGCAGAACGGCGCGGGCGAGTATATTCCGGCAAAGGATTCAACAGAAACGCTTAAGTATGCAGATGTTCTTGCTAAGGGTAAAACTATAGAAGATTCAAAGGTAACATTATACGCTCAGTGGGCTGCTATAGACCCTGAAGATGTTGATAAATATCCGGAAGAAGAGCCTGAGCCTAAGAAAAATGGCGTTAAGGTAATATTCGATAGCAATGCAGTAGGCGAAAACGAAGCTGACCCTGACGCTAATCCGAATGTTAAATACGTATACTATGATGATGCTATAGGCGATGGCAATATGCCGGATCCGCCGGAAAGAAAGAACTATGATTTCAAGGGCTGGTTCACAAAGCCTGATGGCACAGGTACTGAAATCACAGCTACAACAAAGTTCGGCGATAACCTTTCAGACTATATGGAAGAGCTTGGCGAAGGTTATGAAATCACTGTCTATGCTAAGTGGGATATATCAGATGAAGTTAATGAGGATGACATAATAGACATCACATTCTATCCTAACACAGACCTTGCTAATCCGAAGGGCGGAACGCCGATTAAGAAGCAGGTTGTAACCGGTGATGCGATTGGTTATGATATCGATAAGCCTGAAAATGGCAACGCGGAATTCCTCGGTTGGTATAAGGGCTCAGTTAATGAGTCAGGTGAACTTGTATTTGACCCTGCTCAGGAGGGCGCTGAAGACCAGAGAGGCGTTAAGTATACTAAGGATATGACATTCGATGCTGATACTGAATTCTACGCAATGTGGCAGATGAATCTGTATGTAGTACCTGATAAGGATAATGCTGAATACACAGGCTCAGTAATTGATGATATTACATATAGTGTTTATTATGCAGTAGCCGGAGATGACGGAGAATATTCTAAGGGCGCGTCACTCGGTACAGCTTTCGAAAACATGACGATTGACGAGGATTCTCAGTTTACAGTAACATATGAGCAGGGTGGCACTGAAACTCCGCTTGTTGATGTAGGAACTTATGAAATTAAGGTAGCGCTGAAGGCGGACTCTGCGCTTGCAAAGCAGGCTAAAATCGTAAGAGTAGACCCTGATGAATTTGATATCACCCAGAAGCTTCTCACTGTAAAGGTTGACCCTGCAAAGCAGGAGCAGAACCAGGGTGAGGTAGCAGATCCTGAAATCACTGTAGAGGGAATTGCAGAAGCTGATGCGGAAGCAGGTATCTATGACATCAAGTATTATCTGTGGACAGATGCAAACGGTGACGACAAGGTTGATACAGACGAGCTTGGTCCTGAAATCACAACTGTTCCGGAAGCTGTCGGCACATATGCCGTACAGGTTACTCTTAAGACAACAGGTAAGGCTCTAAACTATAAGATTGGAGCTCTTGAATCAAAGACAACGGGCGAAAATGTGAAGACCATTGACACAGATATTGAAAATATGATGCCATGGGAAAGAATCAAATTCGTTATTAAGCTATATAGCTCAAAAGCAACTGACATCAAAGTACAGGTTGATGACGGAGAAGACGCAAAGAAAGACCTCGACCTTATGGATGATTCATATGTAGAGCCTAAGCCGTTCGATCCTGCGAATGATAAAGATAATGAGGCAGGTGATAATGATTACTTCGTAAGAGTCGGTGAGGAAACTGATTCGGTTGATATCGTTATCACTCCTGAAGATAAGAATATGACTAAGGACCAGCTTGAGGTTACTGTAGACGGTAAGCCTGTATCACCGGAAGATATCACAAAGAATGATGACGGAACCTTCACTGTTCATGTAGACATCGAAAAGGTTGGCGAAGACCCAACTGATATCGATATCAAGATGCACACCGAAGACAACAAGAGGGAATCAGAATATCACTTCCATGTTCAGAAGGTTGTTGAAGCAGGATTTGTGTTGAATCCGGGTAACTCACCGTTTGGTATGATTGAGTGGATGGTAAAATCAGAAAAATGGGATGCTGCAAAGGCAGCTCTCGCTAAGGAATTATTCGTTTCAGGAACAGACGCATCAGGAGCAAATAACAATGCGGATTATGAAAATATGTTCCATTTAGCGGACTATACTCCTGACGGCGCACCGGATAAGAATGTAAATTTAAATAGCAAAACAATCTATTCCTTAAATGCTTGGGGTGATGTTAATAATACAGAAATAGATTTCTCAGACCCTGAGATAAATCTTGATAGAAACACGACAGCAATCTTTGTATATCAACATAAGAGCTTTACTGATCCGGGTTTCATCGCAAAGGATTCTCTCGGTCATGATATTTCTGATGAATGTGCAGAGCATGATAATGTCAGAATCACAAGAAGAATAAAGGTTTATCGCTTTGCAGAAAACGACCTTTCGGAAGATATGAGTGGCAAGGCAATGGACGATATCAGCGTATTTGATGTTGCTCCGAGATTCACATTCTCAAGTGTGACATCAGAGGATAAGAATTTCATAAGACCTGATATTTATGAATTAGAATATTCATTTGAAGATCCACATACGGGTGAGATGATAAAGGCTACTCGTAAGGTTGTTGTTCTGTTCCCGTTTGGTGATGTGGATTTGAACAATATAGTTAATGCAAATGATCAGGTTAAAATTTTAAACTATGCAAGTAAAGGTAGTGCGGCACCATTCTACGATGCAAATATAACACCAGAAGGTGTTGGTAGTCTATATCTTTACAGAGTTGTTGATACGGATATGAATTCAATTATGAATGCAAACGACCAGGTTAAAATTTTAAACTATGCAAGTAAAGGTAGTGCGGCTCCGCTTGCTCCATTCTATCCGGAATTAAATGAAGACTATTTCTTAGATTAAACAATCAGGAAGGGAGAATGTAATAAATGAAGAAGATAAAGTTAAAAAGAATCATATCATCGTTGCTGACAGTCGCAATGCTTCTGTCATGTGTGGCTAACGTTAGCGCGTTTGAGTATAATGATGGTGTATTGGTAGGCGGTTTGGATCAAACAGATGATAAACAAATACCAACTCTGTCTTTAGAACTGTTTAAAGTAGGAGACGATTGGGAAGATACTTATGGAGACAATAAAGGAAAACTTGTTGCACTGAATGGATCAGAGCCTATCTCGACGACGACAAGTGACATTATAACAAATATGAATAGTGATGGTAAGTTTATTGTTGGAATTGTAGCTCATAATTTTGATAATTTTACTGGCGTTTCAACAACAGGCTTTCGTCAAGCAGCTATAGGTGTAGCTTATGACCCTAATTATTTACAATTAGAGCCATCAACGGTATGTTTAGATGAATTTGGCGATATTAATGATACTTATGGCATGTTATATAGTCAAAGAACGGGCAGTGTAGATAAAAATTGGAGATTCGGAAGTTATTTCCAGGCAGCAGTTTCGGTAAAGGATATTAAGCCAGAGGCAGGACTTGCGAATAATATAACGGATAATGCTGCGATTGTAATACAGCCATTTAATAATGGTACTCGCCGTTATAAAATGGGAAATAAGGTCTATATGGGTTTTATAGAATTTAAGCTTATTAAAAATGATGAGGATGATTCCCGTCCTAGTATTATATCATTCTCTAAGAGCGGCGAAGACCTCAATATGACTTTTGCTGAGAGTGAATCATATACATATAATTCTACTATTAAAAACTTGGCTAATTATTTAGCCTTAGATACAAAAGAAGTAGACTTCTTCGGTTCGGGAATGCCAAAATTAGAAAGATTAACTTATAACGATACTGTTTACACGAGTATACCAGATCAGTATATTGGTGAAACATTTAATCCGAACAGAAATCTTATCGACAACCTATTAAAGCTAACAGCTTATAATAACGATGGTAATGCGGTAACACCGGGATTAACATTCCAGACAGACGGAGTAAGCTTTGTAGTACTTCCCGATGAGGATTCAAAAAATGAAGACTACTGGAAAGGTCTGGCAAATGACGTTGACGCTCTGAAAGAACAATCAGGCGCTATAGTATTTGCCGGTAAGCAAATGCCGACAGTAACAGGCGCTAACTGGCCTGCTGATTCCACAAAGCATTTATATGCAGTATATGAAAACAGCACCGGTAAGGCGGCGGTGTACATCAACTCCTTTCGCGTTAAGAAAGACAAAATCACAAACGTTGAACTCCACCAAGGAAACACACTATTCGGCGATACCGGACATACTTACTTTGCTTCCGAGAGTATATTGGGAGTTCTTACAAGAGAAAGTGAAAAATTAGAAGTTCATCTTAAATATGATGATACAGCTAAGGGTGAGGATGTAGTTGTATATGAGGCTGCATCAGGATCAGATCCTGCTGACTCATTCACTAAGAAGGGTATCGCTCTGTTTGTAGTTAACAAAGACGGTGTGCTTGAGAAGGTTCCAAGCAATCAGAAAACATTTGCCGATTATATAGCTGATATGGACGCAGAGGATCTTTCTTTGGACTTCTATGTCGGTGTAGACGAAACAGAAAGAGTTCTTGCAGGAAAAACACCTGCAGCGGTTGCGGGCGACGATAGCCTGAAGAATCTTATAACAGAGAAGATAACTGCAAAGATTCAGAAAAAGCAGATGGTTATCCTGACATTCGATGATGGTAACGGCAAGGCTCTTGCACCAAGCTATTTCAGCTATGCAACCGAAGGAACACATGTTGATAATAAGAACACACGTATATTTAATGTAGGCGATGGTTATGTTCAGGTATACTTTACAGATAAGGATGAGCAGCATCCGGAAGCTCCGGTAAAGTTTGGCAACTTAAGCGCTGAGGACCTGAAAGACTATACTATCTATGCAGAAGCAAAGGGTGCTTCAACATCAGATAGATTCACAAATTCAAACGGACAGATAGAATTAAAGAGTGGTGTAACAGAGATCACCGATGAAATGATCGGCAGAGATGTTTACATTGTTCCAACTAAGAACCCATCCAATGATCCGAAAAAGCCATATAAGATTGGTACTCTGACAAAGAGAGCAATCAGCATAGCAGAGGCTGACCTGGGAACGGACGGATATCCGGTTAGCGGACAGCCCCATGCCGCAAAACATGGTCAGACACTCGATGAGTTTGAAATGACGATTGATGTCGTATTTGATAACGGCGACACTGTAACTCTGACAGTTGAGGACTTCATTAAAGAAGGCGGAGAGCTTCAGATAGATGGCAAACCAATCGATGCGGATGAGCTTCTGACGAGAGAGATGAATGGTAAAGTAATTGACTTTGTCTATAAAGAAAAAACAATAGGCTCGTCATTGCCGCTCGGAATCGATAAAAAGGTCTTGAAGGTAACAGCTGACGCTTCCGGCGTAACAATCAGCAAGACATATAATAATTCACCGGCTGTAGATGCTGATGATACAGCTGCTCTTAACGGAACTCTTGCTCTTGTTGTTGCTGATGATAACAAGATTGCTACAGAGGATGAAGCTCTGTATGCAAAGGTTGATCTTGGCGGACTGACATTTGAATATGAGGATAAGACTGCTGATCCGGAGAAGCCTGTAAGCTATAAAGGCACAGTATTGGCAGTAGCAACAGATGCCGAGGGTTCAGCTGAAGCAGTTGCTGCAATTAATAATAAGTATGACTTCGTATTAGATGATGGTGTATTCACAAGCTTAAAGGGTGCAATCATAGCGAAGCCTATCACTGTCACATCACTTGATGTTCCGTGGGTATACGTAAAGGATTACGAAAATAAGAAAAAAGTAGTTCCTGAAGAAGAATTGACACCTGCAAAAGCAGATGGTATTTATGAAGATGACACTGTTAAACTGACATATCAGTATGAATATACTAATATAGATGCCGCAAGCAAAACAGCTCCTGTAACTATCACATGGGAGGGAGAAGGACTCGGTCTTTCAGGCACAGATAGCCGTAACTATGAAATTGTTGATATAACAGTAGCAACAGGTGAAGTCAGAAACAAGAATATTAAAGAGCTGGAAGTAACAGGTCTTGCTGATAATAATACATACACATATCCGAATAACAAGCTTGACTTAGGCGCGCTTAAGGTTAAGATTATTTACGAGGGTATGACACCGGAGGAAATTGCAGCAGCTCCCGCTCTGACTATGGAGCAATTCTTAACTGACGGTGGTTCTGTTAAGCTTGGCGACGCTGCAATCACAATCGACGACTTAGGCGTGAAGACACTTGCTTATGGCACTGTAGACCTTGTATTCAATTATGAAAACGATGGTACAAAGGCTCCGGAATTGCCAGAAAAGCTCATTGTAAAGAAAAAGCAGATTAAGCTTTCTGATATTGACTTCACAATTGAAAAGGATTGGGATGGCGTTAAGAAATCTGAGAGTAAGGATTACGATAATTGGTATAATTTCGTTGAAGATCCTAACGAGGAAGGCGACAATATCGGAATTACATTCACAGTAGAATTTGAGAATACCGATGCTTCAGATACTAAGACAAAGGCTGATATAACCGAGCTTACTATAACAGGCGACGGTAAAGATAACTACGAAATCGTAGATGAGGACGGCAATCCTGTCACATCAACAGTAGATGAAGCCTTGATTAAGAAGAAGGCTACGGATAAGCCTGATACACCGGTGAATAAGCCGAAGGAGAATGTCGATTCAACAAAGTCTAACGTAGAGATAGATCCTTCAACAAATCATATTGTTGTAACACCTCCGGATGATGAATATGAATATCAGTTCTCATTTGACGGTGGCGAGTGGAGTGATAGTCCTGAGTCAGGCGATCTAGCACAGGGCAAGGATGTTACTGTAAGAGTAAGACGTAAGCCGATAGATAATAACCATGACTACTCAGAGCCTTCAGATGCGCTGACAGTTAAAACATTCAAGAACTACGTAGAAGTATACAAGACAAAGACAGATCCTGCAACAGGAAATAAGTTAGGATCAGGCTATACAAACGAGACAACAGTTAACAGTGACGCTGAGGTTCATGCTGTTCTTGTGGACGGTAAGCCAAGTGGATTCAAGGCTTACTACACAGATCAGGCAGGAACAGAGAAGATTGAATATCCGTACACCCTTGGAGAGAAAACAGTTCTCTTTATGACTAAGACATCAGGCGGCGGTTCATCAGGCCCTGGCATTACAATCACCTTTGATCCGTCAAGCTATGAAGGATATGTGGGCGACACAATAACTCTTAACCCGACAATCACAGGTTCAACAAGTAAGCCGACATGGAAGTCTTCAAATGAATCACTTGCAACTGTAGACGAAAATGGTAAAGTAACACTTCTTAAGGAAGGTCAGGTAAAAATTACTGCTACTGTAAACGGTGTTATGAAGTCTGTAGTAGTAACAATCAAGCCGGCTCCTGTAGTAACTCCTGTTCCGACAGATAAGCCGTTGATTAACGATGAATACACGAAGCCGTACGCTTCAGGTTATGAGGATGGTTCATTCAGACCGGATAATAACATCACAAGAGCAGAGCTTGCAGCAATGATTGCAAGATTGATAAACGGCGATGATATCCCTGCTACTTATTCATCATCATTCTTTGATGTTCCGGCTGATATATGGTACAATAAGTACGTTGGATACCTCGAGGCATACAATGTATTATCAGGTTACGAGGATGGTTCATTCAGACCTGAGAATCCTGTAACAAGAGGAGAAATCTGTGCTGTAATAACAAGAGCTCAGAGATATGACCTGATTTCAGTAGATGGTATGTTCACAGACGTAACTGCTGCTGACTGGGCTAAGGATTATATCACAACTCTTGCAAGATTGAGTATCGTTACAGGTTATGTGGACGGTTCATTCCTTCCGTATGGACAGTTGACAAGAGCAGAGGCTGTAACAATGATTAATAATGTTCTTGCTCCGTCAACACCGGTTGTAACATTCAATCCGTTCGATATCGCAGGTCACTGGGCTGAAGCTAACATCATCCTTGCTGTAAACGAAAGAAAGCTGAATTCACCAAGCGTTCCGGAGTCACAACCTGAGGATGCAACTGAGCCTGAAGGCGTTGTTGATACAACTGTAGTGGACGGTGAGGACAATACAGAAGTAGCTGATGGCGAGACAGCCAATGATGAAAATGCGGAAGACGGTGAAACCGAGGACGCAGCTGATGGTTCAGAGGAAACTCCTGCTGAATAATTAGTTATGAATAACGTGTTTAAGATAACACGTTTGTAAAATGTAATAATACGGGGCGTCCAAAACGCCCCGTGTTGTTGCATTTCCAATTTGCTATAGCATTCACTTTGCGAATGCTATAACCAATCGGAAATGTAACAACAACCACCAGAATGGAGATGCAGCAACTTTGCAAAGCAAAGTTTGCGAACGTATACGAGTCAAGCAAACGCCGAGACAAATTTTTGCGAAGCAAAATATTTTCCAGTTTGCGGCAATGCGAAGCATTGTGACGAAGTATACCGGCACGGAGTGCCGAAGAAATGTAACAACCACCAGAATGGAGATGATAATATGAAAAAACTATACGCATTTTTTACTATATGCACGCTGCTTCTTGTGACGGGCATCTGTGCGCATGCGGCGGACTTTGATGTAGTAAGTACAAAGCTGCCCAGAGGCGAAGCGTATAAGGAATATAGCGCTCAGATTGAAATGAAGGGCGGAAACGAAGGATATTCGTTTGAATATGTGTCCGGCTCTAAACCTAAAGGTCTGGAAATTAATTCAGATGGTTCGGTCACAGGTATTCCAACCTCCACCGGAACCTTTGAAAATATGAACGTCCGTATTACCCATACGGACGGAACAAGCGCGCTGGTTACTTTCGAAATGGGTGTATCTCGCAGACCTATAATCGTTATTGTGACAGTGTCTGATGATATTATTTTATATGACGGTGAACAGCACATTGCAACGGTGGAATGCTTTGATTATTACACAGGTTTGCCGCTTGAAGCGGAGTTGGTTCCAACGGTGCTCTATGGTAATGATAAGCTTGAGTACGCTCAGGAAGCAGGTACATATTATATAGATGTACGTCCTCCCGAAGGCTGCTCCATAAGAAAAAGAGAAGGTGCCGAGTATATTGTTATAGAGTATCGGACAGCTCAGATTTCTGTAAAGGATAAGTATTTTAAATACATTGAGGGCGGAATATTTGAGATAACGGATGAAGATGTAACCGTAACCCCGCCTGAAGCCGGATACGCTGTTATGTATCGTAAGCGTGGAGATGCGGAGTATAGCTCAGAATTACCGACTGAACCCGGTATATATGATGTAAGGGTTCACACGACTAATCCGAATTATGAAACAGCGTATGCTAATGCTCTTTTGACTATCGCGGGTACTGCTTACATGAATTTGGGAAATTCTCCCGCAGCTTTAATTTTCAGTGAAAATATAGCGGAGACTGAAAAAGAAAGCAAGTTGGATGCCTTCAAGTCAGATCCGAACCGCGTATTCAGAGATATCAATTATCCGAAGTTTAATATTCCGGGGATTAACGTGGATTTAGATGCTGATAAATATACTGTAATAGTAAGAGATATAATGAATTTCAAAGATCCCGGACTATATGCCGAGGGTGTTGGAAACATAGCATCAGAATATACGATGGAAAAAGTAAATGGTGCAGATGACCTCTATAAAGTTACATATGATGTAGAGGATGTAGACGATCTTTATCGTTATGTCATGGTTGTCCGTCGTATAGGCGATGTTGACGGCAACGGATATGTGAACGCGATTGACGCGAATCATCTTGATAAAAAGAAAGATGAGAAGCCCGCAACAGTAACAGAGGCGCGTGTGTGGGATGTTACTAAGGAAGGCACTCTTAACAGAGCCGATGCGGCAGCGATAAGATACCGATTCTCAACACCTCTTGAAGCGTACTATCCGTGGGTAAATTAGTCTTGAATAATTATAGGAGGGTGACAGGCATGAAAAGAAACTCCATATCTTTGTTAACAGCACTTATAATATTATTCACAAGCTGTGGTATTCCTGTATTTTCAGAGAATGTGCAGTCTGATTTGAATGCAGATTTTTCTTCTGAAATTATAGAGAAGGAGGTTATGGCTTCTCCGGCGGTTACTTTCGTACCAACTCAAGAAGTCACTGTAACGTTAGAGCCTACTGAAATCCCGACAATAGTACCAACGGCGGTTCCGACACCAACATCGACACTGATACCAACACCGGCACCAACTCAAACACCGGATTTGGCTGCATATCCCGTGCCGACTTGGAAACCGATATTCGGAGCTATGAGTTTCGAAGCGATGCTCACTGCGCTTTCAGGAGAGACAGATTTAACGGATGAACTCAAAGCAGGTTCCGTGACAATTTCGTCAAGCGGTGATTATTATATCGGCAGCAATGGAACTCCTGTCAGTGTGACAAATAATATCATTATAGAAAGCGGAGAGGTTAATCTGACTTTAGAGGATGTAACAATCACTATGCAGAATAACTCCGCGATTGTTGTTAAATCAGGTGCGACTCTGAACCTTTATATTAAAGGGAACAATACACTGACGACTAATAATTCTACTAATACTCTTTGTTATGCTTGTATAGCTGTTAATGCTGCAAGCTCTTCTGACTATGGAACTATTATTATAGACGGCGATGAAGACGCTGAATTGACTGCAAAGGCTGTCGGAAGTGGTTCCGCCGGTATTGGCGCAAGCAAAAAAGGTAATAACGATTCCACCGGTATGCATGGTAAAATAGTCATTAACGGAGGAAAGATCACCGCAATAGGCGGAACACCCGCAGGCAGTACCGGAATCGGCTCATCAAATACGGGAAGTGCCGGCGCAGATATAGAAATTAATGGAGGAATTGTAATTGCCACAGGTACTACGCTTTCAGCAGGTATCGGAGGAGCCGGCACTGTTCCGAATGCTAAGATAACAATTAACGGAGGCTATGTTAAAGCGACAGGCGGCTCTACATTTGGCAGTATAGGCGCGGGTCAAAATGTTTCTGATGTTAATGCAAACCCCGTTATTATAAACGGCGGTAGCGTGGACGCGACTATTTTTGCGAAAGGCGGCTACAAGTACCCGACCAATGATATTAACGATCCTGTCAAGCAGATTGTTCTGGCTATGCCTGAAGGTTCGGGTATGGCTTATAAAAAAGTAACTGTAGACTCGTGGGAAGCATACACTGATGAGAATGGAAAGCTCTATCCGTATGTGACTGAGGATACGGAAACCTTCGCGCTCGAGTGCGATGATGGAATATACTACTACGCAAATGAGGAAGATCCGATAGATACATCCGTTTCGGGAAAAGTATACACGCTGACAAAATATGAAGGCACCGGTGGCTGTAAATGTTTCGATGAGAACAGTGATGCACGCGTGTCAATAGACATGGATGATTCGATAACGGTTAATAAATATGAGGGTCAGGCAAGTAAGAAATTTGTATACACATTCCATCCCGCTACCGATTGTGATTATCCTATTCATGAAATTGACGTGGAATATATGATGACGGTTTCGGGCGTTGCAACACCGACACCGGAGCCGACACCAACGCCGGAACCGACTGAAGAACCAACACCAACACCGGAGATTACAGAACCGGAAGAACCAACACCAACACCGGAGGTTACAGAACCGGATGAACCAACACCGACACCCGAAGTAACAGAACCGGATGAGCCAACACCAACACCCGAAGTAACAGAACCGGATGAGCCAACACCAACACCCGAAGTAACAGAACCGGATGAGCCAACACCAACACCCGAAGTAACAGAACCGGACACTCCGACCGAATCGCCGGAGGTTACAGATCCAAACCCATCAGTAGACCCAGATGAATCCGATGAATATGGTATAAGTGTTTTCAGTGAATTTAACGCGACAGATGTAGACCTTTACGGAGAATTTGCTAAAATCGAGAACGGCTACCTGACTGCGTATTATGCCGCGGCAGGAGAAACTATCACTATCAAAGTAACCGTAACCTTAAAAGGGCAGAATGGCGAGAATAAAGAAATCACAGCCGAGAAGGATATTCAGGTAATCGGAAATGACGATACAAAATTCGATATTTCAAACGGTAATATCGTAATAAGCAAGCATGATTCCAATCCTGATATGATGAAAGTAACTGTCGGCTCGACCTCATACATCGTGCCAAAGACAGAGACTGTTTATTTAACGCAGTCAACCGCGACAACATCAAACACAATAACCGTGAAAGATGTAAGCCCGCGTGTTGCCATTGAGAATGTTAATATACAAACCCAAATGGCGAATTATCCTATTAATTTCGGTAGCGGCGATGTACATCTGACATTGGAATTGATGGGTAATAATACCATTTCGGCTTTCCATCAATACTCAATTTCCGGATATTCCTCCACCTCTAAGCTCACAATAGAAGGTGATGGCTCGCTGGATATAAAATCAGGAAGCGGAGCAGGTATAGGTAACCTTAAGGAATTGACTGTCAATAGTGGTATAATCACCGCAAACGGCGGTAACGGCGGTGCGGGTATTGGCGGTGCGGCGGATATGCCGGGATGCAGTCTTGTAACAATAAACGGCGGACGCGTATATGCTCACGGCAATGGAAATGCCGCAGGTATCGGAGGCGGCTCAGGAAACCTCGGCAGAGGCGGAAGTGTTGTTATAAACGGCGGTTTGGTCGTTGCAGACAGCGCTAATGGTGCTAACGGTATCGGCGCGGGTCTTGACGCCAATGAAACAGGTACTTCTATAACCATAAACGGCGGAAGCGTAAAAGCAAAGATGACAACGCGTCCGGTGTCGGGTAACGGAAGCAGAGTATATCTTGTCAAAACCTCTCTGATGGAGGAGGATAATGAAACTGTTTTCAAGGCTCAGCAGGATGTTACATACACAGCGCCGAGTGTAGCCGAAACAACAGATGGATTGCCGGAAATACCGGAAGAAACTTCGATTTCCACAACTACCGATGAAGACGGAATGTTATATCTTTATATGACAACCGGAAAGCATTGGATTCGCGTATATAGAGATGTTGACGGCGAAAATAAGACATATTATCGTTATATGTCAGTTTCCTCAAACGACACATCAAATACAGCTGTCTGCCGCGCAAATCCGATTGTGACCATTGAATCATTCGCGATTGCGGGACAAACAAAAGACACAGTGATAGATAATGATGAGCGGACTATAGAGATAACCGTTCCTTATAATATATTACTTACCAATGTCAGACCTACTGTTGAACACACCGGCGCGGATTACGGAAAGAAGTCGGATGCATATGATTTTGAGAAGAATAATCCGGCTACGTATATGATTTATAATGATAAGCTGGAACAGGTGCCGTATAAGGTGACTATCCTTCTCGATGGTAAACCGGATAAACCCGGACCGGATGTGTTCGATATTTCAAAAGGATATGTTGTTATTAAGTCTGATTCCATTAACTATGGAGGAACATCGTACAGAATAAATGAAGAGTACGGCTATGTTATAACCGGTGAAAGCAATACTAATTATGTGCAGATTGACGCATTCTCGGAAGAAGGAAAAAAACTTCCTCCGGTAATATTCAGGGATTTGAATATCACCGCTGCTACCGCTGTAACTATCAGTTCGGACGCGGATATAATCATAGACGGAACCTGTAATCTCACCTCTGTCACAGGTAATGCGATAAGCGTTTCCAACATGTATGGCAAAGTTAATGTTAATATCATAAACGCAGAGGATGCAGAGAATTATCAAAGAGTTTATGATTATGCAAGACTTAATGTAAAAGGCGCAACCTCAGCAATAAATCTCAATGATGATACGACTATAGCTATAAATAATGTCACATCGGCTATTGTGGCAGGTGGTGTGGGTCGTAACGCTCTCGGCGGCGGCGGAAGGTTTATTACGGACGGCAAAGAGGCTATGCGTATAGACGTTGGCAATGTAAACAGTCAGACCGTATATCCAGTAAATGCCGACGGAGAACGCTTGTATCAGCTTATAGCGCATATAGATGTTATAGGAGACGATTCATTTACAACCTGTGAATATGAAGGCAAGGAGTATCCTCTTGACCTGGGTGATCCATTAACGCTTTATCTCATGCTGCCCGGCAGGGAAGCAGGTTACAGCATTAAGGTCTCTTACGGTGAAGTAAGCGCTGAAACAGGCACAAAACCCAGCTATGATGGTTGGGCGGGCATCGTAGATTCGGGCGCCGAGGTACATCTTACAACCCTTAATGTGGAAGAGGTTACTTATTCGTGTGATCAGTTCGATATAGAAGGACTGCTCAATTATGCCGGCGGCGTGGTTGAGTTCATCGCAAAAGGAAAGCTTGTTGTAAACAGTGTTAAGGTTGTATTGACTCCGGATCAGAGAAGTCAGGAAGCAGGAGTAGAAACTATTGAAGCGTGGATAGAGATAATACCGTTACCTGACGGTGGCGGAGAAGAATACAAAGCGTATGTCACTATTCCTGAAAATATGCTTCCAAATGCGATTGTATACACCGTTTCATATACCTTCGGCGGCAAGGAAGAAATCATCGGCAGCATCAACCAGAAACGAAACGATTCTGAAAGTAAGATAACAGTCTTTGAAATGCCGGGTCAGGTAGAACCTGCGGTGATTGATGAGGATACTCATATAATTACTGTAAATATGCCTTATGACCATACGTTTGAGACCGGAAAACGCTATAAACCACATATAGAATATACCGGATATGATATCTATCCGCCGTCAGACACAGAAATTGAGTATTATCTGGACGTGGGCGGATATATGAGAAGAAAATACGAAGTAACTGCAAGTAATATGCAGGATACAACAACGTATAATGTAAGACTGTACAGACCTGCAACCACGCCGGTTGTCAGAGTATTGAGTTTCACCAACCCGCTTGTATATAACCCTAAAACGGTAACTGTCACAGCGTCCGGTATAGCACTTGATATTGTTCGGGACGCGGAACAGACAATTAACAAAAAGGTGTTTATCTATTCAGATGACGGTCTGGAAGAGAAAGAGGCAGTAAGAACGGTAGCGGCAAATGGTACAGTGACTTATGTTGCCGATATGGATATTCCGGATAACACCAGCACAACGAGTAGTAAAAGGTATAATCTGAAAGTTAAAATAGGCAACACCGTGCAGACTCTCAGTGAAACTGCAACTATTACAGTACCGAGAATGGCAAGAAGTATCACCGGAATATCAAGCTTTACTATTGAAAATCAGATAGGTGATACTCAGTATGACGCTAATACGCATACATTTACGATAACAATGCCTTTCGATGCGGATGTTACTAAATTAAGACCAACACTCCAAAAGGAAGACGTTGCATCTAATTATGTGCCGAGAGACACAGTTATGGATTTCACTAATCCTGTAAAATATACCGTAACGGCGGAGGACGGAGTCGCTAAGCAGGAATATACTGTTAAAGTAGTAAAGCAAGGCGCTCCGAAGGTAACAAGTATAGAATTTGAAAGTCCGCAGTATAGCGCGGCAGGCAGAGTTCAGATTACCATTAAGGGCGAGAACCTTGAAAACGCAGCTAATGCGATAGATTCAATGTCAAGAAGTATAATAGTAAGCGCAAAATGTCTGAAATACGAGCTTCCGGAGGTGAATAATCCGGGAGAAGAAGATCCCGGAGAGGACCCGGATGACCCGGGTGAGGATCCGGATAATCCTGGCGGTGAAGACCCGGATGATCCCGGAGAAGACCCGGATGATCCCGGAGAGGACCCGAATGATCCCGGAGAAGACCCGGATGATCCCGGAGAAGACCCGGATGATCCCGGAGAAGACCCGGATGATCCCGGAGAAGACCCGGATGATCCCGGAGAAGACCCGGGCGAGGATCCTGAGGAGGATGACGATCCGCCTGCTGTCGCAATTAGTGATGTAAGTGCGAGAATAAATGAAAATGGTAACTTTATAGCAACATTGGTCGTTCCGTCTAACACTACATATACAGAGAGAGAGTATCAGCTGTCTGTATCAATAGGCAGTATCATGCAGGAGCTCACTCCGGAGACTAACACAATATTGACGGTACCCGCTAAGGAGGCAAGTTCAAAGTATCTTTCAGATATTATTCTTGTGGATGGACAGAGTGAGCTGACGAGAAATGGAAATGATATCTATATCTATGTTCCTTATAACACAGATTTAAGAAGTATAACACCGAAAGTTTTCTATGACGGTCATCACTATGCTCCGACGGGCGCTCAGAACTTCAATAATGTTGTAACGTATACTGTGACAGCGGATGATTTGTCTACTGAAGAATACAAAGTTTATGTCGGCAGATTAAGCTCACCGAAGGTTGACAAGATTACGCTGACTCAGCCTGTGAATTTCAGTGACACGGATATCACATTTGATATAGAAGGTCTGTTTGTACCGTATCTGGAAACTGATATTCCGAAGGATAAAGTAACATTTACAATAACATTGCGCGATGAAGGCGCAACTCCGATAGAAGGAACTGTTAAGTATGAAGGATACTCAGGCCGTGCGACAGGTTCTGTCAAATTACCTGCGAATTTAGACACTACCGCTGATAAGATATATGATATAAAGGTATATGTCAACGGTGTGCAGCAGACGCTATACGGAACGACAATTGTTATCCCCAGACGTAAAACGCGTCAGATAACATATTTCGGCGTGAACGGCTCTGCTTCAACGGATATCACCGAAGGTGAGGATAGTGGAAAAATAGTATTCACAGTACCTTATAATTTTGATTTAACATCAATTCGTCCGGTTATCCGTTATGATGGCGACAGCATCACCCCAACGACTGCTCAGGACTTTGATAAGAAAGAAGTAATATACACTGTTTCAGCGGATGACGACACGGATAGAACGTATACCGTTTCGGCTGAGCGTCAGGGACTTCCTTCTATAACGTCCGTGAACATATTAGATACGCCTGAAACATTTAAGGATACAGAGATTAATGTGGATGTACAGGGTATATTCTTCTATGATTTCAAGGTAAAGGCAGTTCCGGTAGATGGAGAAGGCGAAGAAATAGAAGGCGATGTAACCTTTGACGAATGGCACAATGCGTCCGCAGTATTTAATCTTCCATATAACTATAGTGTTACGGAAGATAAGCGATACACATTGGTATTCTACCTTGATGGCTTTGAAGACCCGATTCCTTACGGCGCTCCTGCCACAATAACAGTGCCGCGCAGAAAGAAGAGAACTATCACGAACTTCATAGTAAATAACCAGGTAGGCGCGGCGGAAATCACTGATACTGATGTATATATAAAAGTACGCTATGATACCGATATATATAATCTTTCGACCATTGTCGCAATAGACGGAGACAGCTATTCTCCTTCAGAGCCTGTGCAGGATTTTGACAATGATACAAAGTCGCTTGTCTACACAGTTTCTGCGGCGGATGATGAGGACAGACAATACACCGTGCATATAGCGCGTGACGGAGTTCCGGAGCTTTCAAAAGTTTCGTTTGTATCCCCGAGCAATTTCCGCGGCGGTAGTGTCCCTGTAACAATTGATGGAATATTCTTCGAGTCTGCAGAAGTGGTTGCTATATCAGATACAGGTGAGAAGATAACCGGAAAAATAAGCTCTTTCAATGACAGAAAAGCGTTATTGATTTTGAATATTCCTGTTAACTATGATACTGTCAATGAAAAAAATTACACGTTGCAGATTAAGCTGGACGGCTATAGTATGACGTATACAGGCGAGGGTATAACGATACCGCGCCGCACACCGCGTGATCTTATAGAGTTTGCGCTCCCTGATGAAATTCAGGAGGGTGAAACCGTGTTTGACGGAACCGATATCTATATTAATGTTCCGTACACATTGGATATTTCGGCGGTTGTACCGAAGGTGCTGACATTTGACGCGGATAATATAACCCCCGCAATTGATGAACCGCAGAACTTCAATGAACCTGTGACATATACGTTGTCTTCTTCGGGAGATGATGATATAGTATACACTGTCCATGTAATTAAGCTTGGTCATGACCCGTCTATCACGGGCTTTGCAGTGGAGACTCAGGATACTGAGACGGTATTTGAAGAGAATAACATCACTTTGACTCTGAAGAACGGTTCTTTATTGACAGACATAGAACCGGTGGTTGAATTTGACGGAGTGGATTACTCACCGCGCGGACCGGTTGATTTCACAGAGTCAGCGGAAACGCCTGTTGCTTACACTGTTGTGAATGAGTATGGCGTAGAGCGTACGTATTACGTAAGTATAACAGTTACGCCTAAAAAGAAGGGCAGCAATAAGAACGACAGTAATTCGGGTGGTCCTTTAGGCGGCGAAAACGCTACGCCGAAGCCGACAGTAGAGCCGACTCAGACGCCGGGAACCGGTACGGATGTAAATCCGTCTGAAACGTCAGAACCGGGCACAACAACTCCCGGACTGGTACAGGATAGCGGTGAACCGTATATCAGCGGTTCTTCCTATGGCGGTATAATGAAGTTCAGACCTGATGACACTGTCACCCGCGCTGAGATTGCAAAGATTTTGTCAGTGCTAAATGGCGACTTTGACTCAAACGTATTATATAATGACATTTTCCGGGATGTGAGAGAAGACGCATGGTACAGAAATTATATTAATTTCGCTGTTTCCAGAGGATATCTGTCCGGTTATGAGGATGGATCATGCCGTCCTGAAAATATAATGACAAGAGCAGAATTTGTCGCTATAGTGTCAAGATTTATCGGTATAAATGCTGATGATGAAACTGAGGATGCATTTTATGATATAGCCGAGTTCGGCTGGTGCAAAAATCAGATTAACACATTGTATGAAATGGGTATTATAAGCGGATATGAAGGCGGATTATTCTATCCTAAAAATCCGATAACCCGCGCCGAGGCTGTGGCTATGATTAACCGCGTTCTCGGAAGAAAAATGACAGCGGAATTATCCGGAACAATTGATTGTCCGTTTGAGGATGTATTCCCGTCACACTGGGCATATAACGATATATTGCTTGCAGCATGTGAATATTAATCGGTACTGCCCGATTTAACGAAGACCGTTTAAAGGTCATATACACTAAAAGCCTTTAAACTACGAACAAACCTCACCATTCGGAGTACTCTTGTACGCCGTCGGGTGAGGTTTGTCCGTTCTGCATCTAAATCGAATCAGTCCCGCACGGCTTCACTTAACGTATTCCATGTCAAGCAAAATTAGCTATTGAAATTATAACTAACCTATGTTATAATTATAATATAATGTACTATGGAGGTAATATAATGAAGAAGATAATTGCAATAGTTTTATCAGCAATAACGGTTGCAGCAGCGTTGAGCGCTTCAGTTTTTGCAGACGATACAGTAAAAGTGCTTGTAAATGGAAAAGAGGTAACGTTTACCGATGTTGCTCCGTATATCGAAGAAGGACGCACTCTTGTCCCTATGCGCACAATATTTGAAACTCTTGGTGCGGTTGTAGAATGGGATGGAGAAACGAAAACTATTATTTCGTATGACCCGGTAAGCGATGTAAGTATAACAATGCAGGCTGATTCCAAAACAATGTTTATAAATGAAGAGCCTGTTGAACTTGATGTGCCTGCGACGATTGTCGGCGACAGAACAGTTGTTCCTTTAAGAGCGATTGCTGAGGGAATGAACAGCAAAGTTGGCTGGGATCAGGATACAAAAACTGTAACTATTGAAAAGAACATAAACAACTGAAAATGAATAAAGCCCTGCTTTGATTACAAATCAAAGCAGGACTTTTTCTTTTTTTGTTCCAATATTGCACCAACTCTATAGTCTCTCTGTAACAAGCACATTCTCTATTCTCAGCTTATAACCGTATACCCGTTTTCTTTGAGCGTGTCCACCGCCGCGACCAGATTACTTTCCTTCACCAGTATATAATCGGTATTATACGTGGACACGACGAATATACCTATTTTATTTTCCGCGAGCACAGCAGAAATTCCCGATAAAATTCCTATAAGCGAAAAATCAAGCACACCCTGTATCCGTAAAGCTTTCCAATTATCGTCACGCGTTGTAACGTTTGAGGGAACATTCTCCACCGGACAAACAAGCGAGCATTCTTCATCTGTCCTCGCTGTAAAGCAGAACTCAGCGCCCAAATCCGTTTGGGAAAAGTCGGTTACTTTGCATATCGAAAAATTCTTATCAATTATTTTCAGCTCCATCTATAATCACCTTTCTTTGCTATATGCATTGTAGCATATACGACATTATAAATCAATAATTCCGATATTTTTAATTTTACAGGTTGTGAAAAAATTTCCGATGTGATATACTTAAAAAAGAAAATCAGGAAAATGAAAAGAGTTATATTATCAGAAGAGGGATGGATTAACGTGAAAAGGTATAACAGGAAAACTATACGCACAGCAATGAGCATGGCGGTTCCGGCTATTGTGGA
Source organism: Oscillospiraceae bacterium (assembly GCA_022509025.1). Classification (GTDB taxonomy): domain Bacteria; phylum Bacillota; class Clostridia; order UBA1381; family UBA1381; genus Hominilimicola. The sequence continues at coordinate 3,933 of JAFLUB010000029.1, read as the reverse complement.
ATCGTTCTTTGTGGCATTTGCAGGTCTTATAGATTCGCTGATGGTAAGCTCATTAGGCTCAAACGCTGTCGCGGCAGTCGGGCTTACAACCCAGCCTAAGTTCATGGGTCTGGCTGTCTTTCTCGCGATTAATGTATCGCTGTCGGCTCTGGTCGCGAGACGCTTCGGTGAGAGTAAGCGTAAAGAAGCGAATAATATCCTGGTTACTGCTTTGGTTCTGATTATTGCTTTGGCTGTAGTTTTAAGTATAGCATTTGTCGCTCTCGCGCCGTATATTATGTCTTTGTGCGGCTCATCACCCGAAACACATGACAGCGCCGTAATCTATTACCGTATCATAATGGGCGGTATGATTTTCAACTGTGTCCAGATGGGTATCAATTCAGCTCAGCGCGGCGCAGGTAACACGAAGATAACAATGCGTACCAATATCACATCAAATACTCTTAATATAGTTTTCAATTATCTTCTTATTAACGGTCATCTCGGCTTCCCGGCACTCGGTATAAAGGGTGCGGCAATCGCTACTGTACTCGGTACGGTTGTATCGTGTATAATGAGTATCATATCTCTCATGAAACCGGATATTTTTGTAAGTATTCCGTACATAATAAAAGAGAAGATTATTCCATCCTGGAATGCGTTTAAGAATATTGTAAAAGTCGGATACAGTGTTTTCTTTGAACAGATTCTCATGCGTATAGGTTTTATGATGACAGCTATTATGGCGGCAAAACAGGGAAATGCGGCTATGGCGGCGCATCAGGTGGGAATGAATATAATGGGACTGTCATTCGCGTTCGGAGACGGACTCCAGACGGCAGCGGTAGCGCTCATTGGCAGAAGTCTGGGCGAAAGAAAGCCTGAAAGAGCTAAGGAATTCGGACGAACCTGCCAGATGATTGGCGGTATTATTTCTGTCTCGCTGGCTGTGATTTATTTCTTCGGCGCAAAGCTCCTTATGGAATTGTTTTTCAGGGAGGCGGATATCGTCGCAATAGGTGTGACAATTATGCACATAATTATATTTGTTGTACTGTTCCAGATACGTCAGGTGGTTTATATGGGCTGTCTCAGGGGCGCGGGCGATACACTCTATACAGCTGTCGCATCCATGATAAGCGTAACGATTATCCGAACAGGTGTGTCGTATCTGTGCGGCTACACACTTGGCTGGGGTATAGCCGGTATATGGCTCGGCGTGCTTGGCGACCAGCTTTCAAGATATGTCTTTGCCACAATACGTTTTAAAGCAGGTAAGTGGATTAATATAAAGATTTAGTTTAGGAGATTGTAATGTGAAAAATGAGCGGTGTATCTCACCCTTTTTCGGAACTTGAAGTATCTGTATACGACTGCGTTCCTCAAAATGGCAATCTACTTGCTCCTTTTCCACGTTACAGTTTGTGTCGCTACAAGATAGCGTAATGGAGGATTAATATGGAACAAAAGGAGCTTAAACAATTACTGACTCAGATAGCTGACGGAAAACTTTCCGTTGATGACGCCGTGCTTAAATTTAAAACAATGCCGTTCGAGGATTTGGGCTTTGCGAAGTTAGACCATCACCGCGGTATAAGACAGGGCGCGGCTGAAGTGATATACGGCGCGGGCAAGACTTCTGAGCAGATTGTGGATATAGCGAAAAAATTACTTGAAAAAGGTCAGAATACCGTTCTGATTACAAGAATGAGCCGCGATGCGGCAAACGAAGCAGAAAAAGCTCTGCCGTTAAAATATTATGAAGTATGCAGAATAGGAATAGTGGGTGAAATGCCGAAGCCTGATACCGAAACAGAGATTGTTATAGCAACAGGTGGAACAAGCGATATACCTGTCGCGGAAGAAGCCGCGCTTACTGCCGAGGCTTTGGGTAACAGAGTAATACGTCTATATGATGTGGGTGTCGCAGGGATACACCGCCTTTTCGCGCATTCAGAAGAAATTATGAAGGCAAAGGTAATTATAGCTATCGCAGGTATGGAAGGTGCGCTTGCAAGCGTTATAGGCGGTCTGGCAGACTGTCCTGTTATTGCCGTTCCAACGAGTATAGGCTACGGCGCGTCATTTGGCGGGCTGTCAGCATTGCTGTCAATGCTTAATTCCTGTGCGAGCGGAGTAAGTGTTGTGAATATTGATAACGGTTTCGGTGCAGGGTATCTGGCAAGTATGATTAATCATATATGATAAGAGATATGAAAAGATATTATGTTCTTGATTTAATCCGTGGCGCGGCATTAATAAGTATGATAGTTTACCATGCCGTGTGGGATTTGGTTTATATAGAAGGTTTTAACTGGTCTTGGTATAAGTCGGATGCGGCGTATATATGGCAGCAGAGTATATGTTGGACATTTATACTCCTTTCCGGCTTTTGCTGGCGTATAAGCAGTAAAAGATTGAAAAGGGGAATAATTGTTTCTGTCGCAGGATTACTCGTCACTGCTATGACGGTGTTTTTTTCTCCCGATAGCAGAGTTGTTTTCGGAATCCTGACTTTGTTGGGCTCTTGTATGATTATAATGATTATACCGCATAAACTGCTAAAAAAATGCAATCCGGTAATCGGAATGGTTATAAGCTTTTTACTGTTTGTTTTCCTCAGAAATATAAACAGCGGATATATCGGATTCGCCGGACGGGAGATTATAAGCCTGCCGCATGGATTGTATGGAAATTTATTCACTGCGTTCTGGGGATTCCCGCCGTCAGATTTTTCCTCCAGTGACTATTTCCCGGTGCTTCCGTGGATACTCCTTTTCATAACAGGTTACTTTGTGTGTGGAATATTTGAAAAGAAAAATTTGTTCAGGCTCCTTGAACATAAAACAACTACGTTCCTCGAATGGCCCGGAAGACATTCGCTTGTGATATATCTCATTCATCAGCCTGTAATAATGATAATATTTTATCTACTGTCGGCGCTATGTTTATTGTGAATTCGGTTTAATTGTATGCACACTTTTTTATGAAAAACATATTCTATAGCAAGGGAACAACCCGAAGTTATAGAAAGGAATGATTTTTAATGGCTGATTGTAACAGAAATTGCAGCGTGGGCGGCGCAAACGATTTCCCCTGCGACACGAATTTCCGTGAAGCTGTCTGCATACATACTGATAAAATTTATGATAGCTGCAGGGATAAGGACTGTTTGGAAAACATACGCGTATATCTTACCGCTTGCGGCCAAGAGGTCGTGGACAGAGCTATAAACGTAAAATGTACAAAGGCTGAAGTCATCTGGGTATTTTCAGATGTGGAACCCGTACCGTTTAACCGCGGTTTTTACTCAGTTGATTTAAAGTACTTCTTCAGAGTAACTCTTGCGGCATTCACAGGCGCAACACGTCCTACAATGGTAGAAGGTCTTGCAACCTTTGATAAGAAGGTAATACTCTTTGGCTCAGAGGGAAATGCGAAAATATTCGAGTCGAAGTATAAGGAGGATGCGTTTGACGCACAGCTCTGGAAAAAGACCAATATGCCACATGCAGTAGTTGAGGTGGTAGACCCGATTACATTGGGAGCGAAGTTGGTAGACGTGCGTGATAAGAGATTATGCTGCTGTGACGATGATTTTGATTTGGCGTCAGTGCCGGAATCGGTTTGCAGAGTATTTGACGACAGCTTTATCCTCGGTAACGAGTCAAAGAACGTGTTTGTATCATTGGGAGTATTCTCAATAATCAAGCTTGAAAGACGCGTTCAGCTGCTCATCCCGTCGTATGACTTCTGTATCCCGCAGAAGGAATGTGTAGGCGCAACAGACGATAATCCATGTGACCTCTTTGAGCGTATAGATTTCCCTGTTGACGAATTCTTCCCGCCGGAGAGATGCGAGTTCTTAGATGCCGGTCAGGAAGACCCGTCAGTACCGCGTCCTGACTGCGGCTGTGACTGTGACTGTGACTGTGATCACCACCATGACTG
>JAFLUB010000028.1 GCA_022509025.1 Oscillospiraceae bacterium | reverse complement strand
ATTTTGCGAAATTCTTCGTTTCTATGCCTTTCTATTACGAACGAAACTCACCACTCGACGTACCCACGTACGACTTCGGGCAAGGCATAATGCGGGATTTCCCGCATTATGCTTCGTTTCGTCCGTTCTGCATCTAAATTCATTCAGCCCCAAAGGGAGTGTTGCTTAACGCAACACCCCCCTTCCTCTACGTGTGCATTTGGTTTCTTAAATACAGAAATCCAACGAATCATTTCCCTTAAGTTCTTCATTCATCAAGTCTTCAAGAGTAACGTTATCAAGATAATCATTAATGGCATTATAAAGCCCCTCCCACAGATTTATCGTGGGGCACTCACTGACGCGCGGACAATTATTCACTTCGTCCTCTAAACATGCGACAGGTGCAAGAGAACCCTCCGTGATTCTGAGGATATCTCCTACAGTGTACTCTGACGGTTTTCTTGCAAGACGATATCCGCCCTGCGCGCCGCGTATACTCTTTAAATACCCTACACGCACAAGCATACTTACAAGCTGTTCCAGATATTTAGTTGATATATTCTGACGCTCGGACACATCCCTTATAGAAACATTACTATCAACCCCATGTAATGCTATGTCAATCATAAGACGCAGAGAATATCTTCCCTTTGTAGAAATTTTCATATAACTCAGTCCTTTTTAACATACCGTTTTCCTATCTATACACTATGAATTATATCATTGCTTACTAAGTTTGTCAATACATACATTCCGCACTTGAAATATTTTAAAATTTGTGGTAAAATAATATTAATATTATTGATGAGGAGTCAGGAAAATGGAATTACATGAGTCAGGAGAGATGTATCTTGAAACAATGCTTGTGCTGAAAAACCGTTTCGGATACGTTCGTTCAATAGATATTGCAAATGAAATGGGAGTGTCTAAGCCAAGCGTCAGCCGCGCGGTGGGGCTTTTAAAGGATAACGGATATATTACATTTGATCCGAACGGCATGATTTTACTGACAGAGAGCGGTAACAGCGTTGCGGAAAAGATTTATGAACGGCATAATATCCTAACAAAATTCCTTACTTCTATAGGTGTCAGCAAGGAAACCGCAGACCGTGACGCGTGCAAAATTGAACACGTTATAAGCGATGAAACATTTTCGCTGTTAAAAAGAAAAATGAACGAAGAATAACTAAGGGGTGTTGCTTAGCGCAACACCCCCATTTATTAATATGCTCCTCTTTTAAACAAAACCGAAAATACGGTTTTTACTATCAGCTTCGCGTCAAGCCGGAAGCTTCTTTGTTTTATGTACCGCATATCCATTTCTACCCAATCAACAAATGACAAGTCACTTCGTCCGTATGCCTGCCAGAAGCAGGTGAGTCCGGGTTTTATTAGCAAACGCTGTGCCTGATACTCGTTATATTGCTCCACCTCACCGGGAAGCGGCGGACGCGGACCTACAATCGACATATCGCCTTTCAAGATATTCACAAGCTGAGGCAATTCGTCTATACTGTATTTCCGTATAAATTTACCCACCTTTGTTATGCGAGGGTCTTTTTTTATTTTAAATACCGGTCCGTCCATTTCATTGTACTTCATTAATTCCTGCTGAAGCTCTTCGGCATTCGGGCACATGCTTCGAAACTTATACATCCGAAATATTTCATTGTCCTGACCCACTCTGTCCTGTGAGTAGAACACGCTTCCTCCGTCTTCGGCTTTTACGGCTATCGCCGTTATAAGGAAAACCGGAGATAACACTACAAGTGCGAGACAGGAACAAATCGCGTCAAAAATACGCTTCACAAACTCATACACAGGTTTATGCAAGTCCTCTGATGTTATTGTTGATTTTTTTACTTTGGGTCTGTTCGTCTCTTGCGCTATCATTTTATCTCACTCTCTTATTAATACCAGCCTACATCTACTACTGTTATCTCAGGTTTATTATTTATTCTCGGCACAAGACCTGACTTGCCAAGTCCGCGGCTAATAATCAGTTTACTGTTGCCTATATCATGCTCACCGTCGCAAAGCTCAGGCAAAATCCCCTGATCCGCCGAATACAGTCCTCCAATAACAGGAAGTCTTACCTGTCCGCCGTGTGCGTGACCGGAAAGGGCGAGGTCTATATAATAGTCATCAAGAACACCCTGGAAATTCTCCGGATAATGCGTAAGCACAAGCTTGAAGTTAGATGGATTCTCATTCATAACCTTGTCGAAGAACTTCTGTCCGTATTCATAATATTGCTCAGGATTTTGCGTAAGCCCTATAACATCAACAATATTTCCGTTGACATTCAGCGTTTCCATCTCATTATTGAAAATATTGATGCCTACCGTTTTTATATCTTTATAAATATTTGAACTCTTGAAAAGCATCGCGTCTATTTCATGGTTGCCGAGACTGTAATAAACAGGAGCAACTTTGTTAAGATTCTGCACTAAGTTTATTACCACTGTATAATTATCCGGGTCACTTTCCATATTCATATCGCCGACTACGGCAATGATGTCGGGACTGAGATTTTTTATCTCAGTCACCAGCCTTTCGTTGTTCTCTCCGAATTCTTTTAAGTGCAAATCAGAAATAGCGACAATTCTCATATTGTCAACAACCTTATTTGACTGTATCTGATAAAAGCATTTTTCAAGCTGTGTATTCTGATACATAGTCATTACAGTTCCGAAACCGATAAGCAGTAGTATAACAAAGATGACAGGTATCCACACTTTACTTTTTTTCTTTTTATATTTTATTTCAGGTATTTCTTCAGTATCTTCATCTTCGGAAATCTCTTCATTGTCTTCAGAAATATCTTCAGTATCTTCTGTTATTTCCTCAAATACCTGTTCCTCATAATGCCCCATATTCTCATTATCAGCCATTATTCATACCCTCCTGTCTGTTATCTTTTCGGTGCTTCCTGAGAAGCATTATCATTCTTTTTTCCATCTGCATCGCCTGTCTTTGGCTTTGTGTCACGGATATTTGATACCGCAGCTTTGCGGAATGTTGCTCCCATCAGCTTTCTTATATCGTAAACCTCCTCGTCATTCGTCTCGGAAACAAATACACTCAGCTGAATATTGGAGCTTGGTGACTGTACGTTATGATAGCGCACAAGCTCTTCAAGATATGACTTGAAATCGTTTGCTCTTTCAAGCGTACATTCCTCAAACATACCGATGAACTGGTCGCTTCCGTTGTATCCGGCGAAACCGTAGCTTGACGCTGCGCGTTTCAATATCTTACCGAATGCCTTGAGCAATGAGTCTCCGGCTTCTCTGCCGCCCTTTTCGTTTACGTACTTCAGGTTATCAATCTTGATAAGCGCAAATACGAACGAATCCTTGAGCTTCTCTGACGCATATTTCTCAATCTCAATATCACACATAGCTCTGTTCGGAAGTCCTGTCTTTCGGTCGGTGTACATAATATAATCAAGGAATTCCTTTGAACGTCCAAGTATAATAGCTCCGATACATCCTCCGAAGAAGAATATTATAACCGCAAGGAAGATGTACATCTTTACATTGATTTTCTCGGTGGTGCTGATACTTGCAAGCGTAGAAACATTATATGCTCCCACATACTGATTGTATTCATCAACAGTATCAGATACGATTGCATACATATCGTCAAGAGTCTTTGACAGTGTATCAAGGTCTTCCTCTATTGTTCCGGTATTGCTCTTATCCTCAGATTCAACACCGTCTATGAACACATTCAGAATACGGCGCTTATGATCAAGATCCACCTGAAGCTTCTGCTTGTCGGCTTCAAGATATACATATTCGTTTATTAACGAGTCATATGTTGTTTGACTTGCAATCTGAACCTCTTCTCTTCTTTCCTCATATACATCTTTCAATATATAATCACTTGATGTACTGCCTTCCTCGGCACCGGTTCCGTAGTGATATTCAGCGCCCTCCTTATTTTTATCTGAATATTTCTGAATAAGGTCAGCCATATTATCCAGTCTTGTCTGCATATTCTGCAAATCAAGCTCATATATGCTGATATCGCTCTGATATTTCTTTATGAGCGTATCTCTGTCCTCTGTAACCTCCTGTTCAAGGATAAGAGAATATATCTGCGGCAAATCGTAATTCATATATGAATCGTATATTTCATACAGGTCAGTAAAGGAGTATCCCGTAGCCGCACTTCTGTAATCAGGCTGAGTTTCCTTTTTCGCCGCAAGATAGTCATGGATATTAGTTACCCATGCATCCAGAATTTCTGCGCGCTCTATATAATCATACTGTCCGTCAGTACCGCGCACACTGTTATTGGGCAGTGTCTGCTGGTTTATATACTTTTCGCCGTATGTTGCGAAATAATTCTTGATAATTGAGTCCAGAACTGTACGCGCAAAATCCTGTCCGTATTCGCTGCCAACAGAGAATGAAACAATATAATCTGTCGGAAAATATTCATATTCCTCACCCTGTTCCAGAATCGCTTCTTTTCTGACTTCTTCATCAGGAGGAGTGATAGATTCCACACGACAGTTTGAGCGGATTGCATCCGCTCCTATATTAAGATTCAAATCCTCAAGCACATTCGTTATAACCGCGGCAGAGTAAATTTCCGAAACATCCAGCTTGTCTCCGCTCGGTGCTTTTCCGTCTGCCGCTTCCTGACTCGTATAGCTGATTACCGTTCTTGCAGTGTATTCCTGATTGTACATAGCATACTTGTAAACAAGGAACGCTCCAAGCACGCAGACAATGAAAATAAGATACTTCCATTTGCTCAGATATCCAAGAAGATTAAATTTACTCATCTGTCTTATCCTCCTTTCTCCTGATATATCCATCTACAAAATAGTATGTAAAACATAGGATAATGAAGAATACTATGGATAATCCTATTACAGACTGGAGAACAAACATTGCCCCGTCAGAATTCTCATAATCAGAGAAAGTCAGGTAATCCTTTGTTGTATGCTTTATATAATCCTTATCCGTCGTATCTGCTATATTTGCCACATTTTTAAGCTCATTATCGACATTGACTATAAGTTCTTCCGCCTTCTGATACTCGCTTTCCTCCACATTAGACGCTGAAACCTTTGCAATAATATCATTGTTTTCAAGAATATCACGCTCAACAAGGCTGCCCTGTTGCAAGCTGAAATCCGCGTCACGTGTAAGATAGTCGGTACCTATATTTGTCCTTGACATATAATATTCATTACGCTCATTTACCGAAGGAACCATGACTGTACCTATCATAGCGCTGTCATAATTCTGCACTGTCTCTTTTCTGATGTTATAGTCAATCATAAACTTCTGATATTTGATACCAAGCACATCTTCATTATGATAATTCAGAGTTCTTATATAATGGTCCCTGTTTCTTGAAAGCCCTGATTCAAGAGCAAACGAGTAATATTTCTTTATACTGTACGCCTCAACATTCTGAAGCATTCTTCTTATTGTCTGGAAACTCTGTCCTGTAAGGTTAGAACGGTACGTTGCATTTTCCTGTATTCTCTGCTCAATATATCGTATCATCTGATCCGCCTTATTATTGAACAACCTTGCAATCTCGATATACTCCATACCGTCTATATCACCAAGGTCATACTGCAATACAGATGTTGTTCCGACATATTCCTCATGGAATACATCATTATACGCTTTACATATCAGCGCTACCATATCATCGGTTGAGATATTCTTGATTTCTCTGTTTCTTCTGTATTTAATAGTATAGCTCGTCGATATATAGTATGTATTTTCATCCAGAGGGTCAATAACCTTTCCGCTGTTATTTTCTGCTATATCTATGTTTTCTGAAAGCTCAGACGGCGTAAGCACATCCTGCAAGCCCGCATATGCGAGAGCCTTCTGCATAACCTCCTCGGATTTCAGTTCATAGATATTATAACGAGTCAGATTCGGGTTCTGTCCCTTGGATGCCTGTTCATAATTCAGAGAAAGCACAATACTCTTTGAGTCTCGGCGACCAAAATACATAACAACTGTACAAGCAATTATAAAAATGCACATCAGAAATATTATGGTCTTTATATTGCTTGCGATAGCACAGTATGCTTTTTTAAAAATATTCGCATCCCGTAAGTCCACACTGGTAAACTTTTCCTCGCTTCGCCTGAAAAAACGACGAAACCATTCCCTTTCCTTTTTCATGTCCTATCTCCCATAGCCTTTCTGCCCACAATTATATAAAATAGTGCTAACGTTCTTATCGTGAGCGAATAAGACGTTATCGGGAAAACGTTAACCATCTCCCGTAATATTTATATCACTTACTGAATTTTTGCAATGTTTTTCAGTGATATCAGTCTATAATCTCAGCCTGTTTTAAAGCCTTTTTGCGCTCTCACCCACGGCCATAGCCGTATATCCTGTTCCGTGGTTTCGTGAAAAGCATAAGCCATAGGCATAAGCCTTAGCACAAGACTGGTGTAGAAATAATACAGAGTATTATCTGTCATATAAGTTATAAACACGTATAACTCACAGAAGAAAAACAGCATTGCTACCTTTTCTCCCCAGTGATTAAGCATCCATCTCAACTGGAATATCCATGTATAGAGCATCCATGCCCAGAATCCTACAAATCCAAGCTCAATATATATCGTCAGAATATCGTTATGAAGCGCCAGAACTCCTATATGCGCTTCCGGATTAGCCGCGGATATCCGCTGCAGAATTACCGTTGTGTACTCAAATCCGTACCCGAGGAATCCGAGACTGATTCTATAGTATTTTTCAATATATCTGTATACTTCGTTTCTTCCCATTGTATCTATATCATAACGCTGAGTTAGCGCTTCAAAAAGACCTACTCTGGTTATGACAACATAAGTGAATGCCGCAGCAACTAATACCCACGCCAAAAAATGCATGAGCCTTACCCTTGTTTTGGTCTGCATCCTTCCCATTACGAGCGCAAAAAATATTGTGACGGGCAGCGCAGCTAACGCGATACGCTTCCAGCCGAGTATGAAGTAGAATACCGATACAATTATATCAAATACTCTTTCCTTTGTATGCTGGGCAAAGAATAGGAAATATATTATGAAAAACCCGTAAGTAAAGGTTATATCATGAATTTCCATCGCTCGGCTGAATCCTGTCTGAGCATCTGTGCCCTGAAACATTGCCAGTATGGAGTTGAAACTCTCCACAGGCCCGTATATTCCGACATTCATCACAAGCATTATTGTGTTTGCAAGAGCAAGTCCGTAAAATGTAGTATATATTGCTCGTTCACCGAATATATATGTGCCTGCAAATATTATCATAAGTACCATAAACTGGTACATGAACTTCGTCGCGCCGCGAATAATAAAATCAACTGTTTCGAGATTAATTATCCACAAGAATATCGACCACACGATTATACCTACAAGAATAAAAGCGTAGACGAAAACAAAGTTCGCGCCTGTTCTTACTCTTCTCAAATCGCCGGAAACAAAAAGCATAGTAGCCCCGATTACCACGATAAGCAAACTTATACCTTTCATCATTCGCGCAATACCCATCGTGAATGCGGGCATATCACCCATTGCAGCCGCGGCAAATATGAATATGTAGACAATTTGCAGAACTATTCTGCGTTTTTCTGTTTCATTATCCATAAGCGTTGTCCACATCCTTCTCAAAATTACTAACACGATCGCGCAAGATCTCACTGCGCTTCTGAATAATTACCGTATCCGGAGGATAGGTGCCCTTAACGACACTTCCCGCTCCGACAACACAGCCATTTCCAAGCACAGTACCGCGCAAAATTACAGTGTTCGCTCCAATCCATACGTTGTCGCCTATCACTACCGGAGCAGTATCAAAGCCGCTGTCATGAATAAGAGCGTCAGAGTCTATTCTATGGTCATGGTCATACACAAGAACATTTGGTCCAAAGGATGTATAATTTCCTATTTTCACATGTTCTTTGGCAACGACCATACAGCCGTTGTTAAAAAAGCATCCTTCTCCAATCTCCAGAACTCCTCCGTCAGCTTCAAAAACGACATTACTTCTTGTGTGTATCCGTCGTTTTAACCGCATTTGTCCTTTATCGAAAACAAAAATTCTCGTAGACAAGGAAAAGTCCTCAAACGCGGAAGATGAAAAGGCACGTATGTTAAATATTTTAATAAACGCTATACGCAAAAGTGACAGAACACTCCGCATATAAAGCGATATTCGCTTCTTCAATTCAATCATTCCTTATATATTTCAACAGTTTTACCGGTAACATTATCCCAACTGTAATTTTCTCTTATATATTTAATCTGCTCTGTTTTATCTTTCACAGAGGAATTCAATATTTCTGTTAATTTCTCTTTAAGATCCCGGACATCTCCGCTTTTAAACGTATGTCCGTAACCGTTTTCAACACTTTTTACTGTTTCTATATCGCTCACAAGGCAGTCACAGCCACAGCCCATCGCTTCGAGGAGTGTGAGCGGCATACCCTCTACATCGCTCGGCAAAACATAAAGCCGGCAATTATGGTATAACTCCCATAACTCGTCTCCCTCCACAAAGCCTGTGAATATGATACGATTATCCGAAGCCGCCATTTTCCTGATTTCCTCTTCATATCCGGCAGTATGGCTCGCTCCGCCTGCAACAACAAGCTTTATATCTGTATCTGTTTCTGAAAATGCCTCTATGAGATAATGCAGCCCTTTTTCCGGTACTATACGCGCCAGAAACAGAATGTATTTATCCTTTTGAAGACCGTATTTTTCATTTATTATTTCAGGCGGCAAATACTCATGTATATCAACGCCGTTAGGAAGAAATACAGTTTCCCGCCCGTATGTTTCTTTAAAGTAATCTTTTGTCCCCTCGGAAAGGACAATAATCTTATCGGCGTATTTTGCCGCCGTCTTTTCACCAAATTTCAGGAATTTTGTTGCAAAGCCTCCCCATTTTGCTCTGCGCCAATCAAGACCATGTATGGTCGCAACAGTATGTATGCCGAGAAAATGAGGCAGCCAAAGCATTGAGCACGGACCTTCGGCATGAAAATGAATAACATCATATCTTCCGAAAATCGCCAGAAACGTTGCTATAGCTGAATAGACAACAGCATTCAGCTTACCGTTTTCAAAGGTCGGCACGTTTTTTATTCTGATTCCCTTGTATTCTTTTGTCTTGACGCTTTTTCCACCGGATACATGCTTTCCGCGGCGGTTGTACGCGGTCACAGAATGTCCCATATCAGCCATCCTTACAGCAAGCGACTCGACAACAACCTCCACGCCGCCCTCACGCGATGGAATGCGCTTGTGACCAATCATTGCGATTTTCATTTTATCATTCCTTTATATGATTTGAGTATATCTTCAGTATCCTTTCGGCATAAGCAGAAACCGTATCATACGAAATCGAAGCGCAGTTTTTGCTCATTTCACGGCAAAGTTCTCTATTATTATATAAATATTCAATCTTTTCCGTAAGCTCTTCGGCGTTTCCGCTTTCAAAAAGCATACCGGTAACACCCTCATCTATGAGCTCGGGTATGCCTCCTATCCGCGCGCCTAACACAGGGGTGAGGAGTGTCTGAGATTCCATGACAGTGAACGGACAATTTTCCGACCACTCGGACGGAAGTACGGTAAATGCCGCCTTTTCTATAATATCATGAAGCTCATTACCTGATTTAAAGCCCATGTTGCGGATATTTTCCACCTTGTTAATTTCATTCTCCATATCTCCGGCGCCTGCGAAAACAAACTGAATCTTAGGAAGCGCCTTAGCAGCTTTTATAAGCGTACGTATGCCTTTTTCCTCACTGTATCTTCCGAAGTACAGCACATAATTCTCGCGCTCTTTTCCTTCCGGTTCTATCTCCTCAATGAAATTATACAGCGTTTTTGTCTTTCCCTCAATGTCAATGTTGTGTTCTATTTCCATTTCCATGAATTTTGACGGACATATAACCTCATCAATAAGGGAATATGCATGAAGTTTCCTATAAAACCACGCTTCCGCCGCACCGAGAATACTCCGGATTTTGGAGGAATGAATACAGTTGTTTTTTACACAGTTCATATATTTACCGCCGTAGCATTTGCGGCATAGCCCCTCTGTATGCTCATTTCTGAGTTTATGGTTAGGGCAGACCAGCTGCACGTCATGCGCCGTATACACAATAGGAATGTTATATTTTTTTATTTCGTATATTATCGACGGCGTAAGCTGATAGTTAAAATTATTCAGATGCACTATATCCGGCTTGAATGCTTCGAGCACCGCATGAATTTTCTTCTCTGCGGAGTGCGAATATATTACTCTGAACGGATATGTCAGATGCTCTATTGAGGCTTTATGGAAGTCAATGTTGTCGGCATATATACCGGCTATGTTTCCGACAACGTTTCTCTCGTCCGCCATGCCGAAATATTCCACCTCATGTCCGAGAGAGGCAAGGTGATTCCCCAGCTTTAAAACATATGTCTCCGCTCCGCCTTTCGGCCACAGATACTTATTTATCATCAAAATCCGCATGACATCACCTTTCTCACCTATCATAATATATAGAGCATAACATATATGCTAATTATAGCAGATTTATTATTGCAAATCAAATAACAAGACTTGACAATATTATGACACTCATTATATAATTATTTCAGTTAGTTTAAGGGGGCATTACCAAAATGACGAACCAAAAGCGGCTTGACTATATCGATATAGCCAAGGGGATAGGTATTATTTTAGTTGTTTTCGCGCATACGCTTGTGCCGCAGATACGCGAAAACAGTAGCTTTGCGGGCTTTTTATGGATATTTATATACAATTTCCATATGCCGCTTTTTTTCTTTTTGTCCGGCTGGCTCTTTGAAAAAGGACTTGAACGCTATAATAATAAAGTAAAATTTATACTGGGTAAGCTGGAATATCTTATGCTTCCATATCTTACATTTTCAGTATTCGCGTACGTGTTTATAAATTCTGCTCTCAAAATCAACATTCTCGCATCAGTTCTTAAAGGCGGAGGATATGCCGCGACGCCTGTAAAGGAAGCAGTTTTTCAGATAATTACATATAACGAACACATAGACCAGCATTTGTGGTTTGTGTTTTCACTATTTATTGTATTTTTGATAAACATACTTTTTCCAAAGCTGATGAAATCAAAACCAACGCTTATTCTGCTGCTTATACTCTACGTTTCAAAGGCGTTCGTGCATTACTACGGCATACTGGACTATACCGCAAGCGACCTGCTGTTTTTCTCGCTTGCAAGAGTTATGTACACAGAAAAAAAGCAGATTACTCTGAAATCGCCTCTTTCCATAGCCGCCGCCATTGCGGTATTTATCACATCAAATTGCATATACAGTTATTTTTATGTAACAGGTATGCCCGGCGGCGCACTGAAGGCAATACTATACATAATACGAAGTGTTTCGTCCGTTTCGGGAATCAGCCTTGTATGCACGCTTTCGGAATACATTTCATCAAAGCCGGAATCAAAACTGTTTAAAGAAACAGGTCTGTACTCATACGATATATACCTCATGCACGCGCCGTTTCTCGTTTCAGGCTCGATGGGAATACTCCTTTCCTATTCATCGTTCCCCGCGCCCGTGTGCTGCGCGGCGGTGCTTGTTATAGGAATAACGCTTCCGTATGTTATTTCAAGGTTTATAATACGAAAAATCCCGCCATTGTCAGTGATGGTACTGGGAAAGAAATAAGGCTGTTGTATCATTAACAAACAGCCTTGATGGGCTGATTCGATTTAGATGCAGAATGGGGCTGTGACAAAACAGCTCCGCAATAAAAAGCTGCATAAATAAAACTCTTGAAATCAGGCTTTTAAGGCTTGATTTCAAAAGTTTTTCGTCATTTATATGGGGCTTTTTTGTGCATTTTTCTATTTAAAAATCATTTTGTCACAGCCCCGTAGTGTAGCGTTCTGCGCTAAATCGGGCAGCCCGTCATTGCACTCTCTCGCTTATCGTGCCATGTCTGTAAGCCTTGATAAGCTCTTTTAATTCCGCTATACTTTCCATCAATCTCTTTCCGCTGTCCGTATCACCCACAAGCATACGGTTAGCCGTCTGCCGTACGGCAACCTGATTTGAAACAATGTCTTTATCGTTCATAAAAACCTGTTCAGCCGATTCAAAAGGCTCGTGGGCTGTAAGAGTAAGTCCGTAGGAGTTATATGTAAGAGTATATCCGGCTATACCCGTCAGTTTATGATATGCCTCGGAATAACCGCCGTCAATCATAATCACCTTTCCGCCGCATTTGAGAGGATTTTCACCCTCGCTCTGATGCACCGGAACATGACCGTTTATTATATGTCCCGTTTCGTCCAGACCAAACTCACGGAGAATTTTATTTGCAATCTCTTCGTTCTCAATAAATGTATAATAAGCGTTTTTACCCTCCTTGTGGGTTTCTTTATCCTCAATGAAATAACGTTCAAAAGTAGTCATTTTATCACGTCCGAAAAGAGGCGAGTCGGGACCGTTCCAGAGATACCACAAGATATCCCCGCCGCTTATGCGGTCACGGCGGTCAAGCGACCTCAAGGCTTTTCGCACGTTTGATTCAAATGCATTATAAAGCTTTACTCCGCTGTACATTTTTCCGTCAATCTTTACCTCACGGAAGCTTCCGTCTTTATTAAGAGGCACGCAGCCATGAAACAGAAGATTACCGTTATACACCTTATACAGGCTGCCCTTTTTCATCAGAAGCTCCGTGTGACGCTGCAGCTTCTGGCATCTTATGAACGCGGTTCTGAGCTTTTCCATAACCTCTTTTTCACGCTCGCTCAGTTCATACGGATTTTCGCGGTCAATCGTCGGGAAATTCATATCGCGCATAGGATAAACCTTACCGTCAATTTCCACCGTTCCATTATCAAAATCAATCTTATGCAGAAGCTTTCTGTCATCCATATTGAAATCAGGATATTTTGATATAAGCTGTCCTTCAAGCTTAAACTGGATTATCGTAATTGCCTTGTGCATTTTCATTTCCAGGTCGTTATCCGCCGCGTCACCCGCGCGTTTACCGACCCGTTTGATTGTGAAGCATGAACAGTCGTCATCATCATAAGTACTCATCGCAAATGTTGCAAGCGGTATCATATTTATACCGTATCCGTCCTCAAGAACGTCAATATTACCGTATCGCAGACTATTGCGTATTATATTGGCTATACACGCCGTATTTCCCGCCGCGCTGCCCATCCACATAACATCATGATTTCCCCATTGGATATCCAGCGAATGATAATTGCAAAGCTTGTCCATTATATTATGCGCGCCGCTGCCACGGTCGTATATATCGCCGAGAATATGCAGATGGTCTACAACCAGACGCTGTATCAGTTCAGCCATTGCGAAAATGAATTTTTCCGCGCTGCCAACCTCGAGAATAGTATCAACTATAGTGTCAAAATACGCACCTCTGTTAAGAACCTCAGGTTTTTCAGTTATAAGCTCTTCAATTATATACGCGTATTCATCAGGCAGTGCCTTTCTTACCTTTGAACGCGTATATTTTGATGAAACGACCTTACATATTTCAATAAGCCGGTATAGCATTATCCTGTACCAGTTTTCCGTATCCGCGTCAAGACTTTTCATATAGTCCATTTTCTGTGACGGATAGTATATAAGTGACGCGAGTTCTCTCTTGTCCTTCCGGCTCAGCGTATGACCGAAAACATCGTCTATTTTTTTCCTTACTGCTCCCGAACCGTTTCTTAACACATGAGAAAACGCGGCATATTCGCCGTGCAGGTCGGAAAGAAAATGCTCTGTTCCTTTCGGCAGATTGAGTATTGACTGTAAATTTATTATTTCTGTTGCGGCGCTGTCTATTGTCGGATAAAGCTCCGACAGACGTTCTAAATATCTTAATTCAACTTTCATTTTCTTCATCTCCGCGATGCTTTTTCTTTAATTATACCTCTACAGTCAATCTTTGTCAATTTATCTTTATAATTAAAATGAGATGTATCAAAATTTATGTTTTGACACATCTCATTTCACATATTATTCTTCATTTTGCCGTCTTACGGCACATATTATAACGTGGAAAAGAAGCAAGCAGATTGCCATTTTGAGGAACGCTGATGTATGTGGATACATGGGGTTCCGAAAAAGGGTGATATGCGCCGCTCATTTTTCACGTTATTCTTCAGTATCGTCGCTCTGGTGAGCTGCAAGATAATCCTCAAAATTCTTATATTCAGCTTTATGCTGCTGAGGCTTGAAATCCGCTTTGTACGTTGTTGCGTAACCCGGTTCGAGCTTTTCCTCGTCGGTTTTTTCCTTTCTCGGCGATCTTTGATTTCTCTTTCTATAACCGTCCTTCTTGTACTTTGCGTTCTTCGGCGCAATTACAACCTTTCTATATGGCTCCTGACCTATAGAATACGTTGTTACCGTTTCGCTGTTCTGAAGATTGGAATGGATTATACGTCTTTCATACGGATTCATCGGCTCAAGAGTGAATTTCTTTCCTGTTCTCGTAACCTTTTCCTCAAGACGTTTTGAAAGAGCCAGAAGTGTGTCTGAACGCTTTTCACGATAATTTTCCGTATCAATTGAAACCTTGATATAATCCTGTGAACGCTGATTAACAACAAGTGACGTCAGATATTGCAGGCTGTCAAGGGTATCTCCTCTTTTACCTATAATTATACCCATGTTCTCACCCGAGAGATTAATCGTCAATGACTGCTCGTCTAATGTTACATCAATATCAACTCCGAGATTCATAGCTTCAAATATATCAGCGAGGAACTTTTTCGCATCCTCTTCTATACCGTTTTGGGACGGCTGTTTTTTAACTCTTTCTGACTTAACCACCGGACGCGGCTTTTTATCTTCTGTAGTTTCGCCTACAGCATCGCTTACTGTATCATTCTTTAAAGTCACTTTAACGCGTGCGTCTCTTGCGCCTATACCTAAAAATCCCTTTGAGCCTTCATCGAGAACTTCAATTTCAACCTCTTCGCGCGATACATTAAGCTCTTTTAAAGCTGCTTCTATTGCAGCTTCCTTATTTTTTCCGCTTTTTTCCGTGTATTTGTTTTTTTTCAGGAATTGTGACAACGACATCTTCCCCTTTCTTTTCAAAATAATAATTTAACGCCAGCTGCTGTGCAATCTGTACTACTGAGCTGATTATCCAGTAAAGTCCGAGACCTGCCGGCAAAGTGAGTGTGAAAAATCCTGTCATGACAGGCATCATAAAGTTCATTGATTTTGTCATCTGAGCAGCCTGATCATTTCCTGATGACTTATTCTGTCCCGACTGAGCCTGCATAAGCTTCTGTGAAACTACAGTTGCAGTAATCGCCAGAATCGGAATTATAAGCAGTGCAATAATACTCCACTGTGAAAAATCAAGCGCCATAATTCTCGAAAATGCCGCTGACGGAGCATTTGAAAGATCCATTCCGAAGAAATTAAAATTTATTATCCACGGATGTGTTCCGCCTGTAACACCTTCAAGCGCGCTTCCGCTTGCGCCTATAGTTTCAGCCCATTTTGAAAGCTGAATCTGAGCTGACTTAACAATCATATTCGCGTTTGCCTGAGCGTAGTTTCCAAGATTGTAGCCGAGATTTATCATTCCGTCACGAAGTCTCAACACCTCAGTTACAAGCGGATTTGCCATATCCTCCAAATCTCCCCAGTTAACATGGAGCAGATACGTCAAAGGCTTCTGGATAACCTGATACAGACCGATAAGAATAGGGAACTGGATAAGCATCGGGAGACAGCCCCCCATCATGCTTATGTTATTATCCTTATAAATCTTCATCATTTCACGCTGAAGCTTTTCCTGGTCGTTAGCATACTTCTGCTGAAGCTCCGCAATAACAGGCTGTATCTTCTGCTGTTTTTTCATAGCCTTCTGCGACTTTATATTAAGCGGAATCAATATCATCTTGATAATAACCGTGAATATTATTATCGCAATACCGTAGTTTGCTACAAGATTATAGATTTGCTCTATGATAAAGCCCATCGGCATGGTTATAAGATACTTAAACATACGTCTTACTGTTCCTCTCCGCTGCCTTTATATTTGTCCGGTACAGGGTCATATCCTCCCTCATGCAGAGGGTGGCATCTGAGTAGCCGTCTTATTGCAAGGTATGTCCCGTACAGGGCACCGTATTTCAGAATCGCCTCTCTTGCGTACTGTGAACAGGTCGGAACAAAGCGGCAGCAGCTTCCTCCCTTATACGGTGAAATGTGGTGTCTGTAAAAATCAATCATTGCGATTAGAATTTTTTTCATTTTATTTCCTTATTATATAAATAACTGTGCGGAAACTGTCAGATTAACGCTTCAATTCCAGTTTTGTCATAGCGTAATCTATGTCTTTCCTTATCTGATCGAGCGTTTTCCCTACCGCTCTTCCACGCGCGACTATTATAAAATCGTACCCGCTTTTTATATCATCCTCCATTAGCCGGTAGCTTTCACGCATAAGACGTTTTAAGCGGTTTCTTACTACCGCCTTTCCAATAGTCTTACCGGCTGTGAGTCCGAGTCTGTTGAACGGATATCTGTTTCTTTTAACATATACAACCGTATATCCGCCAACGAAACTGTCGCTTTTATATACGCGCCTGAAATCCTTATTGAGCTTTAAACTCTGAGTGTTTTTCATTCTGAAACCTCATCATACTATAGAAAAAAGGACAGCAAGCAAAGATTTCCTCCTCACTTCCTGCCCAAGCCTTTCATATATTATGCAGACAGCTTCTTTCTGCCTCTCTGTCTTCTGCGTGATAAAATCTTTCTACCTGATTTTGTAGACATTCTCTTTCTGAAGCCGTGTTCCTTAGCTCTCTGACGCTTTTTCGGCTGAAAAGTCATTTTCATTGTTACAGCACCTCCTCTGCTTATCTCCGGTCCCGATTGACCGTCTTGAATACTATTTAAATTTTTATAACGTGATTTATCACGTTAGACACCTCATCTATTATACAGATTTTATTTCATGTTGTCAAGCATTTTTTGCTAAGATTTTAAATTCTTTCTTGCATTTCAGCCTTTTGCCTGCTCTAAAAGCTCCAGAAGATCCTGTTTGTTAAACAGATACTTGTTATCACAGAAACGACATGTTAATTCCGCCTCGCCCTGTTCGTCTATAATACCCTGCAATTCCTCCTTGCCGATAGATACAAGCGCTCTTTCCATTCTTTCCTTGGAGCAGGTGCATCTGTATTCGGGAGTAATGGATTTATTCTCACATAACATAGGGAATCCTTCTGTGACGCGGAAAAGTATATCCTCCGCAGTCATTCCCTCCTGAATCATAGATGTGACAGGAGGCGCGGCTCTCAGTATTTCCTCTAAGCTTTCCGCCATCTCCTCAGTTGCTTCAGGCATAAGCTGCACCATAAATCCTCCGGCCGCTATTACACTGTTGTCTGTATCCACAAGCACGCCGAGAGCAATGGAAGTCGGGATTTGCTCACTTTTGGCAAAATAATATGTCAAATCCTCCGCAATTTCTCCTGTTGTGAGCGGTATTTGCCCTATATACGGCTCCTTGAGCCCCAGATCACGCGCTACACTCAGGTATCCTCCGCCAATCGCGCCGCCAACATCGAGCTTGCCGTTTTTATTTAGCGGTCTGTCGATATACGGATTCGAGATATACCCGCGCACATGGCTCATACAATCAGAAACTGCAACAAGGTCCTTTATTTCGCCTTCGCCCTTTATCTGAAGCGTTATGCTGTCCGTTTCGCTCTTGAGTCCTGCCGCGCCCATAATGGCAGCGCCTGTAAGAAGTCTTCCGAGCGCCGCTGTCGCAACGGGATATGTCCCGTGGATTCTGTGCGCTTCGTTCACAAGATCCGTAGTCACCGCCGCAAACACTCTTATTGCGCCGTCCATGCTGTTTCCTCTGACTAATTTATCACTCATTTTATCACCGTTTAATCCTTTCACAAAATCTAAGTTTGAGAGAAAGTCGTTTATTCTATGTTAACATTAACTGTATAGTATCCTTCGGCGCTCACATTTTCTCCCGAAATCACTACGGGAAGCGTGTGTGTTCCTTTTGACAGTCCCGCCAAATCCACAGATGCCGTCACAGTTTCATTATTGACCATACCCGCCTCGCCCGATACAATGATTACGACATTTCCTTCAGCCGAAGCACTAAGTCCATCGGGAACATTATCCAAGCGAACCGGAAGTTCCAGCTGTATAGATTCCTTTCTCGCGATATCCGCCTTTGCCTTTACCATTCGGTTTTCCGGCGGTATATATACTCCGGGCACGGCAACAAGCGCATATTCATCACCATCACCGACGTCCGGTTTATTAATACGCGCCGCAACGCTTTCGACGCTTACGCCTTCTTTTACCCCCACCGTAACTGTCGCAGGTGTTACGGTTGAAGAATTTGCCTTTAATATATAAGCTCCACGAAGCTCTTCTGAAAGTTCTATCCTGACAGGAAGAGTCGCCGTATCATAAATCGTATTTGTAATCTCCACATTTGAACGAGCGCTTTCTAAAGTTTCATTCTCATTTATCAACGCTCCGCTCTCGTCAGTCAGTAAATACGGCGCTTCGATTACATTATCGGTGTCCATTTCTGATATGTCAACGGTCGCCACTGCTCCGCTTACCTTATCTATTTCGCTCTCCGCGCCCATAATCGTAATTTTCGGGCTTGTCACAACCGATTCAACAAGCTTATCCTTTAAACTGCCGCTTTGCTTTATTGAAACAGCTATTTCCTTTGCCGCAAGCGGCTCTATCTTCACCGGAATATCGCCGTACTTTTCCTTTTCCACCTTTATACGATTACCCGGTACAGATACAGTCCCCTCCATGTTATACTCGCCTTCGGCGTTTATTTCACTTAAATCAACCTGCACGTATATTCCGTCTATATTGCTCATAAGATCACTTCTTTTTCCCGTGATGACTATAGACAATGGCGGAATAGAGCTTCTGCCGGTTACAGCAAGGGCTTTCTCCCGAAGCGCGCTTTCTCCGGTGAATCTTACCGGAAGATTTGATATGGTAGTCGTAATATCCGGGTCGGTAAGCGACATCACCATGAACCAGACAACCACCGCCAGAAAAATCGACAGCGCTATTGTCTTTAATTTTTTTGCATGCGGTCTGTTATTTGATTTGCTTTTTATCATTTTGACCTCCAGAAAATGAATTTATCTATCTTGTGCGGTGCCTCTGTGCGCTGACTGATTATTTTCCTGAGCGCCTTTGAGAGAGATTCCTTTGACAGATTACGAGTCAGTGAACCGTTTAAGGCTATTGATATTTTCCCTGTTTCCTCGCTGACTACTATTACCGCCGCATCAGTCACCTCGCTCAGACCTATTGCAGCTCTGTGTCGCGTTCCCAAATCCCTCGAAAGATTGTTGTTGGCGGTAAGCGGCAGAAGACATCCCGCAGTTACGATTTTATTATTCCTGATTATAACCGCGCCGTCATGGAGAGGAGTATTGGGAACAAATATATTTTCCAACAGTCCGCTTGATACATTCGCATCAAGCATGGTTCCCGTGCTTATAAATTCACCCAGTCTTGTCGAACGCTCAACAACAATGAGCGCTCCCGTTTTACTCTCCGCCATATTCGCCGCGGCGGTTGATATTGAGTCAATGACGCGGCTTGCAGCTTCGTCTGCCGTGTCCGCGGCAAGGTCAATGAAATTTCCGACATTAATTCGTCCGACTCTTTCAAGAAGATTCCGAAGCTCCGGCTGGAAGATGACGATAACTGCAAATGCTCCTATCTGCATTGCTCCGCCGAGTATGTAATTAAGAGCGTTCAGATTTAACCACTGGCTTATAAAGAATACCACAAACAGAAGTATAATACCCTTTACAAGCTGCATCGCTCTTGTTTCCCGTATCAGATTTATAAGATAATATAATATAATCGCCACTATGATAACGTCTATAAAATCGCTTATTCTGAGCAGCTGAATATATTTTACTACATAGTCATAAAATGCGCTCATATCCCGTTTCCTTTCTGTATTTTTGAGAAGTTGTACATGTTTCTATTATTATACTACATTTTCTTTGCCAATGCTATATAAAATTTTATTTTTTTATTGTATATTTCAGATTTTTATGTTACAATGATGTTACGTTGATTAAAAATACTATGGTGATAACGCGAAAAATCACGTTATCAGATTTAATTGCCCTTGCGTTTTTTCTCGCAAGCTTCGAAAACAGGCGCATGGGCAAAATATCCATTTAACGCCTTGTCTGCCCACGACAAGCGCGTTAAGATTTTCATTACTATTGGTGGGCAGAAAGGCTATGGATATTTATGAAGAAAAAGCTAATAAGCATCGTTGCTGCGGCAGCTGTAGTTTCAGCATCAGGCACAGCAGCCATGGCAGAAAACAAAGCACCGGAGGTGTTTGTTAACTCTGTAAAAATTATGTTCGCAGACCAGGAACCGGTCATTCTCGGCGAGGGTTACACGGTCGTTCCGGCAAGAGGCGTTTTCGAGGCTATGGGCGCTAACGTTGAGTGGTACGAAGAAACAAGAACGGTTGAAGTCGCAAGCAAAGACCATAACACTGTTATAAAACTTGCTATTGATGACAGCACAATGAGAGTTTATGATATGAGCAATATGCTTGATTCGTTTCTCATATCAGACGACTTGGACATTCCCGAAACTCTCATAAATCTTGACGTTCCTCCTCAGATTATTGCGGACAGAACAATGATTCCTCTGCGCGCAATAAGCGAAGCTCTCAATGCAGACGTACAGTGGGACGGAGCTGAATATACGATTTCAATCACCACAAACGATATCCCGATGAATGCCACAGGAATCCCCGGCTATTCACTTTCGACAGTCGCCGATACAATAGCTGAAGGGGAAACAGTAGATGTTTACATAAGCGCAAATAACATTCCTACGAATTCGTATGTCGCTGCTGTAACCGCAATGGTAAAATACAACAAGGAGAATTTTGAATTTGTTGAGGGTTCTCTTGTAGACGGTGACATACCTGTTAACAGTGTCGCAAACGCGGTAAATACCAAAACTTATGATGATAGTCTTTTGGCTGTTTTCGTTACCACAGATTCAGCGGCAGCGGCAAGAACAGACGGCAGTGTCCTGAGACTCACATTCCGCTCTCTGAACGGCGGCGAGGGTGAATTCGCTCTTACAAATCTGTACGATACTGCAATGGGATATAAGACCACATTAAAGCTTGACGAAATGAGCGAAAACTCCGGCTTTGTATCTAAAGTATACTCCGGTAACGATTTGATTATTGACACAGAACCTGTATGGGTAAACCGTGTGGCGGAATAATATGATTATAAATGCAGACAAGGGCGTTCTATTTTGAACGCTCTGTTTTTCTAAACAGCCGATTTATTTTAGAATGGAGTGAAAAATATGGAAAAAACGCCTCTCGCAATGAGAACTCATATATCAATTTTCGGTAATACCAACGCGGGTAAATCCACGCTTTTTAATATGCTTATCGGTCAGGACATGGCGATAGTATCTGAAAAGGCAGGAACTACTACAGACCCTGTCACAAAGGCTATGGAGCTTATTCCGTACGGTCCGATAGCGCTTACCGACACGGCAGGACTTGGTGACAGCAGCGATATTGGCGGAAAACGCATGGCAAAGACGGAAAAAATACTTGAACAAACAGATTTTGCCATATATGCCGCAGCGGCGGATGATTTTGACGAGAATTCATATAATAACATGAAAAAACAGTTTGAAAAAAAACATATTGAGCATCTGCTTGTATTTACAAAATCGGATTTAACTGACGGCGGTTTAAGACAAAGATATCCGGCAGCTGTATTTGTGTCCGTGAATAACAGCGACTCAATAGAAAGTTTGCGTACCGCGCTAATGGAGCGGCTTTCTAAAATAACACCGCAGGACACAACCATGATAGGCAAGCTTCTGGAAAAAGGCAGCAACGTGGTAATGGTTGTTCCTATTGACTCTGAAGCGCCTAAAGGCAGACTTATCCTTCCTCAGGTGCAGTTCCTTCGCGACTGTCTCGACCACGGCATGAAAACTATTGTAGTGCGTGACACAGAGCTCCGGGAAACGCTTAACGAACAGAAAAAAATCGACCTTGTTGTAACGGATTCACAGGCTTTCGGATATGTGGCTGAAATACTACCCGAAAGTATCCCGCTTACATCATTTTCAATGATGATGGCGAGTATGAAAGGCGATCTTGTAAAGCTTATAAACGGCGCGGACGCAGTAAGCCGCCTCAGGGACGGAAGCAGAATACTCATGGCTGAGGCATGCACGCATAACAGCTCGCATGAGGATATAGGAAGAGTTAAAATCCCGAAGCTTTTGCAAAAGTTCACGGGCAAAAGATTAGAATTTGATTATTATGTCCATCAGGATTTTCCGGATAATTTATCAGAGTATGATCTTGTCATTCACTGCGGCGGATGTATGATTAACGCACGGTCAATGAATAACAGAATTGAATTTTGCGAAGAAAACGGTGTCCCCGTCACAAATTACGGTGTCATTCTCGCATTGGTGAACGGAATACTCCAAAGAAGCGCAGAAATTTTCAGAAAAAACAAATAATAAACGAACACTGTTAAGACAGCAGTCATCAGTTTCGGAACAACAGCATAGACTGAAACTATGCTGTTGTTCGTTTTAAAGAGTACAAAGAAATATAAAACTTGCATATCAGAAAATTCTACACCTCAAAGCACAAAAGGTCGGGTAAACTATAGTCAATTATGGCATAATAAAATCACGGCACAAAAACAATAGCACAAGGGAGGCATGACCACATGAACGGTTTAGCAGAAGGTATTCAGAATGCAATACAGTACATAGATGACAATCTCACAGAGGAACTGAATATTGATGACATTGCGATGAAAGCTTATGTATCATCATTCCATTTTCAGAGGATATTCAGCGCTCTTTGCGGGTTCACAGTAGGAGAATATATACGAAGCAGGCGGCTTACCGCCGCAGCGCAGGAGCTGTCCCGGTCTGATGTTAAGATTATTGATATTGCCCTGAAATACGGCTACGAATCCCATGACAGTTTTACCCGCGCATTCACAAAATTCCATGGCTTTTCTCCCTCAGCCGCAAAAGAAAAGGGTGCGAATCTCAAATCATTTGCGCCATTGAAAATCAAACTGACATTGGAAGGTGGTACTGTCATGAATTACAAAATCGTTGAAAAGACGGAATTTACGTTAATCGGAATATCAAGGCGTTTTCTGTGTGAAAATTCATATCAGGAAATCCCGAAATTCTGGCAGGAGCATATGAACAGTCCCGAAGCGGCGGATATTATGGGTATGTACGGGCTTTGCATTGATACCGGGGATAAGGATTTTGAGTATTACATCGCGGATAATTATTGTCCGCAAAAAGATATTCCGGGCAGGTACACTGCTATTACGCTGCCTGCCGGAACATGGGCAGTCTTCCCGTGCAGAGGTCCTATGGTCGAAACTCTGCAAAGCACAAATACACGGATATGGAAAGAATGGCTTCCCAACTGTAGGGAATACAAGCTTGCGGGGAATTATAATATTGAAGCTTATTTTGAATCGACCAATGATGACCCGGATGACGATTACTGCGAAATTTGGATACCGGTTGAGAGGATATGAAAATGAATAGCGGTAATCAAACACGGGCAGGCAAAATATTTAATCCGGTAACACGCTTAACAAAGAGTCCAAAGAAAAATAGTAAAAAGAAAAAATCAAAAGAAAATACTAAAAATAATCCTTCAAATAACAGTACGGAACAACTCCATGCCATGGCACATATTTTTGTTCATGGACGATGGTTTTAGTAAAGAGATATGAATAAGAAATAACTCTCACCATTTCACAATATATACATAAAAACGGTCTATCGTCTTGAAAACGACAGACCGTTTATAATTTACCGCACTGTCTTATTTGTCCGCCTGTTGCTGCTCTTATTCCACAGTACCGCCGCCGAGGACGATGTCGCCGTCATAGAGCACAACAGCCTGTCCCGGAGTCACGGCTCTCTGCGGCTCATCGAAAACAAGCTTTATCCGACCACCGCCAAGAGAAGAAAGCGTCGCTCCGGCAGGAAAAGATTGATAGCGCACCTTTGCGGTTATTTTTATATCTTCATTCGGTATCTCACCCGAAATAAAATTAACATCATTTGCAATAAGCTCAGAAGAAAACTCCATACCCTTTTCGCCAAGCGTTATTGTGTTGTTACCCGCGTCGATTTTCATAACAAACATAGGTCTGCCGTATGCGCCTATCCCCTTGCGCTGTCCTATTGTATAGTAAATAAGACCGCGATGCTCTCCGATAACATTTCCGTTCACGTCCAGGATACTACCCGGACGCGGCTCATACCCCGAATAGTCTATTATGAACTTTGCGTAATCATCATCCTCGACAAAGCATATCTCCTGACTGTCCGGCTTGTTGGCAACTCCAAGTCCCAATTCCTCAGCCTTTTTCCTTACCCAGTCTTTGTTATAATCTCCCAAAGGCATAAGCGTATGCTTAAGCTGCTCCTGCGTAAAGTTGTATAAAACATAGCTCTGGTCTTTCTTTGCCGCCTCACTCGCGCGGAGGATATACTTACCGTCCAAACCCTGTTCAATCTTCGCGTAATGTCCCGTTGCGACATAATCAATATCCATCGCAAGAGCCTTTTTTAACATCGCGTCAAATTTCAGATACTTATTGCAGGCTATACACGGATTAGGCGTTCTGCCGTGAGTGTATTCGTCAACAAAATAATCCACGACCTTATCGCGGAACATATCCTTGAAATTCATCACATAAAAATCTATACCAAGCTTGTCGCATACCCGTCTTGCATCCTCAACCGCACTCTCGGCGCAGCAGCCCTCATGCTTCATATTATCACTGTCCGAGTATGTCCAAAGGCGCATGGTTGCGCCTATTACCTTATATCCCTGCTCCTTTAAAAGCGCCGCCGCGACAGAGCTGTCCACTCCGCCCGACATACCTATAAGAACACTTTTTCCGTTCATCTTTTCCCCTCCGGTTTATAGCGTGAAAAATCACATCATCTGATTAAATTATGAAAATCTGTAGCCTACGCCCCATACGGTTTCAATATGCTTTTCATTTTCGGTATTTATCTTGTCTCTGACGCGCTGAATATGCACCGTCACCGTTGACACATCACCGAGTGCGTCCATACCCCATATGCGGTCAAATAAAACTTCTTTTGAGTATGTTCGGTTCGGATTCTCCGCCAGAAACAGAAGTAAATCATACTCCTTTGCGGTAAGCTGTATTTCTTTATCTCCCACAGTCACCTTATGCGCGTCCTTGTCAATAACAAGCGAACCGACAGTTATTATATCGCTTTGCATATTGGTGAGCGCGTCATGCCGCGCTATATGCGCCTTCACTCTCGCGACAAGCTCACCGGGCGAAAACGGCTTTGTCATGTAATCGTCCGCGCCAAGTCCAAGCCCGCGTATTTTATCAATGTCACTGTTCCGGGCAGACAGGAATATTGCGGGAGTTTGCTTTTTCTTCCTGAGTTCCGTTATAACCTCAAACCCGTCCATTCCCGGCAGCATTATATCGATTATGATTAAATCATAATCCTCCGCCATCGCTTTGTCAAGCCCTGTTGTGCCGCGTGACGCAATATCACATGTGAAATCATTTATTTCAAGATAGTCGCGTTCCAGTTCCGCAATTTCCTTGTCGTCCTCTATAATAAGTATTTTTTTCATTCTTACCTCCGAGTGTTTATGATTCTATACATTCCATTCTTACTGCAATTCCATTCTCAAATATTATTCTGTATATCATAGGATCAATCCTAAAATTATCTTTATATCCGGCATAATATTCATACATATACTGGCTCGGTATATTGGCTGCGTTATATCCCGGCGCGATATTCTCCGGTTCACCCAAAATTTCAATCACTTCCTCACCCGTCATACCGTCAATTTTATATTTATTTTCCAGCGAGTTAACCATCATATATCTATGTTCCCTGTCCTCATGCCACTTTTGATACGTGAAAACGGAATAATACTTCTCAAAAACAAAGTATGTTGTAGCGACTGTTACACAAAAAGCAAGCGTCAATAATATTGATACATAAGCTCTTTTCGAATATTTGAGTTTTGAATATAGCGGATATGCTACAACTACAATAGCCGTCACAATCATAATCGGGATAACAAATCCAGGAATAATATCGTTACCAAAAGTAATAAAAAACCATCCTGCTATTCCAATAATACACCATAACGCAATAAATACTACATAGCATATTACACTAATGATAATCTGTATTTTTTTCATTCTATTTCTCCTCCGCAATTGGTAAATAGATCACAGCGGTAGTGCCTTTTCCGATACCGTCGCTTTTTAGCCAGATTTTACCGCCGTGTTTTTCCACAATCTGTTTTACAATGCCGAGTCCCAGACCGCTGCCCTTAATACTGCGTGACGCGTCTGCGCGGTAAAAGCCCTCGAACACGTTTTTTATTTCATTTTCGTCGATACCGATACCGTTATCACTCACGCTGATATACACGCCCTTGTCCCGCTTAAAAGCGCTTACCTCAAGAGTAGGATTATTCTCACTCTTATACTTTACCGCATTGTCTATTATGTTAGAAAATACACGGCTCATTTTCTCATAGTCCAGCTTCACAAACGCAGTTTCGTCTGATATATCTGTCCTTAACTCTACGCCATTCTTTTCAATATCAAGCCTGTAATCCTCCAGAAAACCACGAAGAAAAGCGTTTATATCAGCCGTTTCAAAATCAAATATCATCTTTGACAGTTCAAGCTTTGAAAACATGGACAGATTATTTACCAGTTCATCAATCGTCTCCGCCTTCGCGTGTATCGTGTCAAGATAGCGTTCAAGCTTTTCGGGTGTGTCAGCAACGCCGTCACGTATACCTTCAACATAACCCTTGATAGAAGTAACCGGTGTTTTCAAATCATGAGAAATATTAGCAAGCAGCATACTGCGTTCCTTTTGCATATACTTTTCCCGTTCCTGCGCCATCCTGAGTTCCTTACGCATTGTGTCAAAATTACTGCATAAGCTGTCTATTTCCTCATAGTCACTGCCCATAACCTCAAAGTCGAGATTACCCTCTCTGATATAGTCCGCCGCACGGGCAAGGTCTCTGATAGGCTTTTCAACGCTTTTTGTCATGAAATGCGTAACAATGGTAGTAGACAGGATTGCAATAGTAATACATATTATCCCCCACAGTACAAAGTACATTATCGCGCCCGGGTTCTGCTTGAAAAATTCGCCCAGCGCCTGAGAAAACACCTTCGGATCAAGCAGCGCAGCGCGCGTTATATTAAGCTCCTCCACAGGGAATTTCAATATAAAAATAATTAAGAAACACACTGAAATAACACCTATCAGAACAATAGGTGTTATCAGCATAATTATATTGTACAGTGCAAATTTATTCTTGATTTTCATGACGGTAATCAATAATCCTTTCCGTCAAATATTATATACGATAAAGTATATAAAATCAAGACGGAACCGAATAAAATACCAATCTTTGAAAGCATCGCGCCCAAAGGCAGAAGCGAGCCTATCCATATCCGGTGCCACTGTGAATAGGCGGTAAAAATCATCTGTCCCACCGGCGAAACATAGAGATTGAGATATTTAAAGAGTATGTATACAACGATACATAAAAGCATTGACAAAGTCGGGCTTTTGGAAAGCATATTGATAAGAACTGCCATAGACACAAGCGCCATAACAGGCAGCATATCTATCAGGTACGCCGCCGCGCCCTGCCCTGCTGACGCAAGTCCGTTTCCGGATACAATCTGAACTATAAGGCAGATTATAAACATAGCGGCCATAACCGCGCAGCCCAGGAAAAATGCGGCAAGCGATTTTGACAGCATAACCTTAAATCTTGTCAGCGGACGCATAAGCGACGCTTTCAGAGTATCCTCCTGAATCTCGCTTGCAAAAAGGTCTGTCACAGCCATAAACACCACGAGAGGAACAACTATATCGGTCACGAAACCAATCATTTCCATAATGAGGTTAGACTTTATAACCATCTCACCGCGGGAAACCTTTGCTATAAGCATGTTTCCGCCAAGACGCATAAGGCATACAAGCGCCGATAAAATAGTGATAACAAGATATTTTTTCTTATTGAGTAGTTTTTTTAACTCGCTTTTTGTGTTTATTATTAAAGCACTCATTATTAATATCCATAGCCTTTCTGCCCACAAAACCCAATTGAAAATTTTAACACCTTTATCGTGGGCGGATAAGGCGTTAAATGGATATTATGCCCATGTGCGATTTTCGAAGCCTGCGAGAAAGTACTCGCACGGGCAATCAAATCATGATACTGTGATTTATCACAGTATTACTTCACCCCTCTTCTCTTTAACAACGCTCAGGAAATAATCCTCCATCGAAGGATGAAGCCTCAAAGCGTCCTCCGTAGTCGAACGGGCTATCAGCTCGCTCTCATACATAACTGCAACCTTGTTGCAGGTTTTTTCAATCTCACTCGCCATATGGCTTGAAATAAGAAATGTTACTCCCTTTTCCTGATTGAGTTTCTTTATAATTTCTCTTATCTCAACTACACCCTCGATATCAAGACCATTTACAGGCTCGTCAAGTATAATAAGCTCCGGGTCAGAGACGAACGCTATTGCCAGTCCAAGTCTCTGCTTCATACCAAGAGAGAACTTTCCCGCCTTGTCATTCTTATAGGGAAGCAGATGCACAACATCAAGAATATGCTCAATACGCTCCTTGTCTGTACCGGGATACATTGCCGCATGCATTTTAACATTCTGATATGCCGTCATGTCCTTGTATATTGCCGGAGCCTCAATCAGCGCGCCTGTGCGGCTCATGATTTTTTCAAAATCCTCATGCAAATCCATTCCGAAAATTTTAACTTTACCTTCGGAATGAACAAGATTTAATATTGCTTTCATGACAGTGGTTTTGCCGGAACCGTTCGGTCCCAGCAATCCCATTATATCGCCCTTTTCAACCGTCAGCGAAACATTGCGCGCGCCGCGGTTGTTTTTATATACCTTTGTCAGATTTTTTGTCTCGATTACGTTCATACCCTTATCTCCCGAAAATTAACCTACCGGATATTCTATTTCAACTGTTTCGCCTTCTTCGGTAGTTTTGGTTACAATTTTTTCGTGTCCATCTTCATCATATGTCGTAACATTCGGCATAGATGAAATATCTACTCTTTGCGGAACAGTTGTACCGTAGTCTGACATTGTCAGATACAAGTCAACAGCCGCTTCATGACCGTTGCCGCTCACTGTCACGTTTCCTTTTGCCTCAGTCAGTCTGCCCTCATTATCCACAGTGAAGTGCAGGAACGCACCCTTTACAATCGGGTCTGTGCCGAGTATCATATATGGGTCATCCTGATTATAGGTGTTCTGCGCCAGTGTGGAGAAGAACGCTGAAAGTCCAGCGTTCGCAAGCTCCGGAATCTGGATTGCGTCAAGGTTTATCTCGTATGAAGCGCTGTCATCGTCACCCGACACGTAGACTATATTGTTTTTGAGATCTCCCACCACCGTGTCGCCTGCAAGCTCCACAAATCTGATTATCTTTCCAATTGTTTCATTCTCTTGTTCATCATTGGTGTACATTCCGTCGAACATACCGCTTCTTCCGTATATGCCCTTATGCACATAGGTTGAACCTTCAGCGTCATCTGTGGAATCACTGTAATATGATATGGAAATATCGTCCTGCTGATAGAATTTGTATCTCCTTTCAGACCCATCACCCTGAAAGCTTGAATAGCCGACTTCTTCCCTGTTTATTCTCACGTCGCCGTTTCTATCGTAAAGCTCATCGCTTATATCCTTTGATATAACAGTGCCGTCAACAGACAATGCAAACTCTGTGTGCGCAGTATAGTTCTCGTTCTTAAAGAGACCCTTAACAGATTTCTTTCCCACTTCATAGCCGTTTGAGGTGGTATAGTTCGCAAGAGCCGCACTCGTAAGTATCGTCACACCCGTTATCAATCCTATCGCCATAAATAGCTTTTTCTTTGACTGTTTCATAATCTTCATTCCTTTCTCCTATATTCTCTATAAGGTACCCTATGGTTATATTTTACCTGTCCTTTATAAACATTATATAATGGAATTATAAACTTTTTCTAAACAAATATAAATAAATTCTAAATTTTCCGTATTAATTTTATACGCAAAACAGCGGCGCGGGTTCTGACCTGCGCCGCTGTTTTTATTTATCTTACCTTTTCCATCAAATATTTTTCTCTTGTCGCCATGCCGCCGCGTATATGGCGTTCAGCCTTGTTAAGCTCGAGTATCGCCTGTGCCTCTTTATATAATGCAGGGTTTATTTTCAAAAGTCTTTCGTGTACGTCCTTGTGTACGGTTGACTTGCTGATATTAAAGACCTTTGCTGTTTTTCGGACTGTGGCATTATTTTCAATTATGTAATTCGCCAACTCGACAGCACGCTTTTCAATATAATCCTTCATTATCCCACCGACCTTTCTGTACAACATATATATGAAATGATACTCGGTTTTATGTGATGAAAATTCGAGGATAAATCATCGGATAAGCACTATATTTACTTGGCACTAACACGCATTATCATATGATAAAAAAGTTTATATTTGCCATGTGTTGCCAATACTCAATTTGTGTGATAAAATGAGAAAAATCAAATAAATTGCATAAAATAATATATATCAAAGAAAAAAGGGGAGTAGTTAATGACTGATATAATTATCAGACACTTTGTGAAGGACTATAAAAACACACGCGATAATAACGTGCGCGGAGCATACGGAAAGCTTGCCGGTGTTGTCGGAATACTGTGTAACGCGGTTTTATTCATCATAAAACTTCTTGCGGGAATACTGTCCTGCTCGGTTTCAATTACGGCTGACGCGGTGAACAACCTATCAGACGCATCATCAAGCGTGATAAGTCTTGTTGGCTTCAAATTGGCAAGCCGTCCCGCTGACGAGGGGCATCCTTACGGTCATGGACGTTACGAATATCTTTCCGGACTTATGGTAGCGTTTATAATTATGGTGATAGGCTTTGAACTGCTGAAAAGCAGCATAGGCAGAATAATACACCCTGAAAGTGTGGAATTCGGATATCTTTCCGCCGCGATACTCGCGTTTTCAATACTTATAAAGCTATGGATGATGGTATTTAACAAAAAGGTCGGAAAAGCTATAAATTCCAAAACACTCATTGCCACCGCCGCCGACAGCCGCAACGACGTTATCGCGACAGGCGCCGTACTTTTGGCTGCAATCATATCCCGCTTTGCACATATCGAACTGGACGGATTTATGGGTGCGGCGGTCGCGCTGTTCATACTGTACAGCGGCTTTGACCTGGTTCGCGACACTCTTGACCCGATGCTCGGAAAAGCGCCGGACGAGGAACAGGTAGATGAAATAAGAGAAAAAATTCTCAGCTATGACGGTGTACTCGGAACTCATGATTTGCTTGTTCATGATTACGGTCCCGGCAGACAATTCGCCAGCGTCCATGTTGAAATGGCAGCTGAGGGGGACGTTGTAAAAAATCATGATATTATAGACAGAATTGAAGATGATTTTCTTAAAAACGACAGTCTGCATATGATAGTGCATTTCGACCCTATACAGACTGAAAATACAGAACTGAGCAATTTAAGGAATTCTATTTCCGTGGAAATAAAAAAGCTTGATAAGCGTATGACAATCCACGATTTAAAAATTGACAGAACGGGCTGCGGCGCGAATGTGGTTTTTGACTGTATGGTTCCTCATGATATGGAAATCGGTGAAAAAGAGATTAAACAATATCTGACAAGCATTATTACCTCAATTAATCCACAGTATTCATGCACGATTAATATAGACCGCAGCTATGCGGCTCTGCCGCATTTTGAATGATAAATACGCAAAGGGACTACAATCAAGTGGTTCCTTTGGGTTTGATTATCATAATTTAAGATTTCTGAAATTCACCTTCGAAAAAATCTTGCCACAATTTATATATTTTCGCTAAATCTGCCGGCTCTTTATTCTTTGGTTTACTCCAGTCAAAATGGTCGAGAACCCAATTAACAGACTGTATTTCGTTCCCATTGTTATCGGTTGTCATAATCTCATCACAGTTCTCATCGACAAAAATAATAATAGCGTCCGTATAATATTCCCTTGTAACGTCATCATTATAGCGATACCATTCTTCTTGTAGATATTCTAATAATTATTCTTTTGTCATTTTGCCGCTACCTAACTATATAATGAA
This sequence comes from Oscillospiraceae bacterium, assembly GCA_022509025.1. Classification (GTDB taxonomy): domain Bacteria; phylum Bacillota; class Clostridia; order UBA1381; family UBA1381; genus Hominilimicola. Next base: position 4,437 of record JAFLUB010000028.1, on the reverse strand, counting down.
TGGGTATATTGTGAATTACTAAATCATCATGTATTATATATAATGTATACAAATAAGTCAAGGAGAATTTGTATGGAATACGGTAGTTTGCATTTCAGAATAAATGAGATACTTCAGGAAAATAACATAAGTAAGAATAAGGTATGCAAAGATTTGGATATACCAAGAACCAATTTCAACAGATATTGTCGGGACGAATTTCAACGCCTTGACATGGGACTAATTTGTAAGCTATGCTGGTATTTTGATATTGATGTTGGTGAGTTGATTGAATATAAAAAATACGAGCCATAATATAAGACTGCCACATTTTGTACAGACAGCACAAAATGTGGCAGTTTACTTATTTATTCAAAATATTTCCTGTCGAGACTCCTGTATTGTATTGCCTCCGCGATATGCGCGCTGTTGATGTTTTCAGAGCCGTCAAGGTCGGCTATTGTCCTTGCGACTTTTAATATGCGGCTGTGCGCTCTCGCGCTCAGTCCGAGATTGTCAAACGCCGCGCGGAGTATCGCATTTTCTTCATCTCCAAGCGGACAGAACTTTTGCAGCATACCCGCGTCAAGCTGCGAATTTGAGTAAATATTAAGTCCTTTATAGCGTTCAAGCTGTATTTTTCGTGTTTTATTGACGCGTTCCTTTATTGAAGCGCTTGTCTCCCCTTTCTCGGTTGAGCTGAGGTCGCTGTAATCCACCCCCGCCACTTCAACCTGAATATCAATTCTGTCCAGAAGCGGACCGGATATGCGGCTTCTGTAATTGTTAATCTGATTAGGCGTACAGGTACATTGTCTGCGGCTGTCTCCGAAATATCCGCATTTGCACGGATTCATACTCGCGATAAGCATTATGTTACATGGATATGTCAGGGTCGCGTTTACCCGCGAGATTGTTACTTTGCCGTCCTCAAGAGGCTGGCGCAGCACTTCAAGCGTATCGCGGTGAAATTCCGGAAGCTCGTCAAGAAACAATATTCCGTTATGGGAAAGAGATAGTTCACCCGGCTTAGGTATCGCTCCCCCGCCTGAAAGACCTGATGATGAAATCGTATGGTGCGGGCTGCGAAACGGACGGTGTACGATGAGCGGCTCATCTTTATTAAGCATACCCGCTATTGAATGTATTTTTGTAACCTCTAAAGCCTCATCAAATGTGAGGTCAGGCAGAATACCCGGCATACGCTGCGCAAGCATTGTTTTACCTGTGCCGGGACTGCCAATCAGAAGTACGTTATGATTTCCGGCAGCGGCTATTTCAAGAGCTCTTTTCACGTGTTCCTGTCCCTTTACGTCACAGAAATCGAGTAAATCCGACGCTCCGGAAGAAAAATAATCGCTTAGATCAGTCTTATGTATATCAATTCTTTTTATTCCGCAGAAATGGTCACACAATGCTTTTAAGGAGGTGACCGGATATACATCCATACCGTCTATAACCGATGCCTCATCAGCATTCTCCGCCGGCACAAACGCCTCCTTAAATCCCTGCTTATACGCTGAAATTACCATCGGAAGTATACCGTTCACGCTCTGAACCGAGCCGTCAAGCGACAGCTCGCCGAAAAACACACATTTGTCCGTCTCACCGGCGTATACCTGCTCAGTTGCGGTCAGAATGGATAAAGCCATCGGCAAATCATAGCCGGAGCCTTCTTTTCTTTGTGCCGCCGGCGCGAGATTTATCACGATATGTTTAGCCGGAAACTGGAATCCGGTGTTTTTAATCGCTGAGCGAATCCGTTCCTTAGCCTCCTTCACGGCAGTATCAGGCAAACCGACAATATCAAAAGCCGGTATACCGTTTGAAATATCTGTTTCCACACATACAGTGAAACCGTCAATTCCCGCCAGCCCGTGCGAATAAATATGAGACAGCATAGTACTATTCACAGCCTTTCTGCCCACTATGGTTATCAACGCGCTTATCGTGGGCGCTAAGACGGCGCGTATTCTTATTTTTAATCATCCGTTTTCCTTCGTCTGAATACTATCAGCTTCATCGCCGCAAACGTTAGCGGTGTTCCTATCACTGCGGCGCATATATACGCTATAGTCTGATTAAGATTAAGCGATGTGAAAATGAATACCATAATATATTGAAAAATAAAATTCGGCAGATAGCTTATAGGAAACGTTATGAATTTTCCCCATGTGGGCTTTTGCCTGAATGTGATTTTACAGTTCATGAAAAAGGAGGTTATAATGCTGATAACATAGCCAAGAATAAAATTAAGTCTTAAATGCTCCGCAATAGAGCGAATAGTATTCTCCGGAGACAGAAGATAGTGATTAAATATATCCAGAAGCGTAGCAGTGCATATCAATACCGCTGTGTTGAGAATCCCCATCAGCATAAAAATGATAAACTGGACAGTCAGGAACGGTCTTATAGCGCGCATTGCACCCGGCGAAAGATGCCTGGATAACTTTTGACGCAACTGTGACAAAAACTGTGCCATGCCTATCATCTCCTTTGACGTGATAAGTATATTATATACTAAATACAGGATAAAAACAATAGTGTTTTTTGGAGAAATATGTCAGACGAATATAAAAAATAATTTACGGAAATGCTTGACATTTAATTTGAACTATGCTATAATTGTTAAGCGTTCGTAAGAGAGCATAAAATTATATATCGCGGGGTAGAGCAGTTGGTAGCTCGTCGGGCTCATAACCCGAAGGTCGTTGGTTCAAGTCCTTCCCCCGCAACCATTTAAAAATCCAGTGTTTAAGCCATTTACGGCGATTAGCACTGGATTTTATTTTGTGTAAAATCACTCAAAAAATGGACAAAAAATGGACAAATCAAAAATTTGTCCGTTATTATATGGTGATTTTTATGAATTATATTTTTATTGGTTAGTCTTTTACTAAATTATTCTTTTTGATATCATATAAATTCTTTTTTAAATCATTGGCTACATAGTCTGCAACGATAGTATCGACTGGACATGAAAAATCAAATAGCTTTAACGGTTCAGAAGGTTCTACCTCAGTGAGTGGTTGAACTGCTTTACCGCTTTTTGCGTTGCGCTTTTCTTTCGTTCTTGTAATATCTTTATCAACAAAGTCCTCTATATTAATTTCAAAACTATTTTCAATAGCTTCAATAGCCGCACGTCTTGGGAATTTTATTTTTTCATTTTCCCACCTTATGACAGTAAGAGTATTGACACCTGCAATTTCAGCTATTTTTTCTTGTGTCAGTCCATTATCCTGACGCAGCTTCTTTATAAACTCGCTAAACGAGCATTTATTTTTCATTAGGTATCACTCCGCATAGTTTGGTATTGTCCTGTATTATACCATATTTTCTATATTTCGTCAAATAAGCCAAGGTTTATCAAAAACAAATGATACTATCACTTTGATGAATGATATGTACTTGTCTAACTTCGTATAGTAAACTATAACCAATCCAAGCAGAAAGGAAGTGATACAAGATGAAATTTAAAGCTAAATCAAAAAAAGTAGCTAAAAAGACCAATAACGCAGATTTAAAAATGTATCTTTCAATCAAAGAGAGTGCCGCATATACGGGTTTGTCACTGTATGCTATTAGAAAATTAGTTGCAACAAAAGCAGTGCCGTTTTTAAATGCGGGACGTAAAGTTATGATAAACAGAGTAGCTTTAGAGCAGTACCTTGACGGTATCAGCGAAAAGCACCTCGATATCTAACCTACAAAAATTGTTCCTTAATTGCAAAAGGACGTATCAGGTGACAGTGTATGGGGTGTATAGGACGGTTAAAGGACATACGGAGCGGCGGTAACATTGTATATATGATAAAGGTTATTGTATATGTATTTTTATATATTGTTATTAATACTCTATCCATTATACAATAAAATATTTTGCCGCCGCCCTTCCCATTTTTTTAACACATACACCATTGACTACGTTATTAAAAAGATAGTCATTTTATATGTGCCGCACCTCTTTTTACCTCTTTTTGTGTTTATAGCAAAAGCCGTTGAAAAAATAGTGGAAGTTGAGGTTTTCCTCGATAAAAGTCCAACAAATTTTAAGCATAAATCAGTCTTTTACATACTCCAAAATGTCCCCTGGTTGACAGTCTAGAACATCACACAGAGTAGCAATAGCGTCAGTGGTTATACTACCGTCCTCCCTTATCCGTTGGAGTGTACTTTCAGATATAATCTTCTCCTTGCGTATTCTGTATGTGGTTAAACCTTCGTCCTTCATTTTACTACGCAATTTTTCGTATGAAATATGTCCCATTGTAAAAAATCACCTACCTGTTTTAGTATAGATGTATTATACCACATACATACACCTTTTACAATGCACAATTTGTACATTATTTTGCGTGTATGTTTGGTGAATGTGTATATTGACTATGCACTTTATAGAGTGTATGATGTATGATATAAGATGATATAAAATGATACGCAATAATATGACACCAA
>JAFLUB010000027.1 GCA_022509025.1 Oscillospiraceae bacterium | reverse complement strand
GTTTTTACTTGCTAATTTTTCGAATATATAGTAAAATATTAAACTGATATAATAATATTTTTTTGAGGTGATTATAAATATGCCATACATTTTATTTACTATCGGCTTTGTTCTGTTAGCATCATATGCCATATGGAACTACTCTCTTGCCCCGGCAGCAGGCAAAAGTATTAAATCTGACAACAATGCTGTATATATAATAGCAGCTACGTTAGCCGCGTTTATCCTCCGCATTATACTTGCGGCGGTCTACAAAGGGCATGAAACTGATATGACTTGTTTCATCGCTTGGGCAAACGCTGCGTTTGAAAACGGCATATCAAAATTTTACACTCTGGATATGTTTCATGACTATCCGCCCGGATATATGTATGTGCTGTATATTGTAGGCGCGATACAGAAGTTGTTCGGATTTCAGGACGGCGCTCTTTATGCGCTCATAAAGCTTCCGGCAATAATATTTGATATCGCGTCAGGAATCATTATATACAAGATTGCAAAAAGAAAGTTTTCGGACGGCATTTCAACGCTTGTTGCATCGCTTTATTTCTTTAACCCTGCGGCAATACTGAACTGTTCCCTATGGGGACAGGTTGACAGCGTGTACACATTTCTCGCTCTATTGATGATTTACTTCATAACCGAAAAGAAAATGATTATTTCATATTTCATGTTTGCCCTGTGTATTTTCGTTAAGCCTCAGGCATTTATTTTCACGCCTGTTCTGATAGGAGGAATTATCGAAAACGTATTCCTTAACGATTATTCCCGGGACAAATTCCTCAAAAATCTCGGCATGGGTCTGGCAGCAATCGCAATGCTATTCCTTATTTCCCTGCCTTTCGGTATAGTAAATGTGTTTGACCAGTACAAGACTACTTTGGCATCGTACCCGTATCTTACTGTAAACGCGTTTAATCTGTGGGGTGCGCTCGGCAAAAACTGGGGTGAATTGTCCGCGTTCGCTTCTGCGCTCGGATATCTGTTCCTTGCAGGCATAGCAGTGTATTCGGTATATTTCATCATAAAAAGCAAGAACGAATCAAAATATTATTTTGCAGGTATGCTTCTTTCGTTCTTCACATATATGCTTTCAACAAAAATGCATGAAAGATACGCGTTCCCCGCAATGCTCATAATGCTTGCCGCATTTGCTATGACATTTAATGTTCATAATTTTATTATGTATATAGGTATTACGCTGTCACAGTTTTTCAATACGGCTTGGGTGCTCTTCATTTACCAAACAGATTCGGGCAAGTATTTCCACTCGCCTGTTATTGTTGCAGCGTCAATTATTAATATTGCAATATTGGTATATATCGCGTATCATTCAAACAAGCTGTATATTAAAGACGGTCTCAAGCATTCGGCTACCGCTAATGCTAAACAATCAAAGAAAACTGCAGCAGAGAAAAAGAACACATCACAAGTAAACACTTCAAAAAAGACAAAGCTTTCAAAAAGTGATATTCTGCCGAAAATCGCCAGAATTGATATTATCGCAATGGTCATTATAACAGCCGTGTATTCATGTGTGGCACTTTATGACCTTGGCGATATGCACGCGCCTGAAACCGAATATATGGTATCTGACGGTGATGTTACTCTTGATTTAGGAGATGACTACGACGTTAAAACATTTAAATACTTCCTCGGCTCATATGAGCTTAACGAAGGCCGCGCTTTGACAGTTACAGCAAAAGACAGCAGCGGCAGCGAAACCTATTCAGAAACAATCACCTCAGGAAGCGTGTTCCGCTGGGAAGAGAAAACGCCGTCTGCGCGTATGAGATATATAACGCTTTCAACAAACGGCGATAAGCTGTCCCTGAAAGAATTTGCAGTGATTGGTGATAATGACAGCGTATATACTCCCGTTTCTGCTTCACCTCAGAACGGCGGCGCGCTTTTTGATGAACAGGATGAAATACCGGAAAGATCAACTTTCCGTAACGGAACATATTTTGACGAAATATATCACGGACGAACAGCCTATGAGTTTGTGCATTCATTATCAGTTTATGAATGGACCCACCCGCCTCTCGGCAAAGTATTTATCGCTATTGGTGTTCTCCTCTTCGGCATGTGTCCGTTCGGATGGAGAATAGCCGGAACTGTGTTCGGAATTTTCATGGTTCCTGTTATATATCTGTTCGCGAAGAAGCTGCTTAAAAAGTCATGGCTTGCGATAGTAACGTGTCTTTTGTTCACGTTTGACTTTATGCACTTCGCGCAGACAAGAATTGCGACAATTGACGTATACGTTACATTTTTCATAATGCTGATGTATTACTTTATGTATCAGTACTACTCCACAAGCTTTTATGATACCTCCTTTAAAAAAGGATTAAAATTGCTTGCGTTATGCGGCACATCAATGGGACTCGGCATTGCAAGTAAATGGACAGGCATTTACGCGGGAGCGGGACTTGCGGTTTTGTTCCTGATTACGCTGTATAGACGCTATGAAGAATACCGTTATGCTGTTAAGCATCCTGATGACACAACGGACGGCATAAGTCATAAATTTATCATAGAAAACTTCACGCCGTATCTTGTTAAAACGCTTATATGGTGCGTGATATTCTTCGTGGCTGTGCCATTGGTTATATACGGTCTTTCATATATACCGTATCTGAAAGCGCCGGATCAGCACGGAATAAGCTCGATTATCTCTAATCAGAACTCCATGCTTACCTATCACTCTAAAACGGTTCTCGGCTCGGAGCATCCATATTCATCACGCTGGTATGAATGGATTATAATGAAACGACCTATATGGTATTATTCGGGAACTGTATCGGAAGGAATCAAGGAAGGTATAAGCGCGTTCGGAAACCCGCTCGTATGGTGGCTCGGCATTCCGGCATTCTTCTACATGGTATACCGCATTTTCAGGAACAAGGATAAAAATGCATTATTCCTTGCAATCTCATACCTTGCTCAGCTTGTTTCATGGATACCGGTTACAAGACTGACATTTATATACCATTACTTCCCCTGCGTGCCGTTTATAGTACTCATGGTTGGTTACTCATTGCTTTGCATATACGACATGGCTAAAAACAAAAAGGTTGCCATGTACTCTATATTTGGTTATGCAGCGCTTGTAATAGTACTGTTTATAATGTTCTATCCTGTGCTTTCGGGACACCCATGCAGCATGGATTATGCAAAGCATTTCCTGAAGTGGTTTGATTCATGGGTACTTTTGTAAACATACTATGGAGGTTAATATGCGTATTATTAATTCTAATGATATTGTAAACGCCGTAAGGGATATGTGTATAAAAGCAAACTGTCATATAAACAGCGATATAAAAAACGCATTGGAAAACGGCGTTAAGACGGAGAAATCTGAAATATCACGCGGTGTTCTTGAAAATCTTTTAGAAAATGCCAAAATAGCGCATGAAAAAGAAGTTCCCATATGTCAGGATACAGGTATGGCAGTATTCTTTATAGAAATCGGCAACGAGGTATTTGTTGAGGGTGACACAGTTACAGACGCGGTAAACAAAGGCGTTGCGCTCGGCTATACCGAAGGGTATCTCAGAAAATCGGTTGTTAAAGACCCGCTTAACCGCGTCAATACTAAAGATAATACTCCTGCCGTTATCTATTATGACTTTACAAAAGGTGATAAAATAAAAATAACCTTTGCGCCAAAGGGTTTCGGCAGTGAAAATAAAAGCGCGCTTAAAATGCTTAATCCGTCAGACGGACTTCAGGGCGTGATTGACTTCGTAACAGATACGGTAAGAAACGCCGGGTCTAACCCATGTCCGCCGATGGTTGTGGGAGTTGGTATAGGCGGCACGATGGACAAGGCGGCTCAGATTGCAAAAAAGGCTCTGACGAGGGATATCACTATCCGCAATGCAGAACCGTTCTATGCTTCGCTTGAAGAGACGCTTCTTGACAGGATAAACAAGCTCGGAATAGGCCCGCAGGGTATGGGCGGCACGGTGACAGCGCTTGCGGTAAACGTGGAAACATATCCGACGCATATAGCGGGACTTCCCGTTGCAGTAAATATCAACTGCCATGCCACACGTCATGCAGTTACGGTAATTTGAATAGGCTGAACAATTAAGAAACAGCCCCGGCGGGCTGATTTGATTTAGATGCAGAACGGACAAAACTCACCCGACGGCGTGCGCTTGCACTCCGAGTGGTGAGTTTTGTTCGTAGTGTAACGGTCTGCGCTAAATCAGGCAGCCCTTTTATCCTATAAACAGTTGTGACCAGTAATATGTACTTCCCGACTTATAGCAGCCTACACCGATTTTTGTATAGCTGCTATTCAGAATATTCGCTCTGTGTCCTGATGAATTCATCCATGAATTTACTACATCCTGCGGAGTTCTCTGTCCGTAAGCGATATTCTCCCCCGCTGTGCGGTAGCTTACACCGTATTCTGACAATACCGTGCTGAACTTTGTTCCGTTCGGACGCGTATGCGAAAAGCTTGTCACAGTTTCAACTGCGCGTTTATGAGCCGCATTCATAAGAGTAGTATCCGCTGACAGTGCCGACAATCCGTATTTTGCGCGTTCCGCATTTACAAGCTCAATAACCTGATACGCATATGCCGACTCGCTTGATGAGGGGGTCTGAGTGGCTTTAGGTGTCGCGGTAGGCTTAGGGGCTTCTGTCGCCTTTGGTGTTTCAATCGGCTTCGGCGCTTCCGTTACCTCCGGGGTTTCCACAGGCTTTGATGCTTCTGTTGTCTCCGGCGTTTCCACGGGCTTCGGCGCCTCTGTTGCATCCGGGGTTTCCACAGGCTTCGGCGCCTCTGTCGCCTTAGGGGGTTCCGGTTTCTCCTCAGGCTTCGGCGCTTCTGTTTCCTTTGGCGCCGCAGTCGGCTTACAGCTTGATGAATTGCCGCCTCCGCTGTTATTGCAGCCATAATCCTTTAAACAATCATTTAAAAGCTCCTCAATAGAAGCGCAATTATCTTTTGTTGAGAATTTCACACTCATGCCGCAAAGCATGTCCCTGAGATTTTGAATGTTCTCTGAACATACTATCTTAGTATTAGCGCAATTACTGTTCTGTACCACCTTACCAATGTCCTGTATATTAGCGCAGCTAAACGAGCTGCATGACAGAGCGGCAGATAGAATAATTGATGGAATGATAGACATTTTCATTCATCCTTTCATTAAATTTATTATTGGGTCAAATTTTTTAACCGCAACCGTATAATAGCACTTTTACAAAAGAGTTGCAATGGTAATGTATTCCCCGATTTTCAGCATTTTTTCTTTTTACATAAAATTTGTTAGATATATGAATTGAATATAGGAAATTTTTATGGTAATATAGTATGGTAATATATCATTCCATCAAGGAGGAAAAATGAAGAGTAACTGCGAACTATGTATGAACTATTACTATGACGATGAATATGACTGTATGTGCTGCGCTATAGACCTTGACGAGGATGAAATGTATGGATTTTTAAGCGGTAATAACGCAGATTGTCATTATTTCAGACAGGGCGATGACTACACTATAGTCAGAAAACAAAACTAAAAGACATTAAGGAGATTAAGATGGAGAAATTCAGTTTAGACAGAGATTGGAAATTTCATAAAGGAGAAATTTCTTTACCCGAAACACGCTCGCATACTGACTGCTATATGGCTGCAAAGGCGGGCGGAGCAACGGGTGCCGCGTCACCTGACTTTGACAAAAGCGGCTGGGAAACTGTTAATGTGCCCCACGACTGGGCCGTATATAATGAGTTCGACGAAAAATGGGGTCCCTCACAGGGATATAAGGAACGCGGCAAGGCATGGTATTCAAAGCGGTTCCGACTCGAGGAAAGCGACCGCGGAAAACAGATTCTGATTGAATTCGGAGGCATTTCCTCGCATGCCACTATTTTTCTTAACGGTTCCGTTATAGCCCGCAATTTTTGCGGATATAATTCCTTCGTTGCGGACGGAACAGACATGGCTCTTTACGGCGACCAGATTAACGACCTCACCGTATTCGTTGACGCGACCGCGATAGAGGGCTGGTGGTACGAGGGCGCAGGTATTTACCGCCATGTGAATCTTTACAAGAAAAATCCCCTTCATATTGCGCATTGGGGCGTTTTTGTGCATCCCGAAAAAAAGAGCGTTGACGTATGGGACGCGCTTACGGACACAACAGTCGAAAATTCATCATATGAGAAAAAGGATTTTCGTCTGAAAACGTATATACTCGATACAAAGGATAATGTTGTCGGCAAAGACGAGGCTGAGTTTTCTGTTGACGGCGGCAGCAGTACAGTTATTAAACAAAGCGTTTTAACGTATAGCCCCCTTCTATGGGATATTGATTCGCCGAATATGTATAGAATGGTGAGTGAGCTTTACGAGGGTGAAAACCTTGTTGACAAACAGATAAATAATTTCGGATTCCGGACAATCTCCATTGACGCGGACAACGGATTTTACTTAAACGGCAGACGCGTAACGCTTTACGGCACCTGCAACCACCAGGATCACGCAGGAGTGGGCGTTGCCGTTCCCGACAGCGTTAATGAATACAGGATAAAGCTATTAAAAGAAATGGGTTCAAACGCATATCGCTGCGCCCACGGAAATCCGAGCAGCGAAATTCTTGATTACTGCGACAAATACGGCTTACTTGTAATGGATGAAAACAGAAACTTCAATTCAAGTCCCGATGGAATCAAGCAGGTACAGGACATGGTTATGCGCGACAGAAACCATCCGTCTGTCGTGATGTATTCAATATTCAATGAAGAACCTTTGCAGGGTACGCCAACAGGCAGAAACCTTGCAACAAAGCTGCAATGCGAGATTAAAAAGCTTGACGATACGCGTTTCACGCTTGGCGCGATGAACACAGGGGTCACGACAGAGGGCGGAGCATGCGATGCGCTTGATATTACAGGATTCAACTACATAACCCACACATACGATGATTTCAGAGAAAAATATCCGCATATGCCAATGCTCGGAAGCGAAAACGACAGCGCGTTCCAGACGCGCGGAGTTTACAAGACTGACCACAGCAAAAATATTATAGACTGCTATGACAGCGAGGCCGCGGCATGGGGTAACACATACCGTGACGGATTTAAGCAGGTTGACACCCGTCCGCATATCATGGGTTTGTTCATCTGGACAGGATTTGACTACCGCGGTGAGCCTACTCCTTTTGAATGGCCGTCTATAGGCACTCAGTTCGGTATTATGGACACCTGCGGTTTCAAAAAGGACGCATTTTATCTGAATAAGGCATTCTTTACAGACGAGCCTATGATTCATATTCTCCCCCACTGGAATTTTACCGATGGTGAGGAAATACGTGTTATGACGCATACAAACTGCACAGAAGCTGAATTATTTCTGAACGGTAAAAGCCTTGGCAGAAAGAATGTTGACAAGTACGATATGGCGGACTGGCATGTGCCATTCGAAAAAGGAACATTAAAAATGGTCGGATTTATTGACGGCAAAGAGGTGTGCTCTGACGAGGTTTCAACTACAGGCGAACCGAAAAAAATAGTTATCACTCCGCAGAGTGATTTTGTATACGACGGTTGTGACGATGCGGTTATATTTAATATTTCAGTTGCTGACGAAAATGGTTTAACCGTTCCCACAGCGGATAATCTCATAAAGTTTAGCGTCACTGGCGGAGAGGTAATAGGAGTCGGTAACGGTGACCCCAATTCTCATGAAGCGGACAAAGCAGAGGAAAGGCATTTGTTTAACGGTCTTTGTCAGGTAATCGTGAAACAGAATGACGGAGCAGAAAACGTAATTCTGACAGCTAAGTCAGACGGACTTAAGGATGCATCCGTCGAAGTTAAAGCGATAGAAAATAAAAATAAGATTATATTCATACCGTCCGTCAATGAGAGGTATATATCAAAATGGCGTCAGGCAGTTGACTTGACAAATGAACGTCCTGACCCGAACATAAAAATCGAGGACAGCGACATGAACACATGGGGTATTGTCACAGTCGGCAGCGGTCATGACGATAAGTTTAAGGACGTAATCGGCTACGGTCTTTATAAAACTACGGCTGACATTCACGACAGTGATAATTTTATCTTCTTCCGTGAGGTTGTCGGCGACGCGGTTGAAATCTATGTAAGCGGCAAATTGAAATTCAATGGTGAATGTCCGTACGGTGAAACAGTGTATATACCTGTATCGGATATCTGCGGCGAAACAGATATCACAGTTATTATACAGACGGCAAAAGAAGAAAACGGCGCAGGCATCACAAAGCCTGTGATTATAACAGATTAACGCACAAGGGACACTAAATAAATTTAGTGTCCCTTGTTAAATATTATTTAGTATGCTACATATGCTCCGTCACGGTCGTTATAATACGATGTCACTGTTCCGTCATTATACACTACAATACCGAATTTTGCGTCTTCATTCAAATTGACAATGTTTGTTTCCTCCGGATTGCTATCTGCATTTGATTGTTCTTCTATCTTGAATTCATACTCAAGCAGATTTCCTCCGTCAAGATCGACGGTATAAGGTTGTCCCCTATTCATATCCCTGCAATTATATACTACAAGCCTGTTATCATCGGTAACTGATATCAACGCATATCCGTCAAGAATTTTCTTTCTGTCTGTTCCATCTGTGTTCATCGAATATATACCGCCGTATTCCTCTGAATCCAGTGATACAAATTCATAGCCTGCATTCACTTCATATTTACCATCAACCTTTTCAGGACTTATTGATATTCTGTTCATTCCAAGCAGTTCATCAATACTGTCCACGTATATTATTTTGTCTCGATAATCAAAGTTATGTATGCTGTAAAACAGTCTGTCGTCGACCAATTCAACTCCGGTTATATTATAAGGATCCGGTATTTCTATTTTAAACCGCTCACTGCCGTCCTCATTAATTCCGTAAAGATAATTTTCACCGTAATTGGTTCCTACTACAAAGCCGTCGCCTCGATAACGGATATAGTCTAAGCTATCCTTTTCTCTTTCAACGCGTTCTTTTTTCTTTAAATCAGAACCGTCAAGCGCAGCGGTATAAGTCGCGCGGCTTGAATAGCTTTCAGAGGAAAATCTCAGTCTTTCATCTTCCTCATCAATATAAAGGTAATGTACGGGTATATCACCTGTCACCTTGATTATATCTCCATCGTTTTTATCCAGACGGTAGTACGACATACCGTCAAAGGTATCGTCAGCATATTGGAAATATATAAAATCTTTATATAGCTCTATTTCACTGACTTCCTTGTCAAGGATTTCAGAAATCTCACCTGTTTCATTATCTATTCTTTTTAATATTCCGCTGCTGTGATATGAATAAGCGCTCTTGTCCGAACCTTTATCAATAAAATATATGTTGCCGCTATCGTCCAAGCCGACAAAGTAGATAGGCTCATCAGTTAGCTTTTCTTCGCCTGTTCCGTCTGTTTTTATTCTATAAAGGCACCCTTCTTTTTCAGAATTTTCATTATCACGAATTGAATAGTATATGTAGTCATTTGCATATTCAAAACTCCAATTGAGGTAGCAGTCATTATCCGACAGCTTTTGTCTATGCTGACCGTTTGTATCGATTTTATACATATGTCCGTCATCTGACCAGCTTGCGTAATATATCCAGCCTGCCGCATCAGTCGGGGTTGTTAAAGAAACAATTTTACTGTCAGCATTCCAGTCAACGTCATAGTAAAATGCCTCAGATACCGCACGCGCGGGAACAAACATTGTATCGGATATAATCACGGGCGCGCTGTCCAGAGTCTTCGTGTTGTACCACGAAAGCTCACCTGTATCAATGCCGCCTTTACAAACGCCAAGCTCCATAGACGCAGTATCCGCTGTAAATTTAATGTACTGCGCATCCTTAATAGCCGTTACCGCACCCGTTTCTGCGTCCCACGACACCTTTGCTCCTATTGTGTCAAATATTTTGCGCATAGGAACCATTACTCTGTCATTTATCATTCTCGGCTGTTCATTTTCCGAAAACTGAATTTTTCCTCCGTCAAAGGTTACTGAAATATCACTTTCCGCTAAAGCTGTTGTGGAAAACAGCATTAACACAGCTGCAACACTTAAAATTATCCTTTTCATAGTAATCTCCATTCCGCCGCCATGCGGCGGCACAAATCATAACGTGGAAAAGAAGCAAACAGATTGCACTTTTGAGGAACGTCGACGTATGTTTATACTTCAAGTTCCGATAAAGGGTAAGATGTGTCGCTTATTTTTCACGTTACCCCTCCTTTTGTGAATGTTTAACATATCTATTTAAATTATACCACAGAATATAGTAATAGTCAACAATCAAAGTATCGTTTCCATTGTTGTCTTTTGCGGTTTCAAACCGCATTTTTCATAGAATTTCTGAGCAGTCGGGTTGCACGCCCAGACGTTTAACGTCACGTTATAACAGTCAATCTCTTTCGCGTATTCTTTTACATACTCATACAGCGCCGTTCCCACATGCTGTCCGCGGCAGTTTTCGTCAACGCATAAATCATCTATATACAGCGTCTTTACATCTGCAAGCGCATTATCGTTTTTTGTCTCCTTCAGAATACAAAACGCGTATCCCTTTACTTCACTATCCTCAGCTACAAATATCGGACGTGTATCGTCCTTTATAAGCTCTTTAAGCTCCGGGTCGGTATATTTACGGCAATTAGGCTTAAATAAATCAGGTCTGCCGTTATGGTGAACTGTAAGTACCTGTAACAGTAAGTCCTTTATTTTGTCCATATCTCTTTCTTCCGCTCTGCGTATGTTCATGTTATCTCCTCCATTTATGTAATCCTCTGAAAAAAGGATTGCCGTGCAATCCTTTTCAGTGTGTAGACAAAATCATTGTCATGCAATCTTTTTAAATCTTGAATACAAATCTCGCAATATTAAAATACAGAAATATCGCGCAGCAGTCAACTATAGTCGTTATAAGCGACGAAGCCATAAGCGCCGGGTCAAGCCCTATCCTTTTTGCCAGCATCGGCAGCGCCGAGCCTATAAGCTTTGCCATAATAACCGTACATATGATAGCTATCACGATTACCACCGAGACCAGAATATCATATTCGGTCAGGAAGAAATATGTCACTATTCCCGCAACAACCGCAAGCACTGCGCTTACCATAATAGCAATCCTGAATTCCTTGAATACAAGTCTGAAAAAGTCAGAAAACCGTATTTCATCAAGCGCCAGTCCGCGTATAATCATAGTTGAACTCTGCGAGCCGCAGTTTCCGCCGGTGTCTGTTATCATCGGCATAAGCACGACAAGCGTCGGAATAATGACGAGTATATCCTCATAGTGTGTCATAAGCTTTTGTGTTATGAACGCGGAAAACATGAATATCAGAAGCCACATCACACGGCTCCTTGCGTGTTTGAAAATCCCGGTACGGAAATATGATTCCTCGTTAGGCGATATAGCCGCCATTTTCGTCACGTCCTCCGTATTCTCTTCCTCGATTACCTCCATAGCATCGTCAAACGTTACGATACCGACAAGGCGCATATCCTTATCCACTACCGGAAGAGCAAGGAAGTCATACTTTGCGAACATATTCGCCACAATTTCTTTATCCACGTGAGTATCAACGCTTATCAGGTTAGTTTCCATTATATCGGAAATCTTGCTGTCGTCCTCAGCCATAAAAAGGTCTTTAACGGTGACAACGCCTATAAGCCGACGGTTCTCAGTGACATAACAGGTGTAAATAGTCTCTTTATTCACGCCGACCTTACGGATTTTATCAAAAGCCTCCGCAACAGTCATATCCTTATGGAGACTCACATACTCGATAGTCATTATGCTTCCCGCGCTATCCTTGGGATAGTGCAGAATTTCATTTATCGCCTTACGCTCACCTGTTGTAGAGTTCTTCAAAATCCTTGCGACAACATTCGCGGGCAGCTCCTCTATCATGTCAACCGTGTCATCAATATAGAGCTCGTCAAGGATTTCTCTTAGCTCCTTATCCGTGAACATCTCTATAAGGTGACGGCGCATATCGGTATTCATATATGCGAATGTTTCCGCCGCGCTGTCCTTGGGCAAAAGACGGAACAACATCATAAATTCCTTTTGCCCGTCAAAATTATTATCAAACAATTCCTCGAAAAGCACCGCTAAATCCGCAGGATTTTCTGTCTTGACAATATTCTTTACTTCAAAAAATTTCTTTTCCTTTAAAAGGCGGTATATATCATTCAATAACCCGGTCATAGCGGCACCTCCCGTCTTTTTGAAATTTTTATTCTTTTATTTCACTGAAAAATTATCAGGTTTTTCCGTTCTGTATCCGAACGCATACAATATCGCCTCAACTGTTCTTCTTGACGCTTCGCCGTCTCCGTACGGATTAGCTGCGTGAGCCATTTTATTATATGCTTCACTGTCATCCAGAAGTTCCTTTGCAAGACGCACTATATCGTCTTTCTCTACTCCCGCAATCTTAACCGTTCCTGCCGCGACAGCCTCGGGACGTTCCGTTTCCTTTCTAAGAACAAGCACAGGCTTTGCAAGTGCCGGCGCCTCCTCCTGTATACCTCCGCTGTCTGTCATAACCATGAAAGAACGCGCCATTGCGTTATGCAGTTCCTCCACATCAATCGGGTCTATAAGATGAACTCTGTCTAAATCACCGAGTATTGAGAACGCCGTTTCTCTTACGGCAGGGTTCAGATGAACCGGATATACAAGCTCCACATCATCGTATTCTTCTACAAGCTGCTTTAGGGCATTGCATATATTTTGAAGAGACTCGCCCAGATTTTCACGTCTGTGCGCCGTCACGATTATCACGCGTCTCTGCTCAAAATCAAGCTTTGCGAGACATTCATCCTTAAACTTATAATCGTCACGCACGGTTGTTTTCAGCGCGTCTATAACGGTATTACCGGTTATATAGATTATATCGTCCGAAACATTTTCCTTAAGGAGATTTTTCCTGTTCTGCTCCGTTGGTGAAAAGTTCAGATCTGAAATTCTTCCGGTGAGCTGCCTGTTCATTTCCTCAGGGAACGGAGAATATTTATCATATGTTCTCAGTCCCGCTTCAACGTGTCCCACCTTAACCTGATTATAGAACGCGGCAAGCGCGGCAACGAAGCTTGTGGACGTATCACCATGCACAAGTACAATGTCCGGCTGCTCCTTTTTTATAACTTCGTCCAGTCCTTCGAGAACGCGCGAGGTTATTCCGACAAGCGTCTGGCGCTCCTTCATGATGTCAAGGTCGTATTCGGGAGTTATTCCGAATATTTCAAGCACCTGGTCAAGCATCTGCCTATGCTGTGCCGTTACGCATACGATTGATTCTATTTCATCATATTTCTTAAGCTCTATGGCAAGCGGCGCCATCTTTATCGCCTCGGGTCTTGTCCCAAAAACAGTCATAACCTTTAGTTTCTTCATCAATTCTTACCGTTCCTTTCGTCTGAGTGATGTTCTTTATTTTCATGCGAGTGTGTTTTTAAAAGTCCTGTAATTAACAGCAGTATAATTAGCGCTATTATAACAAGAAGCGCTCTTAATACTCCGCTTTCAGCAAGCAGCACAGCCGTTATGCCCAGTACTCCGCTTATTGCGTATAATATAAACACGGTCTGCTTCTGTGAAAATCCCATATCGACAAGTCTGTGGTGCAGATGCCCCCTGTCAGCCTTCATGGGGCTTTCCCCACGCAGTATTCTTCTTATCATCGCAAATGACGCGTCAAATAACGGAAGTCCCAATATCAGAAGCGGCACAGCAAACGAGATTACTGCATAGCTTTTGAACACACCCTGTATTGAGAGCGTAGCAAGCATGAACCCTAAGAAGGTTGAGCCTGTATCTCCCATAAATATTTTCGCAGGATTAAAATTAAACGGCAGGAATCCAAAACACGAACCCATAAGCGTTATACCGAAAATCGCTATCGGATACTCGCCCACTCTTATTGATATAAACACAAGCGAAACTGACATTATCGCGCTTACTCCCGCCGCAAGACCGTCAAGCCCGTCTATAAAATTCACTGCGTTCGTTATGAATACTATCCATATAACAGTTATTATGACTGACAGCCATTCAGGGAACACCAGATACGGGTTAGCGCTTAAAAAGTTCGGATTTGTAAACACGCTTATTTTTATATCGCCGACAAATATTACTATAAGCGCCGCGGCTATCTGAATAACAAATTTCAGTTTCGCGGGCAGGTCTTTGCAGTCGTCTATAAATCCCATTACAACTATTATCGCAAGAGCTATAAACATTCCAACGGTCTGTCGGCTGGCTATTGAATACCTCGACCAGAAATCGGAGTCATTGCATATTTTTGAAAAAACCATAATAGTCGCTATCGGCACAATAAAACCGAATACCATAGCCAGCCCGCCTATTCTGGGAGTTGGTTTTTTATGCATGCGCCGGGCATCCTTCGGCTTATCGACCGCGCCCTCGCCTATTTTAAAGGCTATCCGGCGCACATTAGGCGTTGCCACAAAAGTGAATATAAACGCCGCAGCGAATGTAAATATCATAAGTATTACAAAGTTACCTGTGTACATAATATTTTATCCTCCACATATGTATTTAAGCGCTCCCGATGTCCCTGCATACCGAGGCAAACGGAACGCAACAGATTACAATACGAAGCCTACTTTTTTGTATACCTTCTTTAATGTTCTTTGGGATATTCTTCTTGCGCTTTCCGCGCCTTTAGAGCATATATCCATCAGATACTGCTTATCCGCAATAATCCTGTCGTATTCCTCTCTTATCGGACGTATACACTCAACAACAGCCTCCGCAACATCGTTCTTGAAATCACCATAGCCTTTTCCGGCATAGTCCTTTACGATATCGTCTATGCTGCGCTTAGTAACCGCGGACATTATCGTCAGAAGATTATTAATACCCGCCTTTGTTTCATCGCCTTCACGGTATTCAATAACTCCCTCACTGTCAGTGACAGAGCTCTTTATCTTCTTTGCGATAACGTTCATGTCGTCCATCATAGAAATATACGCTTTCGGGTTCGGGTCTGATTTTGACATCTTCTTAGTCGGCTCCTGCAAACTCATTACGTTCGCGCCAACCTTGGGAAGAAGTCCTTCGGGAACAGTGAACACATCACCGTAAACCGCATTAAAGCGCTGTGCAATATCGCGACATATTTCAATATGCTGCATCTGATCCTTGCCTACAGGAACGTAGTCCGCCTGATAAAGAAGGATATCCGCCGCCATAAGCACAGGATAGGTAAAGAGTCCCGCGTTTATATTCTCCGCGTGACGTGATGACTTGTCTTTGAACTGCGTCATTCTCTGCAGCTCACCCATGTATGTGTAGCAGTTAAGTACCCATGCCAGTTCTGCATGCGCGCTGTTATGTGACTGTATAAATAATATGTTTTCCTCCGGGTCAATTCCGCAGGCAATATAGAGAGCGAGAACTTCAAGCGTTCGGCGGCGCACGTCTGCCGGAGTCTGTCTTACGGTTATCGTATGCAAATCCATCATAGCATAAATACAGCGATAATCATTTTGCAGACTAACCCAGTTTTTTATCGCTCCCAGATAGTTTCCTAAGGTTAAATTTCCCGACGGCTGCACGCCGGAAAATATAATTTTCTTATCATCCATTATTTTTCATTCCTTTACAATAATTCTGTCAGAACCTCGCCGATACGCTTCACGCCCTCGGCAATGTTTTCAAGTGTTGCAGACGAATAGTTAAGTCTGAACATATTCGACGGCGCAAACATATCTATCGCAAAATTTGAGCCGGGAACTATCGCCACTTTCTTTTCAAGGCACTTTTCAACAACAGGAGAAATATCCGTAATTGTCGGGCACTCGCACCACAGGAACAAACCGCCCTCAGGCGTTACCCATTTAACCTTGCCCTCCGGGAAGTATTTTTCCATATTCTCAATCATACACGCGCACTTTTTACCGTAAAGCTCGCGGTTCTTTGCGATGTATTTATCAATATCGTATTTCTTCATGAATTCCACGCACATAAGCTGTGTCAGCATCGGCGTATGCACGTCGTTTACCTGTTTGAGCACTTCAATCTTTTCAGCCAGCGGCGCGGGAGCGACAATATAGCCCAGTCTCATACCGGGTGATAAAATCTTCGAGAATGAGCCGGCATAGATTACTCTTCCCTCTGTGTCGAGCGACTTAACCGTCGGCACATCTTCACCTGAAAAACGCAGGTCGCCATACGGGTTATCCTCTAAAATGAGAACATCGTACTTAGACGCAAGTTCCAGCATTTTCTTTCTCTTTTCAAGTGACATCGTTACACCGGTCGGATTCTGGAATGTCGGTATTGTATAAATAATTTTTGCATCGCTGTTATTCTGAAGAGTCTTTTCAAGCTCCTCCATACTCATTCCGTCATCCTCGACTGTTACGCCGAGAAGCTCTGCTTCGTACGTCCTGAATGCGTTAAGGCTTCCGATAAAGCTCGGGCTTTCAACTATAATTTTATCGCCCTTGTTTAAAACTGCCTTAGCTGTCAAATCAATACCCTGGTTTGCGCCGGTCATGATAAGGATTTCGTCATTCTCACCTACCGAGTTCACCTTTTCGGCTCTCTTTCTCGCGCAGTCCTTCATTTTCGGATATCCGTCAGTTGTTCCGTACTGAAGAGCAAGCGTCGGGCTTGTCATAAGTATTTTACCCGCTATTTTTGAAAGCTCATCACCAGGAAAGAGTTCTGCTGCCGGATTTCCACCCGCGAGTGAAATTATTTCGGGGTCAGCCATACGCTTGAACATTTCACGAATCGCGCTGCCCTTCATGGTCTTAACTCTGTCAGCCATGTATTTTGTATATTCCATTATTTTTTCCTTCCTTGTCACATTTTATAATATTACTTATTTATTTTCTTCCAGCTGTCCTTTAAAGCTACTGTTCTGTTGAATACAGGCTTCTCGGAGGTTGAGTCAGGGTCTACGCAGAAATAGCCAAGACGCAGGAACTGGAACTTATCCCCTACATTTAAGTCTGTCAAGGTACTTTCTATTTTCGCGTTTTCTATTACCTCCATTGAACCCGGATTGAGGTTCTCGGTAAAGTCACCTACGTTACTTTCATCAGACGGATTTTCAACATTGAAAAGTCTGTCATAAAGACGAATCTCAGCGTCAATCGCGTGAGCCGCGCTTACCCAGTGAATTGTACCCTTGACCTTTCTGCCGTCAGGTGTCTGTCCGCCTCTTGATTCAGGGTCATACGTACAATGAAGCGCTGTAACAGTGCCGTCATCATCAGCCTCATAGCCTGTGCAAGTTACGTAGTACGCGCTCTTTAAGCGAACCTCGCGGCCTAATGTAAGTCTGAAATACTTCTTCGGCGCGTCAAGCATGAAATCGTCCTGCTCAATATAGAGAACCTTTGAAAATTCAACCTTACGTGTTCCCATCTCAGGTCGTTCCGGGTTTATTTCAACCTCTATTTCCTCGACTAAATCATCGGGGTAATTGTCGATTATAACCTTCAGCGGCTTCAAAACTGCCATAGCGCGCGGCGCGTTCTTGTTTAAATCTTCCCTGAGACACGCCTCTAAGAGCGCGAAGTCAACAACGCTGTTTGCCTTTGCAACGCCTATTCTCTCGCAGAAATCACGTATAGCCTCAGGCGTGTAGCCGCGTCTGCGCATACCGCACAGGGTTGACATTCTCGGGTCGTCCCAGCCTGAAACGATATTATTATCAACGAGTTTCAGACAACGTCTTTTACTTGTGAGCGTATAGTTTAAATTCATTCTTGCGAACTCAATCTGTCTGGATGGATTTTCATAGCCCACTTCTTTGAGAACCCAGTCATAAAGCGGTCTGTGGTCTTCAAATTCAAGCGTACATAATGAATGCGTAACACCCTCGACAGTATCTGAAATCGGATGCGCAAAATCATACATCGGGTACACTATCCACTTATCGCCCGTTCTGTGATGATGCGCGCGAAGTATTCTGTAGATTACAGGGTCGCGCATGTTGAGATTCGGCGACGCCATATCTATCTTTGCTCTTAAAACCTTCGCGCCGTCCGGGAACTCGCCGTCCGTCATGCGCTTGAATAAATCAAGGTTCTCCTCAACGCTTCTGTCACGGTACGGGCTGTTTTTGCCCGGTTCTTTAAGCGTACCGCGATATTCGCGTATCTCATCGGCTGAAAGGTCGTCAACATACGCCTTACCATTTTTGATAAGGGTAATAGCCGCTTCATACATAGCGTCAAAATAGTCTGACGCGTAAAGCACCTTGTCCCACTTAAAGCCTAACCACTTAATATCCTCCATGATTGAGTCAACATACTCAGTATCCTCTTTCGTCGGATTGGTGTCATCAAGGCGGAGATTGCACACACCGTTGTACTTCGCCGCCATGCCGAAGTCAATGCATATCGCCTTCGCATGACCCACATGTAAATATCCGTTCGGCTCCGGAGGGAAACGCGTCTGAACATGGTCATACGCTCCGTCCTTTAAATCATTTTCAATTGCTTCTTCGATAAAATTTCTGATAAATATTTCTTCCATATGCTCATCCTCTTAACTTGTCTATTGCTTCATCAAATCTCTTTATCACTTCATCATATCCCAGCACCTGCAGTATTTCATACAGATCGGGAGTGTTTAAGCGTCCCGTCGCCGCAGCACGGATAACTCCCGCAACATCTCCGACATGACCTCTGAACTCGTCAGGATTCTTCTTATACTCCTTAGGCGCTTTCGCGTAACCTAAGCTGACTGCCATATCACGTACCGCCGGGAACCAATCTTCCGATGAAGTGTCCTCAGTGTATATCTGCTTATAATTTTCTAAAATTTCTATCATATCTTCATTGGAAAGATTTTCCGGGAAGCTGCGCTCTCCGTTCCATAGCTCCGAATAGAAATATGACACGTAATTCTGAACATCAGACCATGACGCAATATCTTTTCTCGGCTTTGCGTTTCCGCGCTCAATAGCGAAAATTGACTTCGCATATTCCTCATCGTCCACAAGCAGCTTATAAAGGCGCTCATTATTTTCCTGTGCCCAGTCAGTTACCATTTCATAAACCTCTTCGGCGCTTAATTTACTTATATAATTTTTGCTCACGTCCGCAAGCTTTACAATATCGAACAAAGCTCCCGCCTTGCTCATTTTCTTTAAGGAGAATTTGAAATCCTCTATATCGCTATCCTTGTTCGCAAGACGCCAGTCCTCATAATTTGAATTTGCAAGCGTCATAAGATACTCCCAGACAGCGCCCTTGGGATAACCCTCTTCGCCGTAATAGCTTACAGCCGCCTCAGGGTCCTTTCTCTTTGAGAGCTTTCTCTTTCCGCCGTTTTCCTCCTTCATGATAGGAGAAATGTGCACATATTTGAGAGGCTTAAATCCGCATACTTTAAACAGCTGCAGATGAATCGGTACTGATGAAATCCACTCATCACCGCGTATAACATGAGTTGTGCGCATGAGATGATCGTCAACCGCATGAGCGAAGTGATATGTAGGTGTTCCGTCCTTTTTTAAGAGCACTACATCAAGAATATTTTCGGGCATTTCTATATCGCCTTTTATAAGGTCGGTAAATTTAACGCGATTGTCCGCGCTGCCCGGTGATTTCAGTCTCACTACATACTCGTCGCCGTTCTTTATTCTCTTTTCCGCTTCCTCAAATGAAATATCCCTGTACTTAGCAAACTCACCGTACACGCCGGGAAGAACTTTCGCAGCTTCCTGCTCCTCACGTATTTTGGCGAGTTCGTCTTCAGTCATGAAACACGGATATGCCAATCCCTGCTCAACGAGTCTTTTTACAAACGAATGATATATTGACGTTCTTTGGCTCTGCATATACGGTCCGTAATCGCCCTTCTCCTCTGTCTGAGAAATCATGCCCTCGTCAATATCTATTCCAAAATCATTGAGACCTTTAACAATTAGCTCAACACCGTTTTCGACCTCGCGCTTTTTATCCGTATCCTCAATACGCAGATAAAAAATGCCATCGGTTGTCTTTGCCGCCGTTTTTTCCACAAATGCCGCAAATAATCCGCCAAAATGCAAAAATCCTGTAGGGCTTGGCGCAAAACGCGTTACGATAGCGCCCTCACTGAGATTTCTTGCCGGGTAGAGTTCTTCATAGTCCTCCGGTGTTTTTGTTATATCCGGGAACAAAAGTTCTGCCATCTGTTTATTACTGTCCATTTTTTCTTTTATCCTTTCGTTATTATACCTATTCTATTATATTATACCTAAAATTGACTTAATAATCAACCTCTTTATGGATTTTTTTTCTATCTCAGACAAAAAATATGGAGACAGGTTAAAACATAATATGTTTTAACCTGTCTCCTTTTAATATTCATATAAACAACAATTTCAGCCCCAATATGTAATCAATATCCTAATTCCTCAGGAACAAGCACTATTGTGATACGTTTCGGGAAGTAATGACATCCGTCAACAATACTTGTTACGTTACAGATACGCGCGTCACAGTGGCAATCGTTGCACTTTATATTGTCATCTGTTGCGCACGGTGTTTTATGAGTAATTCTTCTCGCGTTCATCGGCGCGATTGACTTTGCTCTCTTTATTCCCTCTTCAACATTTTCAACAATTTTATTGACGCCCGCTACTATGATAACCTTTTTAGGTCCGAAAACTATCTGGCTTGTGCGGTTACCGGTACAATCTATATTTACAAGCTGTCCTCCCATTGTAACCGCGTTAGTGCTTGATACGAACACATCAGCATGATAGCCCTCTCTGTACTTTTCAAGCATAGCCTCAAAATCAGGAGTGTTATAACGGTCGATAAACTTATATTTATCGCTTCTGATCTCGTCCAGAATACCGGTTTCGTTTAGCGTTACGCTTCCGCCAACTGCAATTGTGCTTCCTTCCGGTATCATATCCATAACAATTTTTCTCGCGTCGTCCTTATCCTTTGCCATAACAGCCGCGAACTGTCTGTCCTCCAGAACCTTTATAAGGTCTGCTATTCTTCTCTCGTTTGCCCATTTTTGTACTGCATCCATCTTTTATTCCTCCTTAATCCTACTTACTGCTATCCGAATTTTCTATATTTTTTTCTTCCAGACTTTTTCTGGTTTCTTCATATTGCTTATTTACTCTTTCAATAATCTCGTCTACGGCATCTTCATCCACGTCAACTTCAATACCGTATTCATCTGCCCATGCGTATACCTGTTTCTCAAAGCTCCTGCTTATCATTTTGCTTTCAAGCTCATCTGCGACCTTTTCATATTCCGTTTCAAACAACTCCGCATTATCATCAAGAGCAAGACGCTGTATAACGTGATATCCGTATGTGCTCTTTACAAGAGTAAATTCTCCGGGCGCTATTGAGTCAACACCGTCCTGGAATTCTTTCACCATTGCACCGTCTGTAAAGAAATATCCGTCCGGACTTGATATACTGCCCGGATCCTCGGAATTTTCAGTTACAAGCGTGTCAAAATTTTCGCCGTTTTTAGCTTTTTCAAGAAGTTCTTCCGCCTTTACCTTGGCTGCTTCCTTATCCTCGTCGGTCATTTCTTCATCAGCCATTATCAGAATATGTTTTGCGCGTCTGTAATTATCCTTGAAGAATTGTCTCTTATCATCATCGGTATACTCCACACCATCAAATTTTTTCCGCAACTCCTGCGCATAATACGATACGGCTATCATCTTATCCAAATCCTTATCTGTAAGATTATTGTCTTTGAGGAAGCCCTTATATTTTCCGTTATAGTTACTGTTGTAGCCGTCAACTACATGTTTTTTCGCTTTTTTGATATCACTCTTAGTCGAGTCGTCAAACTCAATACCCATCGCCTCAGCCACAGCCACAACAGTGAAATTAGCCTTGCACTGTTCAAGCACCATATCCTTTGCCTCTTCAGCTGTAACCGATCCCATATATGAATTCAGATAAGATTCATATATGCCGCCCGATACCTCCACATCACCAACAGTCATAACCGGTTTACTTCCTGCGTTTGAGCACCCCGCCAGAAGTAACGGAACGGCAAGAAGTGATGCAATAATCTTATTCTTCATAGTTTCTTTCTCCTTTGATATTTATTATCATAATAATAGTATAACCTATTTCCCCTCAATTTGCAATTCTTTTATTGAAGATAATAAATTATTTATTATTTTCAGTATATTTTTGTCGGAACTTGACAGGCGGAAGCTTATAACAGGCTTTTCATCAGACATAAGCTTTATGCGTTTGGGATACTTTTTATCAAGTCCCATAATAAGCGCTGCGTCAACATAATCCTCATGGAATTTAAGCAGTATTTCCTTAATATTCTGTGATATTTCATATATCCCGACCTCCTTTGCCGGAGCTTTCAGAGCCGCAACCTCGATTATATTCGCCACAGGTGTTGGAATATCTCCGAAACGGTCTATAAGTTCATCCTGAATTTCAAATTTATCGTCCTCAGTTTCAACAGCCGCTATTTTTTTGTATATTTCAATTCGCTGGTTATGATTTGTTATATACGTTTCAGGCAGATACGCGTCTATACCTATATCTATAGTTATCTCCTCGGCTTTCTCTGTCTTTATTCCCTGCGCTTCATCGACGCTTTCTTTAAGAAGCTTACAGTACATATCATATCCGACAGCGTCCATGTGCCCGTGTTGCTCGGGGCCTAAAATATTACCCGCTCCGCGTATTTCAAGGTCACGCATTGCTATCTTGAAACCGGAACCGAACTCCGTGAATTCCTTCACGGCGCGAAGTCTTTTTGAGGCGGTGTCAGATAGTATTTTATCACGGTGGTATGTGAGATACGCATATGCAGCACGGTTTGAGCGTCCCACTCTGCCTCGCAGCTGATAAAGCTGCGCGAGTCCCATCTTGTCGGCGTTCTCTATAATAATCGTGTTCGCATTCGGGATATCAAGACCGGTTTCGATAATGGTCGTGCATACGAGTATATCCGTGCGGCCGTTCACCATGTCATACATTATATCCTCTAATTCGTCCTCTTTCATCTTTCCGTGTCCGACAGCAACACTTGCTTCCGGGAAAATTGAATTTATCCACGCCGCCTTGCGATGGATGCCCTGAACACGGTTGTAGAGATAAAACACCTGTCCGCCGCGTGACAGTTCGTTCCTTATCGCGTCTTCAATAACCGCCGGATTATCCTCTAAAACATATGTCTGAACCGGATATCTGTTTTCGGGAGGCTCCGTAAGCACGCTCATATCCCTTACGCCTGTCATAGCCATATGGAGCGTGCGCGGGATAGGCGTGGCAGTCATTGTGAGAACATCCACATTCTCCTTTAATTCCTTAAGCCGTTCCTTATGCGCGACTCCAAAACGCTGCTCCTCGTCTATTATCAACAGACCCAAATCCTTGAACTGCAAGTCCTTTGACAGTATCCTGTGCGTTCCGATAATTATATCAATTTCGCCTGTTTTAAGCTTTTTCAGTATCTTTTTCTGCTCTGACGCTGTGCGGAACCGCGACAGCATTTCAACCTTTATCGGAAAATTACTCATACGGCTCAGAAACGTTTCATAATGCTGCATGGCAAGAATAGTTGTAGGACACAGATACGCAACCTGTTTCGAGTCGGAAACAGCCTTAAAAGCAGCGCGCAATGCAACCTCAGTCTTGCCGAAACCGACATCACCACAGAGAAGTCTATCCATAGGTCTCTGTTTCTCCATATCAGTTTTTACTTCCTCTATAGAACGAATCTGATCCTCTGTTTCCTGATAGGCAAAAGTATCCTCAAACTCTCTCTGCCACGGAGTATCGGTGCTGTAAGCAAATCCCTTCGACTTTTCACGCTGCGCGTACAGACGCACAAGCTTCTGCGCTAATTCCGCCGTGGACTGCTTCACGCGCTGTTTTGTTTTGTTCCAGTCGCTTCCGCCAAGGCGGTTAAGTCTGAGTTTTTCCGAGTTACCAACATATTTATATAACAGATTAAGCTGGTCAATCGGTATATATAAAGAGTCAGTACCCTTATATTGTATCTTCAGATAATCCTTAGTTATACCGTTCACGGTCATTTTCTGCGTACCCATATACTGACCTATTCCGTGGGTCTGATGCACCACATAGTCACCCACGCTTATATCCGTATAGTTCTTTATCCGGTTTGCATTCTCAACCTTGCGACGCCTTCTGCTCTTTTGAGTTTCAAAAATTTCACGGTCGGAAACAAGAACAAAGCGAATCTCAGGGTATTCAAAACCCTTGTTAAGCTCGCCGCGTATTATCACAGTTTCTCCCTGTTTAAAATCCGGCGCGTCATCAGAAACAAATCTTGCATTTATTCCCTTTTCTTTCAGTACTCCCTCAAGATTTTCTCCTCTTCCTCTGGATGAACACAGGATTACAGACGTATACTTTTTTTCCTGCCATGAATGCAAATCTTCATAAAGATACTCTATCTTACCATGGAACGACACAGTCGTTTTAGTTGTGAACGTTTCAAGGTGCTTATACTTGAAATCTGATGATGAATGCGACAGAACGTCAAGCGCGATAAGCTTCTTTGCTGACATTTCAAGTACTTTACCTGTATAATCACTGTAATAACTGTCCTTATACGCGCCTATTATACGCTTTTCCTTAAGCCCCGTTATCTGCTCATTTTTCTCCCACTCGAACGACTTTCCGCGTTCCGCTATACGCTTCGGGTCTACTATAAATACAAGGTCGTCATTTGAAAAATAATCGCAAATTGACGGTATGTGATCATATATCAGCGATACATACTTGTCTATTGACGGGAAATACCTGACTTCCTTAAGGCTTTCTATATCCGCTTTTGTTGTTTCTATAAACACACTTTCATCGCTCTTTTTACGCTTCGCGCTTCTTATTCTTTTTTCGAGTTCAGCTATAATATTATCACGTTTTTCGTCTGTAATAATCGCCTCTGAGACAGGCGGAATAAACGCTCTGTCCGTCCTGTCCAGCGAGCGCTGCGTGTAGATATCAAACTCTCTTATAGAGTCTGTTTCATCATCAAAAAATTCAATTCTATACGGATTATCACTGCCCGGCGGAAAGATATCAAGTATTCCGCCCCTTAAAGCGAACTGTCCGGCGCCCTCAATACTGTCCTCGCGCGAATATCCCATTATGACGAGATCGGATATAAGGGCGCTAATATCAAAACGTTTCCCCTCTTCAAAGCTTATGCAAAGCTTTAAAAGCTCATCTCTGTCAGCTGTATATTGCAAGAGAGCGTCAAGACTTGTTACAACAATATGCTTGCCGCCGTTTATCAGCCTTTGCAGGACTGATATTCTTTTATGCTCGTTCTGATGTCCCGATGTTTCTATGTTATAGAATACATATTCTTTAGACGGGAAATAAAGAGCGTTGTCACAATACAGTTCCATATCTGAATGGAGCTTCCTGGCCTCCATATCACTGTAGCAGACAACAAGCGCAGATGAGTTATTTTCACGTGACAGGGCATAAATAAGCTGTCCCTGTGCCGATTCAACAACTCCGGCGACTGATACGGGCGTGTTGTCAAGATTTCTGACAAGCCTTTTATATGGCTGGTATTCCTTTAAAATATCTGAAAAATTCATTTTGTTTCTCCGTTTCACCGCAAAAAGCGGAATAATATAACGTGGAAAAATACAAGCAGATTGCTTTTTTTAGGAACGCCGACGTATGCGGATACGTGGGGTTCACGAAAAGGGTAAGATGTGCGGCATATTTTTTCGCGTCACACTATTTTGTGTTGCATTTGTTCATAGCCGCTTCCACTCCGTTTTTGATAATCTCCTCCACAGCCGTATGAGCCTTGATTATCGCCTTTTCCATTACAGGAATTTCCTCCTTTGTGAACCTGCCCAAAACAAAATCAGCAAGGTCATAACCCTCATGCGTCGGTGCGCCGACGCCCATCTTGACGCGCGGAAATGTGTCGCTGCCAAGGCGGTAAATGATAGATTTAAGTCCGTTATGTCCTCCCGCACTTCCTTTACCTCTTACTCTTATTCTGCCCGTATCAAGAGAAATATCATCATTTATCACTATTATATTTTCAGGCGGGATTTTATAAAATTTTGACATTTCATACACGCTGTCACCGCTTAAGTTCATATATGTCTGCGGCTTTACGAGATATACCTTTTCTCCACCGATTACCGTCTCTCCGTATACCGCTTTGAATTTAAGCTTGTTTAGCTTTGCGCCGCACTCATCGGCTATATAATCTATTGTATGAAATCCTATGTTGTGACGGGTCATGTCATATTGTTTCCCAGGATTGCCGAGTCCTACTATAAGATACATAATATTCTCCTCTTCCTCTGTCTTATCCTTTACGCTCAAAAAGGGCAGATTTTTTATCTGCCCAATGATTTGTTTTATATTCGCCATTACTTTCTTTTATCCTTCCAGTTCTCTTTGTTAATCTGCCGCGCTCTCGCAATTGACAGGCTTTTTTCAGGAATGTCCTCTGTTATAGTCGAGCCTGCCGCGATATATGAGCCGTCGCCGACATTGATAGGTGACACAAAATTTGTGTTACAGCCGACAAAACAGTCATCGCCTATTACAGTTCTGTATTTCTTGCTGCCGTCATAGTTACACGTAACGGTACCGCAGCCGAAATTAACTCTCTTTCCAACGTCGCTGTCGCCTATGTATGTCAGATGTGAAATCTTTGTTCCGTCGTCTATATTTGAGTTCTTAATCTCTACGAAGTCTCCGACCTTGACGTCCTTACCAACCTTACAGTTAGGTCTTATATACGCGAACGGTCCAACGTGAGTTTCTTCTCCTACCTCAGACTGAAGTATAACAGAGCTTAAAATATCCGCTTTATCGTGTATTATAGCTCTGTCAAGAACACTACCCGAGCCAATAGTACAATCTGAACCTATTCTTGTTCCGCTTTTAAGAGTTACATTAGGACAAATCTCCGTATCGCTTCCTATCTCGACATCATCCTCTATATAAACGCTTTCCGGGTCGCGCATTGTTACACCGTTTCTCATATGCATTTCATTTATGCGCTTTCTCATTATCTTTTCAGCCTCGCTCAGCTGCACCCTGTCGTTTATGCCGCGTATCTCGTCATTATCAGATATAGCGAATCCGCCGACCTTTTTGCCGGCGTCAAGAAGAATTTCAAGCGTGTCTGTGAGGTAATACTCACCCTGGGCGTTGTTCGGTGTAAGCTTCGTCAGAGCGTATGAAAGAGACTCAGCGTCAAACACATACATACCTGAGTTAATCTCGTTTATCTTCTTTTCTTCATCATTTGCGTCCTTTTGCTCTACTATCTTCATAACATTTCCGTCACTGTTACGCACTATTCTGCCGTAGCCGGTCGCATCATCTAACACTGCCGTGATAACTGTTGCCTGATTGCCGCATGACTTATGATAGGCAACCGCATCCTCTATAGCCTGCGCTGTTACAAGAGGAGTGTCACCATTAAGGATCACAACCTCGCCCTTAGCTTCATTTATAAAGTCAGCCGCCTGCATAACAGCGTGACCTGTGCCCTTTTGTTCCGCCTGCAGAGCGTATTCACAAACATCTCCCAATGTTTCCTTGACCATTTCAGCCTTATGTCCGACAATGGCGCAAACTCTGTCCGCGCCCGCTTTCTTTGAAGCGTCAATAACCCATTTACATAGCGGCTTACCGCACACCCTATGTATTACCTTAGGCATTTTTGACTTCATTCTCGTACCCATGCCCGCCGCAAGAATTATACTTGTAAACATACTTTTTTCCTCCTACAAATCCATATTTAATGCAGTTTCCATATCATTATGTATCTGTTTTTTCAGTTCATCAATGCTGTCAAATTTAATTACGCCTCTCAGCCTTTTCGCAAAGCTTACGCGTATATATTTACCATAAATATCCTCATCAAAACCGAGAATATGAACTTCCACTGTCAGTTTTCTCGCGTTAAAAGTGAGATTTTTTCCCACGTTTATAACGCTTTTAAAACGACGTCCGTCAACGTATGCCACGCCTGCGTAAACCCCCTCTTTCGGGAGCGCCATGTTGATATCATAGTCAACATTCGCCGTTGGTATTCCCATCTTTCTTCCGTTTTGAAATCCCTTTACGACCTCTCCATCAATGCAGTATCGTCTGTCAAGGTAGCGTTCTGCTTCATCGACGCTGCCGTCCTTTATAGCTTGTCTTATATACGTGCTTGAAACAATTCTGTTATCTACTTTAATAGCGTCAGTCACAAGCACCTTAAACCCGTATTTTTCACCGAGAGATTGGAGCATATTTACATCACCCTGAGCCTTATGCCCAAAGCTGTAATCATAGCCGACACATACCGCTTTTACCCGGAGCGCATCAACAAGATAGATGGCAAACTCCTCAGGGGTCTTCTGCATAAACTCCATGTCAAACTTTCTCATAAATACAAAGTCTGCCCTCTCCCGCTCCAGAAGCTCAAGCTTCAATTCGTTGGTAGTTATAAGTTCTATCTTTCCCTGAGTGACTTCCTTTGTGTTCTCGTCAAAAAGCAGCACGCCGCTTTTCAAGCCGTTTTCTTTTGCGTATCTTATTCCATTTCGGATGATAGTCATATGAGCAACATGGAGTCCGTCAAAATTACCCAATGCAACAACTGTGCCGTCATAATTCACTTCATCGCGGATTATCTCCATCGCTGCGCCCTCCTTCTAACTCCAGAATGATTTTTGAAGCGTTAATTTACCGTCTTTAATTTTTGATACACATAAAAAATTCCCGCAATCGTCATATACTCTGTATGTCTGATTTTCATCGCCCTTGTACGTCATTCTTACACCGTTTGTAACGCTTTTTACCTGCTTAGGATTAAGATATACCGCCGGATATTCTGAAAATAAATTGTCCACGCTGATAAGCGCATCCTGAAGCTGTCCCTTATCCTTAAGCTCTTCAAGTTCTTCAACCGTGTAGCTTTTATCTATTGAAAAAGGACCTGTTTTTATCCGTCGAAGCGCACTCATATGCGCCAGTGTACCAAGCTTCTCGCCTATATCGGCACAAAGAGTTCTGATATACGTTCCCTTTGAGCATGAAACGTCTATCTTTATACGCGGAAGGTCTATTTCAAGTATATCAATTGAATTTATTGTAATCTTTCTTTTTTCGCGTTCTGTTTCTATACCTTGTCTTGCAAGTTCATAGAGTTTTTTTCCGTCTTTTTTTATAGCTGAATACATCGGCGGTATCTGTTCTATTTCACCGACAAAGCTCATTATTACATCACGGACTTCATCTTCCCGGCAATTTACATCTCTTTCCTCTGTCACGTTTCCCTGCGCGTCCTGAGTGTCAGTCGCCTTACCCAGTATAAGTTCCGCAACATAACGTTTATCGGAAAGAGTCAGCATATCCGCCGCCTTCGTCGCGCTGCCTATACACACAGGCAGAACGCCTGTTGCCATTGGGTCAAGAGTACCGGTATGCCCTATTTTTTTTATGCCTGTAAGTTTCCTCATCACATACACCATATCATGAGATGTACGTCCGGGCGGTTTATCAATTATTATTATTCCATTCATTTTCTTCTCCGAATAACACGAAAAGGAAACAAGCAGATTGCCCTTTTGGGGGAACGCCGACGTATACAGATACGTGGGGTTCCGATAAAGGGTAACATGCGCCGCTTATTGTGAAACAACAAGATTCCGGGGTACCCGCAAGCAATTTCTAATTGCTTCAGCGAGTCTGGTTCTTATTGCGAAGCAACAAGGTTCCGGGGTACCCGCAAGCAATTTCTAATTGCTTTAGAGAGTCGGGTTCTTATTGCGAAGCAACAAGGTTCCGGGGTACCCGCAAGCAATTTCTAATTGCGTTAGCGGGTCTGGTTCTTATTGCGAAACAACAAGGTTCCGGGGTACCCGCAAGCAATTTCTAATTGCTTTAGAGAGTCGGGTTCTTATTGCGAAGCAACAAGGTTCCGGGGTACCCGCAAGCAATTTCTAATTGCGTTAGCGGGTCGGGTTCTTATCCTTCGCGTAAAGCCTGTTTGCATGCTTCAACAATTATTCTTTCCGCTTCCTCTGCGTCTGATATATGTAATGTGGCTCCGGCAGCTCTTACATGCCCGCCGCCGCCGAAGCCGACGGCTATCTTTGCCACGTCCGCGTCACCATTGGAACGCAGATTCAATCTGAAACCTTCATCAACCCGCTTTACACAGATTGCAATTTCACACCCTTCTATACGTCGTGGAATATCTACGAGGTTCGGGATATCCTCTTTATCTATACCGTACTTTTCTCCGATTTTTTCATCGGTAGATACGACAGCAATCCTTCCGTTTTCATACAGCTTTATTCCTCCCATAATCTCCGCTTTCAGTTTTACGGCATTAAGAGACTCACAGTCAAAAAGCAGTCTCGCCACATCCGCATGGTCAAAGTTATATTCAAGGAGATTAGCCGCTATACGCATCGTCTTTGGCGTTACATTAGTGAACTTGAAGCAACCTGTGTCAGAGCATATGGCTGTGTACAAATTTCTCGCAATATTATCATCAATTTCCACGTCCATTTTTTCAAACAGATCAAAGAGAATTTCACCTGTTGCAGATGCGCTGCCGTCAGCATAATTCGCATCTGCAAAACGGGTATTAGTGCAGTGATGGTCAATATTCACGGAATTTGCAATTTCATCAAACATCTTCTTCCTGTCTGTAATGCGATCCAGATCGCCGCAATCAAGGCATACGCAAAGATCATGATCGTGCTCTATTCCATCATGATACATCACATAATCAGTGCCTATAAATCTGAGCCTTGACTCGACCTTACCACTCACATAAACAGTAGCTTTTTTGCCTGTCTTCCTGAGCATATCCGCAAATGCGAAGCATGAAGCGATAGCGTCGGGGTCCTCGTTAACATGAGGGAATACCGCGACAGACTTCGCTTTCATTATTTTATCAATAACCGCTTGCATAGTAATATCCATAGCCTTTCTGCCCCCAAATAGTAATGCAAAATTTAACGTCCTCATCGTGGGCAGATAAGGAGTTAAATGGATATTATGCCCATGTGCGTTTTTTCGAAGTATGCGAGAAAAAATCGCACGGGCAATTAAATCCGATTAACGTGATTTTCCACGTTAATCACCTGTTCCATTTTCTTTACTGTTTATTAAGGTTATTAAGCAGCTTTTCGATATGCGCTCCGTGCTCTATTGAACTGTCAAGCTCAAATATGAACTCGGGTGTGTATCTTAAATCCACTCTTTTTCCTATTTCACGCCGAACAAATCCCGCCGCGCTTTTTAGTCCCTGCATCGCCTTCTTCTTTGTTTCCTCATCGCCCATGACTGAGATATACGCTTTAGCGTATCTCAGATCATTTGTCACGTTAACCGTGACAACACTCGTCATAAGCGGTATGCGCGAATCCTTTAGTTCACGTATAATGTTCGCAAGCTCACGCTTTACTTCTTCATTTATTTTATCAATTCTTGCCATTTAATTCCTCTTTATCTCTCTATCTCTTCCATGATGAAACATTCTATTGTGTCGCCCTCTTTAATATCATTAAAGTTTTCAACACCGAGACCGCACTCAAAGTTTTCAGCGACTTCTTTCGCATCGTCCTTAAATCGTTTGAGTGAGTCAATTTTGCCCTCATGGATAATAATACCGTCTCTTACGATACGGATTTCCGCATTACGCTGAATCTTACCCTGGGTCACATAGCAGCCTGCGATGGTTCCGACACCTGATACCTTGAAGGTCTGGCGTACTTCCGCGTAACCCAGGACAACCTCTTTGTATTCAGGGTCAAGCATGCCCTTCATTGCCGCTTCTATTTCCTCAATAGCCTGATAGATGACTCTGTAAAGTCTGATGTCAACCTCCTGCTGCTCCGCTGACGCGACAGCGCCGGCGTCAGGTCGAACGTTAAAGCCTACTATAATAGCGTTTGATGCGTTAGCAAGCATTACGTCAGACTCGTTGATAGCACCCACACCGCCGTGGATTGCCTTTACTCTTACCTCGTCATTTGACAGCTTTTCAAGTGACTGCTTGACCGCCTCAACACTTCCCTGAACGTCAGCCTTTATGATAACATTCAGTTCTTTCATATTACCTTCATCAATCTGACTGAACAGATTATCAAGAGATACCTTGACAACCTGATTGAACTTGTTCTCCTGAAGCTGCTGTTTTCTCTGCTCAGCAACGTCACGCGCAAGCTTCTCGTTGGCTACAACCATAAACGTGTCGCCGCCGGACGGAGCTTCGGAAAGTCCCAGAATCTCGACCGGAGTTGACGGAGCGGCTGTTTTTACACGTCTGCCCTTATCGTTTACCATAGCGCGCACTCTGCCGACTGCCGTTCCGGCAATAACAAAGTCACCGACATTAAGCGTACCGTTCTGAACCAACACAGTAGCAACAGGTCCGCGTCCCTTATCGATTTCAGCCTCGATAACAGTACCCTGAGCATCGCGGTCAGGATTAGCCTTTAACTCCTGCATATCCGCAACAAGCAATACCATTTCAAGGAGTCCGTCAATATTTATACGCTTTTTCGCAGAAATCTCAACGCATACAGTGTCGCCGCCCCATTCCTCCGGAACAAGCTCATATTCTACCAACGCCTGCTTTACTCTGTCCGGGTTCGCGCCGTCTTTATCTATCTTATTTATCGCGACAACAATAGACACACCTGCCGCCTTGGCATGGTTAATAGCCTCTATTGTCTGCGGCATGATACCGTCATCTGCGGCAACAACAAGGATAGCAACGTCTGTAACCTGCGCGCCTCTTGCTCTCATTGTCGTAAACGCTTCATGACCGGGTGTATCAAGAAAAGTTATTACCCTGTCGTTAAGCTTTACGCTGTACGCGCCTATATGCTGGGTAATTCCGCCCGCCTCTGTATCTGTTACGCTGGTGTGACGAATTGCATCCAGAAGCGATGTTTTACCATGGTCAACGTGACCCATTACAACTACTACAGGAGGACGCTCTATGAGATCCTCTGCCTTATCCTCATGCTCTGTTTCAATCATAAGCATATCTTCTTTGGTGAGAATGACCTCCTGCTTGACGTCTATACCGAAGTCCACACCTATAAGCTGCGCTGTTTCAAAATCTATCGCCTGATTCTGCGTAGCCATAACACCAAGCATCATAAGCTTCTTCACAACCTCAGCGGCTGTCTTTCCCATCTTTGAAGCAAATTCACCGACAGTTATCGTTTCACCGATTTCGATTTCGGTTATTACCTTAGCCTTTATTTCACGTTTTGGCTTTTCTTTTTCCTTTTCACGTCGGTTGAAGTTCTGCTGCTTATTAGAAGCCCTTTTATTTTTTACTTTTCCGCCCTTTTTATCCATTCTGATATGATCAGGAACAAGATCCTCAATTCTTTCGCGTGACTCTATAGTCTCAAGCTCCACAATTGACTGACGAGTATCAACATGACGCTTTCTCTCCGCAGTTTTTACAACATATTCCTCTTCGGTATTTGTTCTGTCAACGTTGCTCAAATCAATTTTTTGTCCTGACTGCTTTTTAGCAACCTTCTTATGCTTTTCGCGTCTGGGTCTCGCTTCGTTCTTTTTATCTTCTGCTTTTTCCTTTTTATTCTCAGTATTTTCTTTCTTTTCCTCAGCGTCAGTATTCTCTTCCTGCTTCGGTTCCGGCTCCGGCTGTTTTTCTGCCTCTGGCTGCTTTTCTGCCTCTGGCTGCTTTTCTTCTACTTCTACCGGTTTTACCTCTTCAGCCTTTTTCTCTTCCTGCTTTGCGCGCAGCTTCATAGCGTCATCATAAATTGCGCGCAATTCTTCTTCCGCCACCTCGTTTGCCTGAGTATATATGTCCAGAATAAGACCTGCTATATCCTCATTTATAACGCTTGCTGCGCTTTTCAGTTCGATGCCGTATCCTGATAGTCTTACTATAATATCCTTGTTTGTAATTTTCAGATTTTTTGAAATTTCTCCGAGTTTTAATGTTTCTGCCATATTCGTATCACCCTTTCTCCAATCTCCCTCAGGGATCAGCCTAATTTATCTAAAATTGCTTTCGCAAAATTATCGTCATTCACAGAAACTACCGCGCGGCTCTCTGCGCCGGTATATTTCCCCAGTTCCGCCTTCAGGGAGGCTTCAATATATTTAACACTGTAGTGTTTACACGAATCGGTTATCGACTTCCTGGTGTTTGGCGAAGCGTCACTTGCTATTATTACGATACGTGAATTTCCCGACCTTATCGCTTTCAGGCATTTCTCCTCACCGGTGACAACCTTGCCGGCTCGTTTTGCCAATCCTAACATTCCAAGAAAATTTCCGTTCAATATTATTCTCCTTCCGCCGTTTTCTATAAGTATAAGCTACGACTTATTTAACGCGGACACGCTAAATCCTCCATTGTGTTATACAGTTCTTCAGGAACAGGACATTTTAAATGACGCTCTATTCCTTTCTTTTTCCGTGCTTTGAGTATACAGTCAATATTTTTACAAATATATGCGCCGCGTCCGAAAAGTTTTTTTCTCATATCTGTTTTTACCTCGCCGGTGTTGCTTTCACGCACTACTCTTATAAGAGTGTTTTGCGGATACATTTTTCTGCATACAATACACATCCTTTGCGGTATGTGCTTCATGTTCAAATCCTCCGGTAAATTATTTTGACGTGTCCGGTTTAATATCTATTTTCCAGCCTGTCAGTCTTGCTGCAAGACGTACATTCTGTCCCGACTTACCTATTGCAAGAGACAGCTGATGCTCCGGAACTACAACGTGCGCGCTCTTTTCCTCCTCGTTTATATCGGTTGAAATAACCTGAGCGGGGGAAAGACTCGCCGCTATAAATTCCGCCGGATCTTCACTCCATTTTACTATATCAATCTTCTCGTCTCTCAGTTCATCGCCTATGTTCTGAACTCTGAGACCTTTCGGGCCTATACACGCGCCCTGAGCGTCAATATCCGGGTCGTTGGAATAAACAGCTATTTTAGTTCTTGAGCCGCCTTCACGCGCTATATTCTTTATCTCAACTATGCCCTCGCCTATTTCCGGAACCTCTGTTTCAAACAATCTCTTTACAAGACCGGGATGCGTTCTTGAAACAATTATCTGCGTTCCCCTTGTTCCGCTTCTCACCTCGTTGACATAGCAGCGAAGAGTCTGACCTACTTCATATATTTCACCTGCGGGCTGTTCCTTTTCAGGGAGTACCGCTTCTATCTTTCCTATGTCAATGAACACCGTTCCGCGTTCTATTCTTTCAATTGTTCCTGATATTATATCATTTGTTTTTTCCGTGAATTCGCTGTAGATTATTCCGCGCTCCGCCTCTCTTATTCTTTGAGTTACAACCTGCTTTGCAGTCATGGCGCTTATTCTTCCGAAATTCTTCGGCGTAACCTCGATGTTGACAATATCGCCAATTTCGTAATTACCGTTTATTTTGCGCGCGTCATCAAGTGAAATTTCCTCATGGTCATTATCGACCAACTCGACAACTGTTTTCTTTGCGAATACCTTAACGCTGCCTCCTTCCTTATCAACCTGAACCTCCACGTTCTGTGCCGAATTGAAATTCTTCTTATACGCCGCCACAAGCGCCGCTTCAAGTGCTTCAATCAGTACATCAGGGCTTATACCCTTTTCGTCGCAAATTTCTGTCAAAACCTCAAACAATCCTTTTTCCATTTTTCTTATCTTCCTCTCTAAAACTTGAATGATAATCTTATATAAACCGCCGATTTGGCAGGTATTTCCATAATTTCTCCGTCTGTTTCGATATATGCCGTACCGTCTTTATAATCTTTCAGAACGCCGCAAAATTCCTTAGCGCCGTTTTCCGCTTTATATAGTTTTACATCTACTTCCCTGTCTCTGTAATACAGGAACTCGCGCTCTTTGGTAAGCTTCCTGTCGGCACCCGGTGATGAAACTTCAAGAGTATAGTTATTTTCAATAAAATCCTCTCTGTCTAAAACCTCCTCAACAGCTTTTGAAAACTTCTCACATTCGTCTATGCCGACTCCTCCGTTTTTATCGATATAATAACACAGAGAATATTCTCCGTTTTCTTTTCTGTAGGTGACGTCAACGATATACACCTCTTGCTCTTCAGCTACGCTCTCACCAAGTTCAAGCGCTCTTATCTCAGTTTTATTTGCCATTCATATCTCCTTCCGCCAATCCTTTGCGATACACACTGTGACATAAATATGAAAGAGTGGGACATGAACCCACTCTTTCTGAATATATTATATTCATCTTTCATATGTATTATAGCACATATATCCAAGAATTTCAAGACCTTTTTTTAATTTTTTTTAATTTCCCGTTATTCATCATCTTCATCATAATTGGCGCTATCAGAACCGCCGCCTGATTCACCGCCGGACGAACCGGAACTACCATAGCCTGCATCGTTTGCTTCTGAAACATCTTGAGTATTGTCATATGAATTATTGTCATCATAATCCCTATATGAGCTATAACTATTATTGCTTCCGCTGTAACTGCCTGAATTCTTGCTATAACCGGAATTGGTATCATAGTCTGAATAGCTTTGATTATCAGTATTATCGCCTTTACCGGTATTTTCACCATTTGAAGCGGCTGCATCTGCGCCATTACTTGGACCATTCGGATTTTCTATAGTAATATCGTCCGCCATATAGCCGAAAACAGCTCTGACAAGTTCACGAGTAGCGTCAAGATCCACTTCCCAGACATCCTGATTAGCGCCGTCCATAAAATATGTGTCAAATTGTCCCGGAAGTTCATGTGAAATAATATTAGTGCTCGTAAGCTTAGCGGCATATTTCGAATATTTAACAACATCCTTTGCCGTAAGATTTGTTTTTATTTCATCGCTTATCGCCTTGAAGATTGACGGGATTTTAAGAACTAAAGAGGCGTTCACTTTCTGGTCTACAACTGCCTTGATGAATTGTTGCTGCAATTCCATTCTTCCGCCGTCACCATCAATATAGCCTCTGAATCCACCTTTACC
Source organism: Oscillospiraceae bacterium (assembly GCA_022509025.1). Taxonomy (GTDB): domain Bacteria; phylum Bacillota; class Clostridia; order UBA1381; family UBA1381; genus Hominilimicola. Next base: position 406 of record JAFLUB010000027.1, on the reverse strand, counting down.
ATCATTCATATCATAGTCCCAGTTACCGTGTCTGAAACGCATCAGCCATACGGACTGAGAGCCGTTAAGCCCGTACGTGCCGGGAGGCAGATTAATATGAAGGCTCTGAACCGGGTCATCATAAACCATTCCCTGTCCATCTCCGCAAATGTCGGGAACAGTGAATTCCACAGGGCCAAGCTCATTTATAACGTGCGCTACGCCGTCAAGCGAGAAATCAATATAATAATTAATAGGTATACCGGTAATACGGGTAACCGCCTCAACAGTCGCCTCGGCGCCGCCTATCTTACCGTCCGTCATATACGCGTGAGCCGCGTTTATTTTCTGATATCTGTTTCCGACATACATTCTTGTATCTCTCGGAACAGAAAGCATATTGACAATATTACTGTCTATGTCATAC
>JAFLUB010000026.1 GCA_022509025.1 Oscillospiraceae bacterium | reverse complement strand
CTGCCGTTGTCGGAGCTGTTGTAGCCGCCGTTGTCGGAGCTGTTGTCGGTTCAGTTGAAGTAACCCAACCCTATTTTTGAAATACAGTGCATATACTGCTATTATAGAGCCAACAAACACGAATTTTACACGTAACAATCAGATTTTATTTAAAACATTAATCGCTCTTTCCTCCTCGCGAGGGTAGAGATGAGAGTATATATTCCATGTTATTTCAACATTCGCATGTCCGAGTCGTCTGGCGATTTCCTGAATATTGATGCCGTTGTTGGCAAGCAGGGAAGCGTGTGAGTGGCGGAAATCATGTATACGTATATGCTGTAAGCCGGCAGTTTCGGAATAATAAGTATTACGCCGCTCAAGTGTTGTATTACGAAGACATCTGACACCGCCGCAAATCCTGAAATCATCATTAAAGCCTGTTATCAGTTCATGGCGTTTTTTGTGTTCGCTCAGTATTTTTGTAAGCGGCAAAGGCATTTGCAAATCGCGTATAGATGTTTTATTCTTCGGCGGAGTTTCTCTGTCACCGCCTTTGATTTTCTGAGTAATGCTTCTGCGCACGTGAATAATATTCCCGTCAATGTCGGACCATTTAAGCGCGTTTATTTCACCCTTTCGCATCCCTGTATAATAGGCTATATTGAAAAATACATAGAAATTCCATTCATATGTGTTACCGGTAGTATTTTCTGTATGTACAGCCTCTTGTTCAGATACGCGTATAAATTTTTTGAAATCCTCCGGCGTATAAAATCTTATTTCTGTTTTCGGTTCATATGGATTCTTAAAATTACCTATGGAGATCAAAGGATTTTTAGGGATGTATTCCATACGCACGGCATAATTGAGCAACGCGCGGAATTCACCGTATATATTTTTTTTCACTGTCAGAGAGATTTTTTTTGAAGGGTTTTTGTCGTTGGTTGACTCCTCTGTTTTTTGCTTCCATTTCTGCAGAATCGCAACATTCAGATCCCTGATGTCATAGTCGCCAAGCACCGCTATAACGTATGCCTCAAGCCGTCCCTGCATTGTATGTATGGTATTTTCCCGAACCTCGTATTTCTTTACGGTGATATATTCCTCGTAAAGCTGGCGCAGTGTAATGCGCGGTGCAGAAAATGTTTTCATAGTGCTGTTAAGCTGCAGCTCAAGTTCCTTTGCCGCCTCTTTACCGTAAGCAATTCTGTCGGTCTGCCTTGATTTCCCGGCGCTGTCCTTGTAATTGATGCGTACGCGATATCTTTGCAGACCGTTTTTTTTACCTTCCATTTTGTAAATTGGCATATTAATCATCCTTTCTTTATGTTAACATAATTATACACAAAAAGATTTTTAGAAACAAATACCATACTTTCGCGAATAAAAACAACTAAATAAAGCAGGGCATCTTTACACGTTTTTTACATGATTGGAAATTAAAAGACATATAGGATAATTTAAAAAAATAAATACAAAAATCGCATTTTGAACAAAAAACACTGTAAATTATACATTGAATTTATGAAAAACTCTTTAAAATTTGTGAAAAATGTGTTATCATATAGGTAATAATCACTATGCTTAAATGCAGTATAGTAACAAAAATGTGATATTTAAAATCAGAGGGAGGATAACGAAATGTTCAAAAATTCAAAGAAGAACTTGAAAAAGTTAGGTGTTTTTTCTTTGGTTCTTGCACAGGTAGCCGCTGTAGGAATCGCAGTTCCGTCAACAACTGCGGGCGCGTTTGCAGGCAGCGCTATAACAAGAAACATGGAAAAGCTTGACAGAGGTGTCGTTGCTACAAAGACAAGTGACGGCGTTCTTGTGTCATGGAGAAGACTGGCTACAGAGCCGGCTGATACTCAGTTCACTCTTTACAGAAACAAAGAGAAGATTGCAGAAGGCGCTATCACAAACTTCGTTGACGCTCAGGGCAGTGTAGATTCTAAGTACACTGTTGTATGCAACGGTGAAATGTCAGATCCCGCTCCTGTATGGGAAAACGGATATCTTGATATTCCGATGGGTACTACTCCTGAAAGCGACGTTGTTCAGATGGACAGAAACGGTGTTTACATTGGTTCTTACGCACCCGGTGACGCTTCATACGGTGACCTTGACGGTGACGGACAGTATGAAATCGTAGTACTGTGGAACCCGTCAGACGCAAAGGACGCTGCATCAACAGGTCAGACAGGTAAGGTTTTCGTTGATGCATACAAGCTCGACGGTACACAGTTATGGAGAATCGACATGGGCTACAATATCCGTGCCGGCGCGCATGACACACAGTTTGCAATTGCAGACTATAATGGCGACGGTAAGGCTGAGGTTATGTTCAGAACTGCTGACGGTACTATCGACGGTAAGGGTAATGTAATCGGCGATGCATCAAAAGGTGACACATACGAGAACAGCTGGGCTGCTATGAACGCAGGTAAGAACCTTCAGGGTCCGCTTTATGTAACCTGCTTCGACGGTGAAACCGGCGCGGCTCTTGATACTATTGATTACTTCCCGAACAACGTTGTTGGTTCGATGACAACATGCTACAGCTTCGGTGATGACTTTGGTAACCGTTCAGAGAGATATAATGCTACTGTAGCATATATTGACGGTCAGACACCTTCAGCAATATTTGCCCGCGGATATTACTTTGGTAAGAATATCTCTAATCCTAACGGACGTACAGGCTGCGCTGCTTACAGCTTCAAGAACGGCAAGCTGACAATGGATTGGTCATTTGATACAGCTGAAAGCAAGTACAACGGCTACATCGGTCAGGGTAACCACCAGATTGAAGCAGGCGACGTTGACGGCGACGGTAAGGACGAAATCCTTTACGGTGCTTTGACATGGGATCACGATGGTTCAATCCTGTGGTGCACATATCAGGAGCATGGTGACGCTATGCACCTTGGTGACTTCGACCCGACTAAGGAAGGTCTTGAGTTCATGAAGGTTTATGAGGACTACAGCGCAGACAGTGATGCATTCGATCTTAACGGTCCTATTCTTTCACAGTTCGTAACAAGCAATACAATAATTAAGAATTCAAAGGGCGCTGCTGATACTGATGAGAGCCGTCACGTATGGGGCGGTACACTTCAGAACGCTAAGACAGGTGAGTTCTATCAGATTCATAATGGTGTTAAGGATACAGGCCGTGGTATGATAGGTAATATCGGTTACGGCGACAGCTGGTATGTAATGTGGGGCGCAGGCTCAACAGGTTACTGGGACAGCGACGGTAACGAGCTTGGCGATCTCGGCGCTTCAATGAACGGTAGAATTTACTGGGACGGCGATCTCCAGGATGAGCTTCAGGACCACAACGGTACAGAAGTTACATTAACAAAGTGGAATGACTCTGCAAAGAAGTTTGAGGAAATATTCAAGGGTGAGGGTTCACACTCAATCAACGGTACAAAGGGTAACGTGAACGCTCAGGCTGACCTCTTTGGTGACTGGAGAGAAGAAATTGTTTCTTACGCAATTACAGGTCAGAATACAAAGAAGGAAAAGATGACAATCAAGGGTGACTGGGATAAGGATATCGAAGTTGAAATGGATAAGACTGTTTACAACTATTCATTGAGAATATTTGAAACACCTTATGCAACAGACTATAACTTCTATACACTTGCTCACGATGATATCTACAGAAACTCATCAGGATGCTATGCAAACTGCTACAACCAGCCGCCTCACATCAGCTGGTACATGAACGACAAGATTGCTAATTCACCGTACACAACACAGCCGGCTGCAAATGTTAAGCTTGTATCAAATAAATACACACCGAAGGCATTCGACGAGAGTGCTCTTCCGGAAGGCGGTTCATCATCTGCACCTGCAGCTGCAGGATTCGTTGACATTGCAGATCACTGGGGTAAGCCATACATCGAAAAGATGAATAAGGCAGGCGTTATCAACGGTATGGACGCTACACACTTTGAGCCGGAAGGAACGGTTACAAAGGGTCAGTTTGCAACACTTATCGTAAACGCTCTTAAGCTTTCAGTTGATTCATCACTGGCAAGCGAGCATTGGGCAGCTCCATATGTAAAGGCTGCTAAGGATGCAAATCTTATTGCAGATGATATTGCGTTCACAGTTGACCAGTTCGATGTAAACATCACAAGACAGGAAATGGCTTCTATGGTAGCTAAGGCTGCTGCTTATAAGGAAGTAGCTGTTCCTGAGGATGTTAAGATTGACTTTGCTGACGCTGATACAATTGACGCGTGGGCAACAGGTGATGTTGACAATGCAGTTGCACTTGGTATCATCAATGGTATCGAGAAAGACGGAAAAATGACATTCGCTCCGAAGGCTAACGCTAAGAGAGCTGAGGCAGCAACAATGCTTTCAAAGCTTTGGGACTTATTCTAATAGATAAGTAAACATAATATAAATAAGATGCGTAACGCCCGACACTTTTAAAAAGTGTCGGGCGTTTTTTAATCAGAAATCGTGCCGTGAGCCTGCGCTTATGTGATATTTTTCAAATATATTAACAATCTCTTCTATAGCGTCAAAATCGGAATTGTTATCATTCTGTATAACGTTTTGGATTTCAGAAAGCGCTTTTATTGCTGTTGAATCAGCAATTTCATTCACGTCAATATTGAACTCGTTTAAACCGTCAAATTCGGCGTACATTTTTATTTTCTCGCGTATTGCCTCTGATACTGCGTTTGCCAGCAATTCATATTTCAGTTTCATTTTTCTACCTCCATAAATAAAAAATGCGCCGCCTTAAATCAAAGCGACGCACAAAAAACGCCGCTTTGGTTTAATGCTGCGACACACCCAATGTCTACCTTACTAAGAAAAAGACAAAGACAACCAAAGCGTACGCTTTTTACAAGCGCAGACTTTTTCTTAGAAAGGTATATTTAGTTGAGTATGTCGCAACTATACTATATCATATTTTATGGTTATTGTAAATAATCAAAATGACATTTTCATATTCAGAATTTCCTGATTAAAAGAGGATTATATGCTTATGCGGTAAGTTTTGATTGCATATTCAATCAGACTGGGTTATAATATTATTGATAAATCTTGGAGGTGTCGGATATGACAAGTGAAGGACTCTCATAAGACAGACAACTGAAAATGCTACTTGGATGGGCGGCTCTGCACATGGAAGAACTTCTTGAAAACTGGGAACTTGCCGAGAGAAAACAAGAGCTATTCCAAATAGAACCGCTCAAATAATATTAAGGAGTGAGAACCATGCCTAAAAGTGTTGAATATTATTTGTCAAAGGGCTTTGACAAAGCCGCAGCTGAATACTTTGCAAACGGAACAAAGCAAATTGTAGCTGTTGTACCGAGTGATAATTATACGTTGATTATTAGCTTTGATAATGGCGAAAAGAGACTGTATGATGCAAAACCGCTATTCACTAAAAACTCTGTATTCAATAAAATTTCAGCACCTGACGATTTCAGACGTGTGTATGTTGACAGCAGCCATTGTATAGCATGGGATATTGACCCAAACATTGACAGCGAGACTGTATGGAATAACAAACTGGATTTATGTCCTGACAGTTGTTATATTGACAGTATACCGATAACATAAAAATCAAGGAGCTGTTGCAAATTAGCATTGTTGAAATGCTAATTTGCCAGCTAATGTCATTAAGTTAATATGATAATCAAAAAGAATCAAGCTTAGAAAATAGTGTTGATTCTTTTTTTGAAAAATAATAAAATTAAGACTATCAAGAATATTCTTACGAACTCAGCAAATCGTTCCAGCATGTAATATAACAGTCTGCGAGTTCTTTGAGCGTATCCGTTTCATCCGCGTTAGTGTCATCATAAACAGCGCATGTACGAAAACCACCCTTTTTTGCGCCGTTTATACCCGCCAATATATCCTCATAAACAATACACTCTTCCGGCTGAACTCCTATACGTTTTGCCGCGAGAAGATACACGTCGGGATTGGACTTATTCACGCCAACCTCTGATGAAAAAGCGCAGGCATCAATGTACTGCCACACACCGAGACGCATGAAAGCCGTTTTGCAAAGCTCCTCATAGCCCGAAGTTGCGATAGCTATTTTAACGCCGCTGCCGTGCAATCTTTTTAAATATTCTTTTGCTCCCTCTTTAAGCGGCAGTGTTGTTTCATAATGTTTTGCCGTCATACCCTTAAGTATATTCAGAACTTCATCAGGCGTTTCGCTGAGACTAAACCTGTCTATCATCATAGGGATAGATTCATCAAGCGTCACTTCCTTAAACGTCATTGCTTCCGTATCGGATAACTCCACGCCGTGCTGTTTGTAAAATTCGATAAGAACATCCCACCAGACTGACATTGAGTCAAGGAGGGTACCGTCAACATCAAATATTGCTCCTTGCATATAAATATTCATAGCCTTTCTGCCCACAAAGAGTAATGAAAAATTTTAACGCGCCTATCGTGGGCAGATAGGGCGCTAATGGATATTTTGCCCATGTGCGATTTTCGAAGCTTGCGAGAAAATACTCGGACGGGCAATAAAATCATGATAACGTGATTTTTCACGTTATCACTTCCTTATCAGGTGTTATTTTTTTGTATTGTGAATTTCTGTATTGCCATAAGCTTTTCCGTCAGCCCGGTGAATCTCTGTTTAAACTGATTGTTAAGCGTCATATTCCGCACAGTTTTTTCACTGCCCACAAGCACAACCATATCCCGTGCGCGCGTCACGGCAGTGTAGAAAAGGTTGCGGCTCATAAGCATGGGAGCAAATGAGCAGACCGGCATGACTACGATAGGGAACTCACTGCCCTGACTCTTGTGTACGGTAATCGCATAGGCAAGGTCGAGTTCGTCTAAATTAGTAAACGGATATTCAACGTTCTTGTCCTCGTCAAAAATGATGTTCATGTACTTGTCGCGAACGGAGATACTTTCTATAATTCCCATATCACCGTTGAAAATTCCCATTCCGTCCTCACCGTTTTCGCGTGAAAATATCATGTCGTAATTATTTTTTGTCTGCATAACCTTGTCCCCGACGCGGAAGGTGGTCCCGCCGTAAACATACTGCGGACGTGTCTCGTCATACGGGTTTATGTGCGCCTGAATCAGCTTGTTCAAGGCTACCGTACCGGCAAGTCCTTTTTTAGTCGGCGACAATACCTGTATCGAAGAAACAGGGTTCACTCCGTAGCTTTTTGGCAGACGATTTTTGAACAGGTCATTGACAGTGTATGCGCTGTCCTGCGGGGTCTGACGCTTCAGGAAGAAGAAGTCGCTCGACTTCACTGATAAATCAGGCATTTCGCCGCGGTTTATCTTATGCGCGTTGACTATTATAAGACTTTCCTCAGCCTGTCTGAATATCCTGTTAAGCTGTATAACAGGAATAGTATTGCTTTCTATCATATCATGAATTATATTACCCGGACCAACTGAAGGCAGCTGATCCGCATCGCCGGAAAGAATTATTCGCGCGCCCTGCTTGACTGCTTTAAGGAAAGACGACATAAGGCTTATGTCAATCATACTCACTTCATCAAGAATTATAACGTCCGCGCTCAGAGGGTGCTCCTCATTATGCGAGAAAACGCTGTACCCCTCAGAATTACGCTGCGTACCGAGCAGACGGTGAATGGTCTTTGCCTCGCAGCCTGTCACCTGGCTCATCCTTTTTGCCGCGCGCCCCGTAGGAGCGGCAAGCGCGATTGAGAGCTTCAAATCCTCCAAAAGCTTTATTATAGTATTTATTGTTGTCGTCTTACCTGTACCGGGACCGCCCGTAAGAACCATACAGCCCGTGGAAAGAGCTGTGACAACGGCATTACGCTGTTCGCCTTCGAGATATAGTCCCGTTTTTTCTTCAAGAGCATCAATGGCCATTTCAGCCTCATCCTCTGTCATTGTAAATTTCTGTTTACTCTGAGATATGGCAATAAGCCTTCTCGCTATATAATATTCCGCCTCATAGTACTCGTAAAGATAGTACGCATCTGTACCTTCAACATTATCCAAAAAAATATCCTTTGACGCTATAAGCTCGGAAACAGCGGCCTCCGCTTCGCTTTCCTCTACCTTAAGCGTATACACAGCATGTTCCAGAAGCACAGTCTTAGGAAGATATACATGACCATGCGTATAAGCGGCAGTGCGGAGTATGTTCTTTATCCCGGCGCGTATGCGGATGATACTGTTTTTCGGCATGCCCATGTTGAATGCAATTGTATCGGCAGTCTTAAAGGTAATTCCGTCCACCATATCTGACATGATATAAGGATTCTTTTTTATCATATCCACTGCCGCCGCGCCGAGTACATTATGCACCTTTACAGCCATATTCGCGGATATGTTATATTGCTGAAGAAACATAACAATGTTCTGCATGGATTGGAGCTTTTGAAATTCCTCACCGATTTTCTTCGCCTTTTCCTTGCTTATACCCTTAATCTCCGAAAGCGATTCGGGGTTTGCAAGCATTATATCCAAAACCTCGCAGCCGAAATGCTTGACAAGCTTTTTAGCCGTTGCCTCGCGTATTCCGGGAATTATACCAGACCCCAGATAGCGTATAATTGATTCCTCGTCAGACGGCATAACCTTCTCGTAATATTCCACCTTGAACTGTTCGCCATAGTCAGGATGTGTCACCCATATACCTGACAGCGCCACGCTTTCTCCCTCAGAGAGAAAAGGCATATATCCGGTCGCGGTAAAAAGCCCCTCCTCAGTGCTGTCTATACCGCATATAGTATAACCGTTATCAGGATTGGAAAATATTATTTCTTCAACTGTGCCTGTGATTGTAATTATCTCATTCATTTATATTACTCCGCAACTGTAATTTTTCCGTCTGAGAGACCTGTCACTTCTCCGCCGGATAACAGGATATAATTTATATATTCAATCTGTTCTTTCTTTATTGTTTCTCCCATGCGAATAACAGGTATACCTGGCGGATAGGGTGTGACTGATACGCATGATACGCGTCCGTCAGCGTCCGCAAGACTGATTTCTGTCCGTGCTGAAAAGAACGCCTTGCCCGGCGACAGTGTTTCATTACACAGGGGAGGTATCGGCACGCGTGGAAAAGACGTGGTTTTTGTGTTTGCAGCGGTGATTTGCGTAACTGTCTTAAATAGCGCTTCAAGATCGTTTAAAGTGTTAGATGGCGTGATAATCAGAACTATATTAAATAAATCCGCCATTTCAATATCTATTCCGTTTTGTGACAGGATACGGCTTGCCTCAAAGCCTGTTATGCCAAATGTTGTGAAATTTAATACAAGCCTTGTCATATCATCATTTTCGAGAACCTTAATACCTGCTTGAATTAATTTACTCCTTAAATCCTTACACAGGTTGTATGTTCTGTTCCATTCATTTCCTGATGCCAGTTCATCTCTCGCGGTATCCGCCGAGGCGGCAATCACATAAGACGGGCTTGACGACTGGAACATAGATAGGGCTTTTTCCGTTCTTTGTGTATTAATAAGAGAGCCGTTTAAGTGAAGATATGCCGCTCCGTTCATCGCGTTAAGCGTCTTATGCGCACTGTGACAGACCGCGTCGGCATACTTCACGGCTGTTTCGGGGAAACGGCTGTCAGCGATAAAATGCGCGCCGTGCGCTTCGTCAACGAGCAGAGGTATATTCCGTTCGTGACATTCAGCGGCTATTTTTTCTATGTCAGAGCATACGCCGTAATAATTCGGAGACGTTATTATAACCGCATCTGTGTCATCAGTGATGTATTCTTTTATTGCAGCGGTGTATTTGGGTACTTTAAATTCACTGTCAATTTCTTTCGGAAAAAATCGTATGCGTATTCCGAGAAGGGCGCATGTGTTTATAACGCTCTGATGACAGTCTGACGCGGCGAGCAAAAGACCGCCGGGTTTGACGCTTCCGCATATCATAGCCTGTATGGCGGCGGTGGAGCCGCCTGTTAAAATATAGCTCTTATTACTTCCGTAAAGCCGGGAAAGAAGCCGCTGCGCCTCTTTGACGTATTTGCCGCCGTGGTGCAGGTTTTCCGTTTCCTCAAGCTCCGTCACATCGAGTGAGATTAAGTCATTCCTGAGCCCTCTGCCGGATTTATGACCGGGCATTGAAAACGATATTCTGTTTTTACGCGCGTAATTTTTAAGACGTTCATAAAGCGGCGCAGCCATGCAACTCCTCCTTTAGTAAAATTACTATTATATCATAACTGCAAGCACGCAACGTGTGCGCAGCGTTAAGATGCAATGTTCTCCAGGGTGTCCAAATCTTTGATTTGGGTAACACCCTGAGGTTATTATATCATATATTTGCAGACTGCGAAGCAGTCGGTGCCGCAACGTGGCACGCAAAGTAAGATACAATGTTCTCCAGGGTGTCCAAATCTTCGATTTGGGTAACACCCTGAGGTTATTATATAAAATTTTTTGCTTTGTGTAAAGTAAATAGCGGATATAAATTGAAAAATATCGAAAACTGTGATAGAATAGTTTAAAATATAAGGAGGTAGTGAAATGAACGTATATGACGCTATAATGAACAGAAGAACTATAAGAAAATTTGAACAAAAGGCGGTAAAGCGCGAGGATTTAACAAAACTGGTGGACTGCGCGCGCGTCGCGGCATACGGTGCGAATGTTCAGCCGCTTAAATTCGCATTTATTGATAATAAGGAGACGCTCAGTAATATTTATCCGTTCACTAAATGGGCAGGAGCATTGACGGACGGCGCACCGAAGGAAAACGAACGTCCTGCGGCTTACATAGCTGTGCTTGGTGATAAGAATATAAAAAAGAACGGCGGTTTTGAGGTCGAAGCGGGCGCGGCTGTGACTACAATGATGCTTGAAGCAGTTGAAATGGGACTTGCAACGTGCTGGCTCGGCGCGATTATGCGTGACGAGATTAAAAGAACGCTTTCTCTTGATGAAACACTGGACGTGGTATATCTGTTGGCAGTCGGCTATCCTATGCAGAAAAGCCGTATGGTGGATATGAAAAACGGCGAGGTGAAGTACTTTGAGAGTGAGGATGGTACGATAAACGTTCCGAAGCGTCCTCTTGACGAGGTTTTGATTGAGATAAAATAAATTTTCAAAAAATACTTGACATATAAAAATGTCTTTGGTATAATATATCAGAAATGAAAACAAGTAGAACGCTCCGTTCTCACCGTACGGCGAAGGCTTTGCGGTAAATACAATGTATATCCTATCAGGGAGATATTTGTGTACGGGTGCGTTTTGCATCCGTTTTTTGATGCTCAGAGGGAGGGATTAACCATTAGTAAGAATGATTTACAGATTAACGAACAAATCCGTGACAGTGAAATCCGCGTTGTTTCAGCAGACGGTCAGCAGCTTGGTCTGATGAGCGCACGCGATGCGCAGGAAATCGCATATGAAAAGGGAATGGATTTGGTCAAAATTGCACCGCAGGCAAATCCGCCTGTGTGTAAAATAATGGACTACGGCAAGTATAAGTTTGAACTTAACAAGCGTGAAAAGGAAAACAGAAAGAACCAGAAGGTAGTAAATATCAAAGAGGTTCAGCTTTCCCCGTCTATTGACACCAACGATTTCAATACGAAGTGTAACCACGCGATAAAGTTTCTCAAAAAGGGCGACAAAGTAAAGGTTATGGTTCGATTCCGTGGTCGTGAATTAAGTCATTCACAGATAGGTTATACCTTGCTTGAGAGATTTGCCGAACAGGCAAAAGAGGCGGGCAGCATAGAAAAGCCCGCGAAGCTTGAGGGCAGAAACATGATTATGTTTCTCGCACCGTTATCATAAGATGATTTTTAAATTCGGAAGGAGTGTAAACTATGCCTAAAATAAAGACACACAGAGGCGCAGCAAAAAGATTTAATCTTACAAAGAACGGTAAGGTTAAGATGAACAAAGCATTCAGAAGACACATTCTGAACAAGAAGACAACTAAGAGAAAAAGACATTTGAGAAAACAGGCTTACTGCTCAAAGGCAAATGCGGCAGTTATCAAGAAGCTTATTCCTTACAAGTAATCTGAAAGAGAGGTAAAAACTAATGGCAAGAGTAAAAGGCGCATTAAATACAAGAAAAAGACATAAGAAGATATTAAAGCTTGCTAAGGGCTTCCGTGGTGCTGAGAGCAAGCAGTATAGAGTTGCTAATCAGGCAGTTATGCGTTCAATGCAGAATGCTTATGTCGGCAGAAAAAGAAGAAAGAGAGATTTCCGTCGTCTTTGGATCACGAGAATTTCAGCTGCCTGCAAACAGAACGGCATGAACTATTCAACATTCATGAACGGTCTGAAGAAGTCAGGTATCGAAATGAACAGAAAGATGCTTTCTGAAATCGCAATCGCTGACAGCGCTGCATTCGCAAAGCTCGTTGAAACAGCAAAATCTGCTCTTTAATAGGGTATTGAAAAAGCGTATCGTACGATACGCTTTTTGTTTTTTGTCAACAGTGAAATGAAATATTTTTTTGACAAATTTTAAAGTTGTAACAAAAAATTAACAGTATTGTCAACAATTTTGTCCGCTTCAGGCCTTGACGATAAGAGACAAGAGGTGTAAAATATAATATTATACTAAATAATCAACATATCATGATAATAGTGTCTATTAACAAGTCAAAAGGGGGTATATTACTAAGTATGAAAAGACAGAGATTTATAAGCATAATCATAGTAATCTCCATGTGCTTGTCCATGATGCCAACGTGGGCATACGCAGAGAACGAGACAACGACAGATCCGGCAGCGCCCGGCGTAACGGCAAGCGCTTTACCGACAGGAACGCCTGATGCAATAGCAAGCGCTTCACCTACAAGAGATCCGGATGCAACGGCAGGTCCTTCAAAGACAGCGTCACCGACAGGAACGCCTGATGCAACTGCAAGCGCTTCAAAAACGCCTGATGCAGTTGCAGGCGCTTCTATCCATGCCGATCCGCTGTTCGGAGGCGAGGAAGCGAAGAATTTACCAAAAGCTAAATTGTCTGAAATAAATGTTGACGAAGCCACGCACTTTATGGTGCGTCATTGGCATGCGACAAACGAAAAAGGACAATCGTCAGAAGAGACAGGCGAATCGCGTGACCTCCATTCTGTCATAATTGACGGATATATTGTTCCTTCTGATGATAGTGACGACGGCTATAAATACTATGCCGCGGCACGTTCCGGCTATCATGGGGCAGAAGTCGACAATGGCGACCAGTTTATTGTGCTCAGTCCGACAGACAAGCAAGGCGGCGGCATCTGGTCCGTTTATCTCGGAACTGTCGGTGACGGTTCGATCGAGCTTATGGAATGCGAATACGGCAACTGGGACGGAACCGACGAGGACGAGGCGTACGAACACTTTGCCGGATTCAATGTCTCCTCAGGCGCTAATGCAACCGTAACAGACGAAAATAATGGTGACATCATCAAGGTAAGTTATGACAAGGATGTTCACATTGTAAAGATGCACGCGTTTTATATCTGTGAGACCATGGACGTAAACGGTACCGCAGACAAGACGGTTTTCGGCAACGAGGGTATAGAAAAAAGCAAGGAACACGATACGGCTTGGGTGTATACATATTTACACGACAGTACAGACTCAGAAAACTCTTATATCAAGGGAGAAATCGTCAAAAACGGCGATATGCCCTGCACAAAAGCAGAGGAGTTACCTGTAGGCTTAAATGTGGGAGAAGACGTTGAGCTTACCAAGGTCTACAGTACTGCTGTAGGACTGCACACCGATAAAACCGCAAGTGTTCATGAGGAATATGTGCTTGATGAAGAGGGTAACCGGGTAACTGATGATGATGGTCACTTTGTAAAAACGATAGGTGACGGCAGAACCTTTAACGTGGATTTGGAATCATGGTATACCGAAGGATACGCGCAGCAGGTAGGTATGGTTATAGACGCGTCAGGCAGTATGGGCTTTGCCTCCGACATACCAAATGCTATCAATGTCAAGGATGTTATTAAGAAGCTGAAATCGAGCGGCAGGGAGGCTGACGCAACGGCTCTTGAATATAAGATTGGTATGCTCGAAAGGTTGGGCGAATACACGAAGGAAGAGACCACTGAATACCCGTCAAAAGCCAACCTCAAAGGATACTATGAGTTTCAACCAAATAAAGATGGTGATAACAGAACATGGTTTTTGAATACTGTAAAGAAAGAACCGTCTACGAAATACAGCGACATGGTGAAAAGCGACTTTGCAAAGGCGGTCTCGCAGCCTACAGACGACGCCATTGATTTTGGTGTATCTAATCAGAAAACCCTGATTAAATATCAGGATTATACTGGCGCAACGAGCTGGGGCGGTGTACCTCTGAACTTCTCGGAAGGTCAAGGATTTTCTCTTGACTATTCGACAGCGGGTTTTTTGGTAGAGGAAACACCTGCGAGCGACAACTTTACACTCTCATTTTCTCTGAATCAGACAGCTGCCAACGCCTATACCGGAAAACTTGAAATCCTGTACATCGGTGGTTTAACAGGCAGCATAGCAGCTTCCAAATATTTCCATGTGTACCGTACCGGCAATGATATCGTTGCTGAACTGGGAAAAGACAGCAAGCTGTTCACACTTTCTAATGTTTATGGCGGCATCGCGAGCCATGAGCTTGCATTCGTGTTCAATAACGGTAGCGTAACGGCATATTTAGATGGTGCAGAAAAGGCGACCGCCTCAGTTACGGGACTTTCAGGGAAAAACGTCGTATTTGCCCCATTTGACGACGGATATAAAAGTGAGAAGCAGTATTTCTATGTTGACAATATCTACCTCTATGACGCTGCGCTTACTGCGTCTGAAATAAGAACACTGACTTCTATCGTCGGTCAGCCGCTTAGCGCGCCGAAGAGAATGGTCGAGGTATTTCTGACCAAAGACGAACAAGACATAATTCTTAACCCCAGAAACACTGACAATTCCCTGCTCGGCGCTTCCGGCTACAGCTATTTTGTATATGACGCCAGAATCAATACTGCGGAATATACCCCTATTTGCTATTATGCAGGCGGAGCGCCCGAATTCCAAAACAATATAAACGGAAATGGTTGGTACTATTCCAGCTATACCGGCAACTTCACGGCTAATAGTACAACCGCAAAGAATACTATCGGACTCCAATCAGGTTGGACCTTCACGGACACGATTACGGCGGGAACAAGTATGACAGGAGATGACGGCGTCGGCGTCGC
This sequence comes from Oscillospiraceae bacterium, assembly GCA_022509025.1. Classification (GTDB taxonomy): domain Bacteria; phylum Bacillota; class Clostridia; order UBA1381; family UBA1381; genus Hominilimicola. Next base: position 22,709 of record JAFLUB010000026.1, on the reverse strand, counting down.
GCCTGACATGACGACAGAGAGTGATAGTGGGAATACCGGTATAACATATACCGTATCAGCTAACGGTCCGATTAAGTTCTATATCGACAGCAATGGTTATCTGCGCTGCTTTACCGCAACAGGAAGTAGTAACTATCGCGCCTCCTACGTCTACGAGCTGACAGATGAGCAGTACGTCAAGACAGAGGCTCTGCGTCGAGCTGTAGGCGCGTTTGTAACTAAAATGGGCGAGGTTTCTCCCTCAGCTATTGTTTCTGCTGTTCGTTTCAGCTCTTCGAAACTGAATGAGAACGATGCGATACTGCTCAACTGGACCTCAAATCTCAGCGAGAGCGTGAACACCGTGTCCACAAATCGTGGTAATGGCTCATTTTATGCGAAAGATAACAATGGGCAGTCCAACTACGGTCTCACCGGCGGCACAAGCTCGATAACAGGCCTAACGGCGTTCCAATCGAAGCTGGCAGACGAGAACAGCGATAATCCGGATATACCGAAGTACCTTATTATCTTTACCGACGGCGCGGATGATAATGTTAACGAGCCCGATGAGACAAAAAATATTGCTAATACATTGAAAGAAGCCGGATATACCATATTTACAGTCCTGCTTAACGGCGGACCGGTGCAGGAGACCGGACAACAATATGGTAAAGCGCATGATTTTCTTGTATCCTTATCCGGCAAAAAGGGATCATCTAAAGCGGATCAGGAAGCTCACTTCTTCTCCGTGGCTAAGGGCAAAAAAGAGCTTGGCGATGCTGCCAAGGGCATGAATGACGCGGATATCCTTACGCAGATTTTCGCAGAGGAAATTCTGGACCAGATTATTAAGCCTCTCGAGGACTTCACAATTACGGAATATATTGATCCGCGTTTTGATTTGGTGGATAATGACGGCACTGTATGGCAGCTGAAAGCCGACGGTAAAGTTGTTAAGCTCGCCAAAGACGGCAAAACTGAAACGATAGATGTAACTACCGGTCAAGACATTAAAATCGAGCTTGACAATGACAATACTGACTCGGTTGCAAGAAAACCGTACCTACGTTATGATTCCGGTAAAGACGAAAGCGAAAATAAGGGTATGTATTACCTTGAGTGGAATGGTCAGACTATCCCTGCCAGCGCTATCGGCGTAAACCGTCTCGCAATCTGGAATGCGAGAATTATCTTGAGAGCAAAGGAAAACTTTGTCGGTGGTAATATGATTCCCACCGGCGGTAACGAGGAGATGCAAAACTTCGTTCGCCATAAGACTGATAAAGAACCACATTCCGATGCTGAAGACGCAATCAGAGTGTTTGATGATGAAACCGGAGAAATAATCAACCATCCCTCTAAGGGCTTCCCGCGCGTCATGGTAAACGTTCCCAATCCCGCAAACGGACAGAACGATGAACAGACCATTTTCATGGGCGAGAAGCTGTCATTGAATGATATTATCGGTCAGGTTATGACATGGGAAGGCTCTGACAACCGCGACGACCTGACGTCAGGTATCTATTGGGAGTATATACTGCGGTATACGTTTTCTCCGCATTCCAGCATGAGCTATAATGATTTGCTCGCTGTGTTTGAAACCGCGGAGGACGGCGGCAGAAGATCATTCATTATCCCATATTATTATCTGCCAAATGTTGCCGGTAATTCTGCGGATGAAAACAAGAGCCAGACAGGAACTGATTTACACAGAGGCGACCGCATGGGCTACCTCAGGTATACATGGCAGGTAGGCGACCGCCGATACCCTGAAGTTACCGACAGCAATCCGGGCGAGCTTGTCAGAGATACGCTTCCGAGACAGTCAACGCTCAGCGTTAAATTTACTCCGTATACCGAAGAGCAGCGTCTTGGAGACGAAACATTTAAAATAAGCTATTTACAAGAGCTTCTCAAGGATGACAATACGCATATTATAGATGAGCCTCTTTTAGACAATGTTTTAAAAATGACTTTAACCAATATACTTTCCAAAGACGACAAATTAGATGAAGAGCTTTATGGAAAAGTTTTTGCTGAGGCTAAAAAGCGTATTCTTGACAAGGACGGTACATATGCAAACGATGACAAAACCTTCTCAGAGGTTTTAAAGAACGTTTGTGAATCTGTCGAATTAGACGGCGGAGCTCATCTTGATGAAACCAGACTTGCTGAAATAAATGGAAAGATTGATGCGAATGACATTATCAGTATGAAGGCTTCCAATGTCAACGGCAGAGACAACAGTCTTATAAAAGACACGGCTTACAGGTGGGATACGGCTTATAAGCCCGTGGAAGGCAAAACGATCAAGGATGAGGCAGCAATCAAGGACACTATAAGAAGAAACATTGTCAGCGGTAAGGTTGACCTTAGAATGAGTGTCGGAGCGAAAGAAATAAACAAGCTGCTCGAAAACGATATAATCAAGACAGGCACAACAATCAAATACACCGCAGATTTGTACCGTGACGGCAAGGAATTAGGCAAATTGACAGCCAATTACACCGTCAAGGGTAAGCTTACAGAGGATGAAGACATATATGCGACTCTGGAGCTTACGGATGAACAATTTATCCATGACTACGGCACCAGTGAATACGATAACGGATGGCACAGAGACGAAATGAGCGTCGGAAAGCTGACGTACGATGTGCCTACCTACGGATTGCCAAAAGGCACGTATACCATCAAGAATATGAAGGGCGAAACGAGCTCCGACTATCTGGATTTTGCCGATATGGAAAATGCAGAAATAACATCGGCGGATGCGGGAGCGATTTCTAACGCTAACAGCGGTGTGCTTGATTCGCTGATACGCAATGACAGATATAGAGTCGGCGATAAGATAACAAGAACGAGTGCCGAGACCGGTGAGCAAATCGAAGTTGAATTGCAGGAAGGCGATCCTGAAGTGGGAACCATTAAGCCGGATTATTATCCTGATTATTCCGCTTTTCCGGCTGCCGTTTCGGGCAGCGCCGCGTCCATTGGCGCGACTATCAATGAGCGTTTCGCGCTGTTCAACGTAGACATTGAACCGGCTCCGCTGGGTAGTCTCACAGTTAGCAAGACCGTTACAGGCACCGCAGGCGATAAAAATAAGGAATTTACCTTTACCTTAGACGTGCATGATGAAAAAATTGACGGTGAATTTGCCAACATGACATTTAAAAAAGGTAAAGCTACGTTTAAACTGAAAGATGGCCAGAGTAAAACCATAACTCTGCCCGCGGGATTTAAATATACGGTTACAGAGTCTAATAATGACGGTTATACGGTTACTACCAAAGGAGATACAACAGGCACAATCGAAGAGGACGTAGAGGCAGAGGTTGAATTTGAGAACCATCTGGACGCTTTGGGTAATCTTACAGTAAGCAAGACCGTTAAGGGTGATTTGGGAGATCCGAATAAGAAATTTGGCTTTACCGTAGTCCTGAATAATGAAGATATTAACGGTAAATACGGCGATATGACCTTTAAAAAAGGCGTGACAGAATTTGAGCTGAAAGACGGTGATAGCAAAACCGCAAAAAATCTGCCGGCCGGAATTACATATGGTGTTGTAGAGTCGGTGACGGATAAAGGCGATTACACTGTAGATTCCATCGGCGCGTCAGGTACAATCGTAGCCGGTAAGACGGCAGAAGCGGACTTTACAAATACGCTGAACGCTCCTGTTCCGGACCCGAAGGGTAATCTCAAAATAAGCAAGACCGTTACAGGTACAGCAGGAAATAAGAATAAGAACTTTAAATTTACTTTAACTCTGGGCGATAAAAGTATTAACGGAGAACTCGGCGGTTTGACATTTGTAGACGGCGTGGCTGAATTTACGCTGAAAGACAACGAGAGCATAACTGCAATGCTGCCCGCAAACATTACATATAAGGTTACAGAGGATAATGACGGTTACGATGTTACTTCCACAGGAGTGGAAGGCACAATCGTAGCAAAAGAGACAGTAACTGCTGAATTTATAAATAAGCTTGACAATCCTGTTTCGCCGAAGGGTAATCTTACAGTAAGCAAGACTGTCACGGGTGATTTGGGAGAGCAGAATAAGTACTTTAACTTTATTGTAACGCTGGATGATGAAAGCATCAACGGTGAATATGGCGACATGACGTTTGAAAACGGTGTGGCTACATTTACGCTGAAACACGGAGAAAGCATAACCGCAACGGATCTGCCCGCCGGAATCACATATGAGGTTAAGGAGTCGGAGACGGATAGAGGCGATTACACAGCTACATCGAGCGACGATACCGGTACAATCGAAGACGGTAAGACAGCAGAGGCTAAATTTACGAATAAGTTTAACGCTGTAGTTCCTGACCCGAAGGGCATTCTCACGGTAAGCAAGACTGTTACAGGTGACGGTGACAAAACCAAGAACTTTACCTTTACCTTAACTCTGGGTGATGAAAGTATTAACGGTGAATTCGGTGGTTTGACATTTGTAAACGGTGTGACTGAATTTAAGCTGAAGCATGGTGAGAAACAAATCGCAACTCTGCCTGCCGAAATTACATATAAGGTTGAGGAATCGGATAACGACGGTTACGATGTTACTTCCAGCGGCGATGATACAGGTATGATTGAGCCTGACAGCCCGAAAGAGGTGAAATTCACAAATCATAAATCACCTGAGGAAAGTCCGACGCCGTCTCCTGAGGTGAGCCCGAAGCCGTCTCCTGAGGTGAGTCCGACGCCGTCTCCTGAGGTGAGTCCGAAGCCGACACCAAGTCCTAGCCCGACACCGAGTCCGGACAGGACGCCGTCAAGGAATAATTCGCCGAAGTATAAAGATGTTGACAGCGAATATATAAGTATTCGTGTTGAAAAGCAGTGGAAGGACAATAACAACGCGGAAGGTAAGCGGCCTGAGTCGATTACGGTCAACGTTATGAACGGCGATGAGATTGTCGCAACGCATGAGCTAAGCGCGTCTAATAATTGGATTTACACGTTCACAAAGCTTGCGCGTACAGCGAACGGCAAAGCTATCAATTATACGGTCGAGGAGGAGCCTGTTTCAGGATATACTCCGAATTATGTAAAGAGCACAACAGGATATATTATCCGGAATGAATATACAGGTGAGGATGGTAATACACGTCCCGGAGATAATCCGAATAACGGAAAGGATGATGTGCCTGAGCTTAACCATGATGACCACCATGCGTATATTATCGGTTATCCGGAGGGCGATGTTCGTCCTAACAATCAGATAACCCGCGCGGAGGTTGCGACGATATTCTTCAGACTTCTGACGGATGATTCAAGAAGTAAATATTGGAATCAGTTCAACAGCTTCTCTGATGTGGATTTAATAAACTGGTATAATAACGGGGTTTCAACGATGGCGAACGCTGAAATTGTCAGCGGCTATCTTGACGGCACATTCTTACCGAACGCGCCGATAACGCGTGCCGAGTTCGCGTCGATTGCAGCGAGATTTGACAGCGGCTCATATGAAGGTGAGGACAAATTCACGGATATCAGTGATCACTGGGCTAAAGAGTATATTAACCGCGCCGCGGAGCGTGGCTGGATTAGCGGCTATGAGGACGGTACGTTCAGACCCACTCAGCCCATTATCCGTTCTGAAGCAATGACGCTTATTAATAATATGCTCAACCGTAAACCTGCAAATATTAACGCGCTCCTTGAAGGTATGATTACCTGGAGCGATAATCTTGACACAAGCGCATGGTATTACAGCGCAGTTCAGGAGGCTACAAATTCTCATTACTGGGAGTTTGAAGGTGATGACCATGAGATATGGACCGAAATGCGCGAGGTTCGCGATTGGGAGGCGCTTGAAAAAACGGATTCTACTGCATCAAGCGCAGGAGCATGGGATTCGATTTATAAAAATTAATATATTTCTTTATGAAAAAGGTCACTCTGTCATGTAGACAAAGTGACCTTTACTTTTATTACCTGTAAGCTATTTAAAATAATCTGAAAATTAAGTTTTTTGCTGAATAAACTATTTAAAATAATCTGAAAATTAATTTTTTTTGCTGACTTCATGCCTTTCTATGGTCTGCGCTAAATTAGGCAGTTCCTTTGGGGCTGAAAGAATTTAGATGCAGAACGGACGAAACGAAGCAAGATGCGGGGAAACCCGCATTATGCCTTGCCCGAAGGCGTACGTAGGTACGTCAAGTGGTGAGTTTCGTTCGTAATAGAAAGGCATAGAAACGAAGAATTTCGCAAATTATTGCGAAATTCAACATTATAAACTATTTAAAATAATCTAAAAATTCAGGCTTTATGCTGATTCAATGCCTTTCTATGATCTGCGCTAAATTGGGCAGCCCCAACTTATCTTTCCATTTTCCAGTACTTCACACTGTATGGAGGCAGCTCGCTTCCTCCGCCGAAGTCATGCGTATTTCCTGTAATCAAGTCAATGGCAGTGCCGCAGCCCGCGTCAAAGTGCGCCGTAACAGGCTCACTGTCCGCGTTGATTGCGACAAGCACGCGCTCATCATCGCATTTTCTTTCAAAAATGCAATATTTGTTTTGCAGCACAACAGAGCGGAAATCACCGTAACAAAGCGCTTTGCTTCCCTTATGCGCCGCTGCAAGCTTTGAAATAAACTCAGTAAGCTCGTTTTTCTCAGGGTTTTCAAAGCACGCGCGCAGAGCCGGATCGCCCTCGCTCTTATTTGCTTTCGCGCCCCACTCGCTGCCGTAATAAACACAGGGAATACCCGGCATACCGAAAATCATACCATACACAAGCGGCAGATGGTTTTCGTTTGTGAGAATGCTTGCTATTCTCGTAACATCATGATTATCTACGAAGCTTAAAAGATGCTTGCCTTTATAAAGTGTCCAATTCTCAGGTCCGAACTGACGCAGCAGAGAGTGTACAATTTCAAACATATTCATGCTGTTAAAGCTGGAATAAACGCCTTTATAACACTCATAATTCGTGCAGCTGTGGCACATCTCGTCATTGACAAACTGATTATAATCGCCATGAAGAAGCTCACCTATCAGGACAAAGTCATCTTTAAGTCCTGATGTGAAGCTTCTAAGACGCTTTAAAAAGTCCTTATCGAGACAATATGCAACGTCAAGTCTCAGTCCGTCAATCTCAAATTCATCAATCCAGAATTTAACCGCGTCAAAGATATGTCCTATAACCTCTTCATTGCGCAGATTTATCTTGACGAGGTCATAATTACCCTCCCAGCCTTCATACCATAAGCCGTCATTATAGTGCGAGTTGCCGCTGAAATTGATGAAAAACCAATCACGGTAGCGCGAGTTTTCACGGTTTATCAGAACGTCCTGAAACGCCCAGAAACCTCTGCCTACGTGATTGAACACACCGTCCAAAACGACTTTTATATCGTTTTTATGGAGCAGGGAAACGAGAGATTTAAAATCCTCGTTTGTTCCGAGACGGCAGTCAATTTTCTTATAGTCGCGTGTATTATAACCGTGCGTGTCTGACTCAAACACAGGTGAGAAATATATCGCGTCCGCGCCTGAATCTTTTATATGTGTAATCCAGTTATTCACCTTTGTAATCCGATGCTCCAAAACCCCGTCGTTCTCATACGGTGCGCCGCAGAATCCTAAAGGATAAATCTGATAAAATACACTTTCATATGCCCACATATTTTGCCTCCTTGTTATCTTTATATCAACATTATAAAGTATACCATTATTTTATACCAAAAGTCAACATTTATCATTTTTGTATTCATATTCAACATATTTTTGGTTTACAAAATATGTCGAATATGATAGAATAAAAATACAGATATTCATGAAAAGGATTGAGGATTTTGGTAACAACAGCTATATCAGCCGCTATCATTGTATTTACACTGTTAATACTCGTATGTGGCGTAAGATTTGCAAAGAAAAGAGAATTCTTTGAGGATTATTTTTCGGTTTCACAGACGCAGAGTATAAAGGGAATGTGCGCTCTGCTTATTCTTCTGAGCCATATATGTATGTATCTTGCGGATACTTATTTCACGCTGTATGCATTCAAGTATATGGGCGCGATAATGGTTGCGGGATTTTTCTTTGTTTCGGGGTACGGACTCCAATATGGACTAATGAATAAAAACGATTATCTTAAAGGTTTTTTTTCAAAGAGAATGCTTTCGATTGCTGTACCATTTTATATAATAAACATTTTTTATATTGTAACCAATAATATGGATTTTCAAAATATTCTCATTTCGCTGACAGGGTTTAACCTGTGGTTTGTGATGGCGATAGCGATATTTTATATAGGCTTCTATATATGCGGTAAACTGTTTGTGTCAAACAGACAGCCGATTGCGATGACAGTGTTTGTGGTTTTGTATATAATAATAATGAATCTTTGCGGATTAGGGTTATGGTGGACTAATTCATGTCTTGCATTTGCCGCGGGAATATGGGTATGCTACGGCAAGGACGCGTTTACAAGGTTTTTTCAGAAACAATATTTTCTTAAAACACTGATTATGTTTATTATCTTTGCGCTTAGCTATGTATATTACAGTCATCATAATAATGACAGAACATTGCCTGTATTTATCATAACTGTGATTAATACCACGTCATTTGCCCTGCTGCTTATGGTACTTTCGATGAAGATACAGCTTGGCAACATGGTTTTGCGGTTTCTTGGGAAAATGTCGCTGGAACTGTACCTGACGCACGCGCTGTGGATAACATGGCTTAGAATGGGATTCTGGTATAATCTTGCGCCGACACATCTTGATAAAGACGAGGTGTATCTCGTATGTATTATAGCCGGAACGGTAGTGATGTCGGTTCTGGTACATACGGTATCAGGATTAATATTAAATATCCTTCTGAGGAAACCGCATAAAAGTATTGAAAAAAAGGCGGAACTGTGATAGAATAGCTTAGATATAAATTAAAAGGTATAAGGAGTATTTATTATGTCAGGACATTCAAAATGGAGTACAATCAAGCGTAAAAAAGGCGCGAACGACGCGCAGAGAGCTAAGATATTCACAAAGATAGCGCGTGAAATCATTGTTGCGGTAAAGGCGGGAGGTCCGGACCCGGATAACAACTCAAGCCTGAAAGACGCAATAGCTAAGGCACGTTCAAATAATATGCCGAACGACAATATAAACAGAACTATTAAAAAGGCGGCGGGTGACACAGAGAGCGATAACTATGAAAGCATCACATATGAGGGATATGGTCCGGCAGGTGTCGCCGTAATCGTGAACGCTCTTACCGATAACAGAAACAGAACAGCCGCAGACGTGCGCCATGCGTTCGATAAAAATGGCGGTAACATGGGACAGACAGGCTGCGTAAGCTTTATGTTCGATCAGAAGGGCGTTATAATTATCGAAAATGACGATATCGACGAGGAAGAAATCACGATGGACGCTCTTGAAGCGGGCGCAGATGATATTGAAGCGGACGAGGACATGATAGAAATCACAACCGCTCCAGCTGATATGGGAACGGTGCGTGATGCTCTTTCTGAGAAGTATACAATTTCCTCCGCCGAGGTCAGCATGGTTCCTCAGACAATGACTCAGCTTACAGATGACGCTCAGATTGCGTCTATGACAAAGCTGCTGGATATGTTAGAGGATAACGATGATGTTCAGGATGTATATCATAACTGGGATATGCCGGATGAAGATTAAGCTTGGCTAAAATCACACATATCACCACTTCCCGACTGAGGCGGTACACATGTACGGCACTCAGGCTGCAAAGCGGCAATTGAAGTGATTTTCTATCAAGCCTGAAAGGAATTTAACAGATGAAAAATGGTGTTATAAAGCTTCTGAAAAATACATGGGGCTTGCTGGTATTTGCGGTTTTGAGCGGCTGCGCGTATTATGCGGTTATATTAAAGTTTATAATGGCTAATACAACGGAGGGAGGCGCGCTTTTAGGATTTTTCTTCTTTCCTCTTATTGTATTTGGCGCGGCGCTTATTCTTGTGAAAATAATAAAACAGTGTCTGGAAAGTGAACGCGAAGGGGGCGCGGTCGCGCTTTTCTGGCTTCATGTGCTGTTTATAATTATGGCTGCGGTGTATGCCGCTGCGATATTTGTGTAAAATTGACAGACTTTGATAAATTGAATTTTTATGTTAAGGGGGTGTTGCGTTAAGCAACACCCCCCTTTGGGTCAGCCCCTTTCTTTCAATCCACTGCTCCGGATTGTAATTGTCTCCGTAGCGCAGGTTGTTCATAATAATTCCTCTCCGGCTTATATTCTTTTCAATACAACCACATTATAGCCTTCAATTCTGATTTTGCCGGAATACGTTTCGCCGCTTATCATATCTTTAAACTCTGCGGAGCAATCCATGTCGATACTATCCTCATTGTAATTCAAGAGGAATATATATTCACCTCTGATTGCAAGCTCCACACTTTCAGGCATATCAATCACTTTATCCAAATTACCCGGTGAGTTGAGGTTTTCAAGCTCTATTAGCGCCTTTGCGGAATCCTCACTGAATGCCGCGCCGAAGTAGTAGACTCTGCCTTTGCCTGTTTCTTTAAGTGACAGGGCAGTTTTACCGGCATAATAATTACTTTCAAATGTTCCAAGCTGCTCTCCGTCTGTTATTTCCAAAACATCGTTAAAGCATGGCGCGCTGACGCGTTTTTCTCCGATATTTACATACTGCTCCTTATCATATGGTGAAAGGAACGTAAATTCCTCAACCTCCGCACCGCAAAGCTCAGCGGCAAAGCCCGGCATTGGAGTCATGCGGCATTTTCCTGTTAAATCCTTGTAACCGGTACGGCATCCGAAAATGACCGTTCCGCCCTCAGAAGCATACGCTTTTAACAGTGCAGCGCGTTCCTTTGTTAAAATTGTCGGATGCGGATATACAACTATTTTGTATTTTAAAAGCTCACTCAGCTCGGTTATGTCGTTTATGTACACTAAATCATACGGTATATGCTTTTTCTGAAATGCTCTGAACCAACTGTCATAGCTTATATCGTCCACGCTGGAATGCCATACGTCCTCCTCCGCGTCCCACTCGTTATCGTAATCCTTTAACAGAGCTGCCTCGGCAATATACTCATTTCCGCATACAGACTGTAAACATTGAATATCATTATATGCTTTTTGAAGCTCTTTTGTCCTGCGGTTTGGCTTGCTATCATAATCATGAAGTCCGTGCCAGTAGATTTCGTTTCCAAAAGTACACGTTCTCCAACGGAAATAACTCACAAAGTCCGCGCCGTGCGCAATTGCCTGCAACGTCCAGAGCCGTATCTGTCCCGGTTTCGGCGCAGGCTGCTCCATTCTGAAATTCCATCCCGATGGTCCGGACTGCTGCTCCATGATGCCGAATATCGGTGAAATACTGCGCGCGCGCGTGAGATTGTATGAGCTGTTTCTATCCCTCATCCCGTTTTGGCGTGATATGTCAAGTCGTCTTTCGTATGCAAAATTGGGATAATTATCGTACGTTATAAAATCAAGCGCTTCTTCGACAAGACGGTGATAATCAATATGACGGAATAATCCGTTAGTAGTCACAGGCGCGCCCGAGTATCGGCGTATAATATCAGCCTGTAATTTGAAAAAGCCGATAACCGTATCGGAAATAAAGCGCTTTTCAAGAAGTCCTATATGCGGATTTCCCATTCTGCCTGAGTTTGTGCGGCGAGGAAGATGTACCTCGTCCCAGGATGTATAAGTCTGATTCCAGAACGCAGCTCCGATTGCTTCATTAAGATTATCAAGACTGCCGAATTTGTTTTTCAGATATTCCCGAAAAGCGCGGTGGTCGCTTTCGGAATAGTACAGGTCACATTCGCAGTTAATCTCATTATCAAGCTGCCACGCGACAATATTTTTATATTTGCTGTAATGCTCCGCTATTTTTTCCGTAATACGCGAAACGAAAAAGCGGTATTTCTCAGAATTAAGATTACAATGCCGTCTGAGACCGTGATTTATCAGATTACCGTCAATATCGGCATTTAAGATTTCAGGATATTTTTCGCTCATCCAAGCAGGCGGCGTTGCTGACGGAGTACAGAAAATAACATCCATATCTTCTTCAATGGTCATTTCCATAAACTCGTCAAAGAAGTCGAAGTTAAATACACCCTCATGCGGCTCAAACTTATTCCATGCAAATTCCGCAATCCGGACTGTTTCTATGCCGTATTCTTTCATTTTCTTTAAATCATCTCTCCACAGCGATTTGTCCCAGTGTTCAGGATAATAGCATACTCCGAGTGTTATATGGCCGATATTTAACTTTTTCATATGATACCTCTTTCATGTAATAAAATTCAAATCTTAATCTGCTTGATACTGTCAACCGCCTTAATGGACTGATAAGATTCAGATGCAGAACGGACAAAACGAAGCATAATGCGGGAAATCCCGCATTATGCCTTGTCCGAAGTCGTACCGTAACGGTTTTATATTATCTTTCACATCTGCCGTATGTACGCGTTATGTCGGCGATTTTTTTCGCTAATTTTTTCGTCGCGTCTCTTTTTCCCATGCGCCATTCCCAGTTTCCGCCGAGTGTGGATGGGATATTCATTCTTGCCTCGCTGCCAAGCTCTAAATAATCCTGCATCTGTATTATAGCAGTATCGCTGACGCTTGCCATAGCTGTTTTTATCATTTTCCAGACAATATCATCGTCCGCGTCGATGTACTTTTTGCAAAATTCAATTGTATCCTTGTCAAGCTCACTAAGCCAGCCGAGAATTGTATCGTTATCATGAGTACCAACGTAAACAACGCTGTTTGAAGTATATGTATGCGGTAGATAGTTGCTTTCTTCGCGCGGGTCAAACGCAAATTCAAGCACCTTCATTCCCGGGAAGCCCGAATCGCGAAGAAGCTTATGCACGTCCTCTGTAAGAAATCCTAAATCCTCAGCAATAATCGGCAGGTCGCCAAGCGCGTTCTTTACCGCGCCGAAAAGCTCCATACCCGGTCCTTTAAGCCATTGTCCGTGTTCAGCTGTTTCATCGCCGTAGGGAATGGAATAATATCCTTCAAAGCCGCGGAAGTGGTCAATTCTTACTATATCATAAAGCTCTGTTGCCGCCTTTATTCTGTCAATCCACCAGTTATAACCGAATTCTTTGTGGCGCTGCCAGCGATAGAGAGGATTGCCCCAAAGCTGACCGGTGGGGGAGAATGCATCGGGAGGACAGCCCGCAACCGCCGTCGGGATAAGGTCATTGTCAAGCTCAAACAGGTCGGGATATACCCAGACCTCAGCGCTGTCCAGAGCGACATATATCGGAATGTCGCCGATTATACTGATACCTTTTTCATTCGCGTACTTTTTAAGCTTATTCCACTGCTCAAAGAATTTGAACTGTAAAAACTCCCAGAACATTATATCATCTTCGTGAGACGAATTGAACTCCCACAGAGCGTGAGAATCGCGTTTTCTCAGACTGTCGTCCCAAAGAAGCCATGATTTGCCGTCGTTCTCGTCCTTTATGCTCATGAACATGGCATAGTTTGAAATCCACTTTTCGTTTTTATGAAGAAAATCATTAAACTCGTTCGGAATATTCTCTTTAAACTTTTTAAATGCTTTTCTAAGCACTTTGAAGCGGTTATTGTAAATAGTTTCATAATCTGTCTTTTTACTGTTTTTACCCCAGTTTAAGGATGAATAATCGCTTTTCTTAAGCAATCCTTCCTCCTGAAGAATATCAAGATCAATAAAATACGGATTTCCCGCGTTAGTTGAAAACGACTGATACGGAGAATCACCATAGCTCGTAGGACCTAACGGCAATATCTGCCAGCAGCGCTGCTTCGCCTCATAGAGGAAATCGACAAATTTATATGCCTCGTTTCCCATAGTGCCTATACCGTAATCTGACGGCAGAGACGATATGTGCATAAGTATTCCGCTTTTTCTCATAATACCATACCTTCCTGCCCGCAAAAATTTAATTGCGGTCTTACCGCGGGCGTGTAAGACGCATGAGGGTTAAACAAGCTGTAAAATAACATTTGGAACAGGGGCTATATAGTCCGCGCCCGCCTGCACAAGCTCTGTCTGCGTGCGAAATCCCCACAGCACGCCCACAGATGTCATTCCCGCATTCTTAGCGGTGAAAATATCAACATTTGTGTCGCCGAGGAACAGACATTCCTCCGGTTTTACATTAAGACTTTCCGCTATTTTAAGCGCAGTATACGGGTCGGGCTTTGTCGGCATACCATCTATTATGCCGCTTACGGCGTCAAAGTAGTCTTTGCCGAAGAAGCTGTCAAGCACAAAACGGACAACGTTGTCAGGCTTGTTGGAGCATACGGCTATTTTCACTCCGTTTTCTTTCAGCCTCTCAAGCAGCTCGCGTATACCGTCATAAACATTAGTATCGTAAAGCCAGTCTTTTTCATAATTTTCATTATAAACTGCGCAGACATTTCGGAACATTTCCGGAGTGTCGGCGTTACGCGCTTTAAGGAGTCTGTGAATAAGCTTGTCGCGTCCGTCACCGACATATATTTTATAATCCTCAATACTGACCCCGTCCATACCGTACGCGGCAAGCGCTGTGTTACCAAAATGCGCTATCGCGCGGATTGTATCGGTCAGAGTTCCGTCCAGGTCAAATATACAAGCCTTAATCTGTGACATAATGGTATCCGTAGCCTTTCTGCCCGTCAGAATTATAGTGAATTTAACGTCCTTATCGCGGGCTGATAAAGAGTTAAACAGAAATTATGCAAAGCCTTTCGGTGCAGTTGAAATTTCCAGCCTATCTATTATATATCGGAAAAAGTATTATGTCAATGTGAATAGATTGTGAATTTTTATAAAGTGGCTTGATTTTTGGTATACTATATGTTAGTATATGAATACAATTTATGCCGTTCAGGACGGCAGAAAGGGAGTTTAACATATGAATAAGAAACTTATAATTATGGTTATGGCTACTGCGCTTGCCGTATCGGCGGCGGGCTGTGCGAAAAAGGCGGATAAAAATAACAATACCGCTACATCACAGAACACACAGAAGATCGATGCTTCAGGCGCATATGAGAATAACGGAGAGAACAATGCAGATGGCAACGCAGTAAACATCGAGCCGGCGGATATGGATAAGGTCGAAGGCGAGGCGGCAACTTCTGATTCTGATAAGAGTGAATTCAGCGGTAATCTCGGCAAAGTAAAGGTTACAATCGAGGACGCTAAGGTTATAAAATATGAGGATGAGGATATTGCGGTTGTTTCCTTCAAATACAAGAATAACGCAGACGCGGCACGGTCGTTCACGAGTTCAGTTCTTGTGAACGCTTATCAGAACGACCTCGAACTTCGTCCGGTTGTCGTAGCAGACGTGGAGGGAGTTAATCTCTTGGCGCAGTCTGAGTTTGTTGAGCCGGGCGGTACTATTATCGTTCAGAAAACATTCAGGCTTGAGGATAAATCACCTATGACAATCGAAGCGCTTGATTTCGCCGGCGGCGAAACAAATGAAGACCCGCTGGTTAAGGTATTTAATTTCTAAGTACATTTCAGCAATGAAAATTCCCCGTGACTGCGGGGACTTTTTGCTTTTACTTTATATATTGAAAACGATTAATATTTATGGTAAAATAAGGGTAAGATACAATTAAAACTTTAGGAGGTATCGCGATGAAGTCAAAGGTTTATTTTTCAAAAACCATATCAGCGGAAAAGGTACTGGAAATGTATCAAAAGTTAGGTAAAGAACTTACGGGCAAGGTGGCGATTAAGGTTCACTCGGGCGAAGAGGGAAATCAGAATTTCTTAAAGCCGGAGTTCTGGAAGCCGGTTGTTGATTATGTGAAAGGCACCGTTGTGGAATGCAACACAGCCTATGAAGGCTCGCGCGATACAACGGAAAGACATCTTAAAACGCTAAAAAAGCATGGCTGGGAGGATAATTTCGAGGTTGACCTGCTTGACGCTGAGGGACCTGATATGGTGCTTGAAATCCCGAACGGTAAATGCATCAAGAAAAACTATGTTGGTAAAAATTTGGCAAACTATGATTCAATGCTTGTGCTTGCTCATTTTAAAGGTCACCCGATGGGCGGATATGGCGGCGCGCTGAAGCAAATTTCAATAGGCGTCGCTTCATCCTATGGTAAAGCGTATATCCACGGCGTAGGTGACACGAACAATTTCTGGAATTCTGACCACGATTCGTTCCTTGAATCAATGGCTGACGCGGCTTCAACCATATCTGAATACTTCAAGGATAATATTGTGTATATCAATGTAATGTGCAATATGTCTGTTGACTGCGACTGCTGTTCTGTCGCTGAAGACCCGTGTATGAAGGATATCGGTATCCTGATTTCACTCGACCCTGTCGCAATCGATCAGGCTTGTCTCGATTTAGTCTATGCCGCAACCGATGACCCGGGACGCGACCATCTGATTGAAAGGATTGAGAGCCGAAACGGCGTGCATACGATAGAAGCCGCCGCAGCTTTGGGTATCGGTAATAGGGAATATGAGCTTATAGAGTGGTAATACCAAAGAGATGCTTACCAAAGAGATGCTTCAGAGCATCTCTTTGTTCAGTGTGTAGACAAAGTCTACACACTGAGCAGACTTTGACAAATTAGGTCAGATTTCACGAAAAGAGAAAAGTAGGTGTACGTGGGTACGGTAAGGCTTATTTTCGTGAAAAGCGTATAACAGCGGTGTTTTTCTATAAAATACCGCTGTTAAATTTACTTAGTATAAAAAATACCTTGATATTGTAGATTGTAATATTGCGCGGTCTGGGCAATTTGTCGACAGTCTGACCAAAGAGATGCTTCAGAGCATCTCTTTGCTTTATGCCGGTTTTATTATGGTTGACTTTTCTTATACTATACGTTATAATAACGAAGCAATAAATCTTGAAATTAAATTACACATGTTACGATTAATAGTTTGTTGAAAATATATTTGAGGGGTAGTTATATGAAGTTAGATTTGACGGATATGCTGTATGCTCTGTCATTCGCATTGGACAGGGTAGAGGCGGAGCTGTTGGGAGTTGATACAGGTCATGGCAGACGCGTGGCGTATCTGTCGCTTTTAATGGGAAAAGAAGCGGGATTCCGGGACGAGGAGCTGAGGGATTTTACTGGCTGCTGCATGCTTCACGACAATGCACTCACAGAGTATATTTATGAGGAGCTTTCAAAAAGCTCGATATTAGAGGGTTTATCTGTAAATATTGGCGATATAATAAAACGAAACAAGTCTAAGCTGAACCATGACCATAGCGTTACCGGAGAGATGAATATTCGTTTATTGCCGTTTCGTACAGATGTGAAGAATATCGTTCTATGCCACCATGAGAATGCCGACGGAAGCGGAGTGCTCGGTATGACGGCGGCTGAGACTCCGCTTAAAGCTCAGATAGTGCATTTAGCAGACCTTGCTGATACGACATGTCATCTTAATCTTGAAACAATGACGGTTACGGAGCTTGAAGACCTTCGCGGGTGGGTACAAAGCAATGCCGGAAGCAAGTTCTCCGACGAGACCATAGAGCTGTTTTTAAAAGCCGTAACTTATGATAAAATTGTTTCCTTGCGTGAGAAAGGATTTATGCACTGTCTGCATGAGGAGTTTTATAGCGAGCTTTCTGATTATTCCGATGAGGAAGTCCGTAATATAGCGGACTTATTTGCGAAAATAATAGACTATAAATCGGAATTTACACAGTCTCATTCCAAGGGGGTTGCGGAAAAAGCGGAGATAATGGCAAAACACTACGGTTTTGACGATGAAAAAACAACGCGCTTCTATTTTGCGGGAGCAATGCACGATATAGGCAAGCTGGCGATTTCAAATAATATTCTTGAAAAGCCCGGGAAGCTTACCACCGACGAATTCACCGAAATGAAAAATCACGCTTCTGCAACATATTACATATTGAATCAGATAAAGGGAATCCCCGATATTGTAGAATGGTCGTCAAATCATCACGAGAAGCTCAACGGTAAAGGCTATCCGCGCGGACTCACGGCGGACAAGCTTAGCTTCGAGGAACAGTTGATGGCATGCATTGACATATATCAGGCATTGACGGAAAAAAGACCGTATAAAGATGGTATGTCACATGAAAAAACCATTTCAATCATGCAGGATATGGTAAATAAAGGTGAGCTTAATGGTGATATTGTGAATGATATTAGCGTTATTATGGCGTAAGTATATAAAACAGCTTTTTCTCTGATTTTTGAAAAAGCTGTTTTTTCATATTGTATTGCGGCAAAATCATACTTATAGTAATTATTGAAGATTAAAATCTAATGTGTTATAATGACCTTTAGGAATCATTAAAGGTGATATATTTAAATATGCTCAATAAGTTGTTTAACGTTTGCTACAGGAGGCTTTGAATATGTTAAAAAGCAAATTAAAACAGAAAATAGTCGTTAGTATACTCGGGATAATGCTCATATGTAATCAAAGCATTGGTTTTGCTGAAACATTCAGTGTTGACGCTCATAAGTCCTTTAATAATGTTTTCAGTGACTCAATTGGAACTGACATTAATGATATTAAATATGGTATTATTTGCTTTCCATCCGAAGGAATAAATCGTGTGGCTGAATTAGAGGCAAATGATCTTAAAAGTCTTATAGATGCATATTGTCAGACAAATGGGGAATGTATTATTGCTCCTGTCAATTCAGATTTTGACAGTATACCGGATAATGTTGATGAAAACTATCCTTACTTTTACATAGGTATTTCAGCACAGCTCCCTGCCGAACGCTGGACATGGTATAGGAATGTAAAGATGGCTCAGCTTTGTTTTGGCGGCGCATACGGCGGCGCGGCTATATATGGCGGATATGGAAAAGGTGTAAGCGCATATGGAGAAGACAGCCCGTTTCCTGTAATGCCGGAGAATTTCATATGGTATAAGCCATGCGGTACGGAAGCATATAAAGTCACAGAACTTGGAAGTGAGCTTTATAACAAATACAGAGATAAAGCGAAACCATTAGGTGATTATGACGGAACGCATGATGAACAATATTTCAGCGGTTATGACGGCACTTGGGAAACGAAAAACTCTATGGCATGCTTCTTTACAGCTGACGGATGCAGTGAATGGGCATATGATATTTTACAAAAAGCCGCGGGGAATAATATGATACCGTATAATACAAGTACACAATACACGTCGCCTATAACCAGAAGAGAATTTTGCGCTCTTACGGCAAATATGTTAAATATGATTCCGTGCAGAAACTATGATGATTTATTTGAAAATCCTAATGGTTATACCACTATTTCCCGGAAGGTACATTCTGCCGGAGTAACCCACAGAAATATACAATATTCCGATATGGACACGGTGGACGAGGGTATCAGTCTTTTGTCCGAACTGGGCATTATTAATGGTATGGGAGATGGTACCTTCAATCCTGATGGGTATATTACAAGAGAACAAATATGTACAATTTTCGGACGTGTTTTTGATACGTATGAAGAATTTGATAAATATTTTTCTGATTTGGAAAGTATGGAAGAAATATCGAAACTTGCAGCGTATAATGATGATAATATGATTTCGGATTGGGCGCGTAATGGTGTTTATACTATGACAAAATATAATTTTATGAGTGGTGTTGGAAATAATTATTTTGAACCGCAGGAGTATTGTACACTTGAGCAAGCAATAACAATTATTTCAAGAGTCGGCAACATCTGTTCTATTAATCGGTTATAAAATCAGGCGGGGGGAATATTTTTAATGATTAAAGCCCGGAATTTTTTCGGGCTCGTCAAATTCCTCATCAGGCATCATATTTTGACTGCAAATCACCTCTTTTTTATCCCCTATAAAATGGAATAAATTAGTATAAATTTCTTTAAATTTAATCAAAGCCGACAGGAAAATTAGGGCATAAAAAAACCCGGAAACCGCAAGGTTTCTGGGTTTTTGAGTGTTTCGTGAGTGTTTTTATCTCTTACTAAACTGCGGAGCACGACGTGCAGCCTTCAAGCCGTACTCGTTTATACTTAAAACGCTGAAACCCTTGAAAACACTGACTTTTTGAGGTGTTGTCTGGAAATTTAACCCCTTTTTTATCCCCTATAATATCTTTGATATTTCCGTCTGTATTCCTATTTCTTTTCGGCATTATCTATAAGTGCCATAAACCGATATTTTCCTTTGCCATAGCCTTTGACTTCCTCAATAAGCTTATGTTCTCTCATTTTGGAAATCAAATTCCCGGCTGCCGAATATGAAATACCACAAATATCGGAAACATCACTTCTTCCGAATATATCTGTAAAACCAACCTTTGTATATAGTTTTACTATACTGTTTTTTGTCTGAACATTAAATTTGATTCCGGCTATTCGGGTTTCAATGGCTATATTTTTATCATCAATAGCCTTGTTTTTACTATCAATAGCCACATTTTTAGCTTCAAATAGATTGTCAATATGCAAATAACGATTTTTTAGCTCATTATTTTCATTCAAGAGAAGGTTTCGTATAAAGGCTTCCAAATACACAGTAGTTTCATGAATGTTATTCTTTAAGTTGGTATAATTTGCCCTAACGAGTGCATTTCTGAAGTACCATGCATTTTCTGCAAATATGTCATTCGTTGCATCAAAACCAAGCGACCTTAGATATTTTATAAAGAAAACTGCCGTTGTCCTTGTATTCCCCTCGCCAAATACATGAATCTGCCACAATCTTGAAATGAAATACGCCAAATGCTGAATAATTTCATCTATTGAAAGTCCTCTGTAGCTGAATTTTTTTTCCTCTGCAAAGTCATATTCCAAGGTTTCACGAAGCTCTGTGGCATTTCCGTATAAAACAGTTTCACCGTCAAGCACCCACTCCTTTTTTGTGATATTATAATCTCTGATTTTGCCGGCATGCTTGTATATCCCGGAAAACAATTTCTTATGAATACCGATATACTCACTCGGAGCAAAAGAAAATGATTTTTCCGAAAGAATAGCAGCAATACGCACAGATACCTTATCGGCTTCCTCGGTTCTGTCCTCCTCTGTTTTTTGTGGGTTTATCGCATAGTAGCTTTCAATTCTTTTTTCGGCATCTTCTATAGAGATATTGCCTTCGATATTGTCAATGGCTGTCTTTAAAAGTTGCTTAGACGGCTTTAATCCATCAACCGCCTGCAAACCTATTGCTGTACTCCAAGCATATCCCTTATATTTCTTATCCGGTTCCGTTTGTTTTATATATTCTTTAAAAGGATCGTTATTCATAATTAACCTGCTTTCTTTGTGATTTAGTATTAATTTAACTATACCATGGAAGCAGAAAAGACTCAATCCATTTTTATGGATTTGAGCCTTTTCTTCTCTTAGTAATGAAAAAACTTATCACGCAAGCAATAGCGGTTAACGCAAGTGCCGCTATTGCAATATCAAACGGGATAGATTTTACAGCATAGTGTTCATCAGACATATGATGGCATAATTTCAAATATATTTGTCCGCTTACCAAGCAACCCACCGTAAGAGAAGTAATCCCTATTAGGTTTCTTCCCAAAAACTCAATCACGCGCTTCGAGAAAAGATTGTATATTGTAAATGCAATAATTATTATTAAAGAAACATTCTCATCCATAGGCATCATAAACAGTTCTTTGTTTGAAATAGTAAATAAATAATATGCAATCCATAATGGCAGCGGCAAAATATTTAAAAATACATGCTTTGTTTTCATGTCACTTTCCCCTTTTCAAAAACACTCGACGCTCCCAGATTGAAAATAAGCGAGTGATTTATATATCAATTATACCATATCAGACACAATAAATCAATCCACAAAAAAGACGCTCTCCAACGGAGCGCGTCTTTTGTATAATAATAATTTATCTCTTTGAGAACTGGGGCGCACGACGAGCTGCCTTTAAGCCGTACTTCTTTCTTTCCTTCATTCTTGAGTCTCTTGTGAGGAAGCCCGCAGCCTTAAGGTCTGCTCTGTAAGCGTCTGTGTCAACCTCAAGAAGAGCTCTTGAGATTCCGTGACGGATTGCGCCGGCCTGACCTGTGAAGCCGCCGCCTTCAACCTTAGCGATTACGTCAAACTTGTCAGTTGTCTTAGTAAGCTCAAGCGGCTGACGAACGATAAGCTTCAAAGTGCCGAGACCGAAATAATCGTCAATGTCTCTGCCGTTTATAGTGATGCTTCCATTGCCCGGAACAAGACGAACTCTTGCAACAGAAGACTTTCTTCTACCTGTACCGTAGTATTGTTCTTTTGCCATTATATTGTCCTCCTTACTTTATTTCGCCTGTCCATGCGATTGGGTTCTGAGCCTGATGCTCATGTTCCTCGCCCTTATAAACACGAAGTCTTGTAAGAGCCTTTCTGCCGAGAGTAGTGTTCGGCAGCATACCGTTTACTGCATACATAACAGCCTTCTCAGGATTTTCAACCATAAGCTTGTTGTAGTGGATTTCCTTAATTCCGCCTACCCAGCCTGTGTGATAATAACGAATCTTCTGATTAAGCTTGTTACCTGTAAGAATAATCTTGTCAGCGTTGATAACGATAACATGGTCACCGCAGTCTACGTTCGGTGTGAACGTTGGGAGGTGCTTACCTCTTAAAATGCTTGCAACTGTAGCTGCAACACGACCAAGCGGCTTATTTGCTGCATCAACAACGTACCACTTTCTTTCAACTTCCTGTGGCTTCTGCAAATAGCTTGAATTCATAGTAGTATTC
>JAFLUB010000025.1 GCA_022509025.1 Oscillospiraceae bacterium | reverse complement strand
AGGGGACGTAGGACAAGGGGACGGTTCTAGGACAAGGGGACGGTTCTATCGTCTTATTTGATTTTCTCTACAATCCCTTTACTAATTCCGGTCAATCGACTAATTTGTCTTATCGAAAGCCCTTCTTTTTTTATTTCTTTTATATACATATTACGCTGCTTTTGATCTATCAACTGAATTTCCACAGCATTTTCATACCCTGTAATTTTTTTAATAATTTCTTTTGCTTCTTTATCACTTAACCGGAACTCTTGTTTGTGTATATCTAAACATATATCGTTGTTATTTTCTTTATTAAAATCGATAAACTTATCTTTTTTTATCACAGAATACGTAAAATCTATATCAATCAGTTCGCTTCTGTTTCCTATATAATCGTTATAGCTGCTAAACTCATATTCTTCTATTTCTTTTACTATACCTGCCTTTAATGGATTTTGATGTATATATCTTAAAACTGTAAGAAAGTATGAGTCGTCTTCTATCGGTTCACTTTTATATCTATCCTGAAATAAATGTCCAATTCTATGATATGTCCAATTGTACCAGTACACATAACTTCCTGCTATCCGTTTTATAATTAAGTCCAAATCCTCTTTTTCTGTTTTTATCAGTAAATGAATATGATTAGGCATGAGGCAATAAGCAAATATTTTATATTCACTTATTGCCTTATACTTCTCCAATGTCTCTATAAATCTTAAATAATCTTCTTTTTCTTCAAATATTAATTGCTGATTTATTCCTCTCAGCATTATATGATATACTCCACTCTCACTTTTTACTCGTGCTTTTCTTGGCATTAGCTTTCACCTCAACCACATTATATCATTTCTAGTCTCATTCGTCAAGACAACAGAACCGTCCCCCTGTCCTATTCTGGGATTGCTTACGAAAATAGCAATCCCACGGGGTTGCCGCACCTGCGCAAAATCGCTTGTGCGACAGCCCCTCTTACTATTTATCTACCTTTTACAAAATAGAAAATAACTATACCAATCAGAACAATAATTGATGGTATAATAATTAATACATAATAAATCCCCTCAGGCACATCTCCAATGAATACACCATATTTTATCTTATGACTTATCAATAAAACAAGGACATTCAAAAGGATTGTTGCCAACATACATATTATACTTGATCTATACGATATACTTTTACGCATGAGATAAACTATATTTATAATTAACAAGTATATTGGTATCCCAAGCAAATTTAATAAAGCATATGTGGCAAAGTTAAAATCATAATTAATATGAGTGAATATAGCCGTAATATATATGTACATCTGCACTAATATAGGGATAAAATTTAAAACCCAATACATAAACATCACCATCCTACTACAGCATTTGCATAATTAGCCTTTGACCATTTTTGCGCCCATGGACTTCCTTGTTTATAGAGTGTCGCATAATTCAATAAAGATGAATACGCTCCTGCATATGTAAACGAACTATTCATGAATACTTCACTAAATTTAGGAATTGCATTATTGGGCACCCAGCCTCCATTAAAGCCTAAATTCTTCATATAGGTTCCTGCATTCATACCATTTGCTAATGTTCCTTTAGATAATGAAGCATATGTCATATCGAAACAATTTACAAGAAATAAATCATAGGCACTATTTTTTCCTTGAAAGACCACACTGCCATCATCAAGTGCTTTTTTACTGCCGCTTTCACTCTTTGCCGCTACATTCACATTATTATATGCTGTTTCCAAAGAAGCCGTAAAATCACCTACAATATACGTGGCATCTGTATAATTGGACGTTATATTTTCAAATCCATGTGCAGATAAAATCCTATTTAGCACATTATTAAAATTGCCTAAAGAATCCATGCTATTAGCTGTTACATCCCCTCCTCTTTGATATTCTTTTATATAGGTATTCGGAATATGTATCACAGCCGCTGCTTTATCGCCCCAATAAGTATAATACCATTCGCCATTGGCATCTTGGTATATAGCGGATGTATGACCGGCAGTTGCTACGCCTTCAACGCCAACTGAATTTTTATTGGTAATAATTATTGCATCTTCGCCCAGTGGGTCAACGTACATTACTGGATTGTTGTTAGCATAAACATACCAATTTAATCCTGCCTTAATCGGGTCTTCTGAAATAAATCTGCCAATGCTCGGATCATAATACCGATTCCTTAAATAAATCAAGCCACTGCTCGAATCATAATACTCCCCGCAATAGCGGAACGGGTTGGAGATGGTGGAGCTATTCTTTAGCTGTGTACCAAATGCGGTATAGTCGTATTCACCCACGGTTTTACCATTCTTTAATGCTTCGACAACATTGCCATGCGGGTCTTTGACGTATCTTACTGTGTCATCATTGTCCTTATGCGCAAAGGCTATTCCTGTTACATCATAAGTATACGCAGTTGTTATGCCGTTTGTCATCTCTCCTGCAAGGTTCTGACCATTCCATACGAAGTCTGTCTTTTCTCCGTCCACAGTCTTTGAAGCTCTGAGGTTATTTGCATTGTATGAGTACGCCGCTTCCGTTCCTGCGTCGTTGTACTTTATAAGACGGTTAAATACGTCGTACGTATACAGCTTTAACGTGCCGCTGCCTGTGCGTCCTGAAAGCGCCATATCTGAAGCTTCGTTTCCTGTTGTATATAACTTTTTCTGCTCTGCAACTGTATTTCCCGCTTCGTCATAATAGTAGCGGGTCATATCCGTTATACCGCCTGAGATAGTGTTAGTCAGTGAAGTCATACGGTTATTCGCATCATATGTATAGTCTGTTATATCTGTTTTTCCTGTCTGCGTGTTATACGCGCTCATTCTGGTACGGTTCCCGCTTGCATCATATGTGTATGATATATTTGCCGTAGTTTCATCTTCTCGCGAGGCGTTTTCCGTTGTTAGCTGTCCAAGAGCGTTGTATGCATATACCTTACTTGTATTATTGTATTTATCGTTTTCCTGATATTTTTGTCCGTTCAGGTAATATGACATAGTATAAGAGTAGCTTGTACCACCGTAATGGCTTCTATATACTACTGGAAGATTAGCTTTGTTATACATTATGTGCAAATCTAAATTACTTTTTGCTGAATCTATGACCGCGAATAAATTACCGTTTGCATCATAGCTGTATGACAATATATTACTACCATTTGTAAGCTTTGTCAATCTGTTCAGCTCGTCATACTGATACGTTATACTGTTCTTGGTCGTTCCATCCTTTATCATGCCATATGATAACACATTTGAATTATCATCATAAGTATACGTCTGCACTGTTCCGTCTGATGAGGTTGATGATATCATTCTTCCGAACGCATCATATTCATAGCTTTCTTCTGCCGCCGCTCTATCTCTATATTGGTCAATAGCCTTCATCTGTTGTCCTATGCTGTTATATGTAAACGTCTTGTATCCGTTAGTAGGTGACCCTTCATATTTTACTCCATACGCTCCATAGGTACGGTTAAGAACATCTCCTCTTTTATCATATATTTGCGTTACGTTTCCGTAATTATCGCAATAATATTCTTCTTTCTCACCCATCGGATCGGTTAATCTATAGAGATAGCCGTCCTTACCATATGTATACGTCGTGACATTGCCGCCTGACGGGTTAGCGCTGTACGACGTCAGACCTGTTATCATCTTCGTCATTCGGTTTCCGGTATCATACATATACTGCGTGACAGATTTATTAGCGCTGTCACCGGATATCGCCGCAATCAGATTGCCCATGTTATCATATTTATATTCTTCATTCAGATATGTATTTTCATCTTTTCTGACTGAGGTTTTGATAACATTTGAATTTTTATCATAGTATGTCTTGACTATTGAATTCGCACTATCACTGAACGGCGAAGTGGTCATAACGGCACGTCCGATATTATCATACTCCGTCACAGTTGTGTTACCCTTTGCATCGGTAGATGATATACACTGACCTGCCAGGTCATACTGCGCCGTGACGCTGTTTCCCGCCGCGTCAGTCTGCTTGCTAATCTGTCCGTCATAATTATATTCATATAACGTGATGTTACCATTCGGGTCAGTTTCCTTTGTTTTGCGGTTCTGGTAATCATATTCATACGTTGTAGTCAGCGTTGTATCGCCGCTTATCGCCTGTGTTTTCGTTGTGCGTCCGTATTGGTCAAAGTCTGTTCTGACATCTGCCGTCTCTGTTCCGTCCGCGGCAGTTGTTTTTACTGTCATATATCCGTTACCGTATGTATAATTTTCAGTATACAATAGGGTATACATATTTTCATAAACCTTTCTTGTCGAAAGTCTGTCAAGAGCGTCATATGTATATGATTCCGTAACCGTGCTTGCTCCGCTTTGTCCAAAGCGTTTCGAAGCAAGCCTGCCTGCGTTATCGTATGTATATTCCTCAAGAAGCATCCATTTTGTACCGTCTGAGCGGTATTTATTCTTTATTCTGCCAAGTCCGTCATACATATTTTTATATTTTATTCCCGCCGCATCGGTCACTATCGTGTAGCTCTCGGCTGAGTTGTATTCAACAGTCTGCGTGCCTCCGTTCGGCAGATTGTATTTTACGGGACGGTTCAGCGTATCGTATTCTACGGTGGTTTCCGTTCCATATGAGTCCTTCTTATATGTCGGTGAGCCGTATATATTCAGTTTGTACGTATTGGTAATACTGCCTTCGTTAATACCATCAGCATTTATTATATTCGTCGCGCTACTGGTTACGTTCTTTATTTTCTGCGTTGTATTAGTATATGCGTTGGACACAGTGTTAAAAGCGTCTTTTTCGTCCAGAGCGCCATCGGCATTTGTATCGCCTGTCCACTGTTTTTGAGCAGTCACATTACCTTCTCTGTCATATTCATATTTAATCTGCGACTTAATAACATCATTCTGCGTAACCCGCTCATATTCGATAGCCTTTTCATCCGATGTAAGCTCAGTTGATACCACATAGTCAGTAACATATTTACTACCCGACTTATACTGATATGTGGCTGTTTTCAGCTTATCAGAGGTATAAATACTGCTATTTCCATCATTGATTATTGTAACATCGTGATAGGTATAGATTATCTTGCTGTCATCTGTAGTTATACTAAAGAGCAAGTCAGGATAATAACTGGAATATGAATACTCTGTTATATTCTTAAGTCCATTGTTATTTACCTCAACTGTCGACGGTTTATTGCCGCTATAAGTATATTTCGTTTTTAAATACGGTTCACTCTTTGATATAGGTGTTATTTCTTCATTTGTTTTCAGACCTTTCTCATTATATTGGCTTACTGTTTTTTGCTGCGCTGCATCACTTGTTTTGATAATCTTTATTTTATTCCCATCATTAGTGAATGTATATTCATTTTTGTTTACTTCCTTTCCATCTACTATGTCATAGGAAGCTGAAACAGCATACACTCCATTAAGAATTCTATTATAACTATCATGTTTATAAATACGTCTATAGTTGTATCGTGTTTCCGCTCCGGTAGGATATATAATACGTTCTATATTACTGTTTTTTGCAACGTCTGCGTGTTCATAACTAACATCAGGATATCCGTTAATATCAGAGGAAGGTTGTTGATAGGCATACATAACCTGCGTTTCTCTCGCATCATATATAGTCTTTTCCCCGAGCTGATTTGTAACAGTTAATCTTTTTACTTCTTTAGGTTTGATTGGACTATCATTATCCAGAGCAGAGCTTGGCAATGTTGAGAATGTATATATTATTTTATTTGTTTTTTGTTCCACATCATCATAGTATGAAATGGTGGTTTGTGATTCTGTATAATCTATATTAATTTCTCTGCCGTATGTATCTATAATTCGGGTCACTTTTTCAAGGCTGCTATCATATTTATAACGAATCATATTTCCGTATTGGTCTTCAACCGCTACTATATTGAAAAACTGCCGTTTATTAATGTTGCCTTCTTCCTTCGTCACAGGATAAAAGAAGTAATATGTAAGCCCTCTGCTATCTTTAATCGTAAAGTTGTATTTTGTTCCGTCATCTAATGTTTCTGAGGAGAACATTTTTGTTAATGATAAATGATAGTTGCTTTTACACTCAAAACTCGATGTATATCGATTCGGATTTGTTTTGTATATTGTATATTGATCGTATCCGTCAATATTAAAAATATTTCCATCTATATCACGAAACGCACCAATATAATCTCCATAATAATCCGTAGTCGTGCCACTGCCATCTCTTTCTGACATATATCTATACAAATACACTTCAGGCATAACAAGGCTCCAATTGTCGCCTATATAGCTTTTGCGGCTAAGCGTCCTCCAGGACTGTATTGTATACATATTGTCATATAATGTATTATCTAAAAATGATATTGGCGGTATATCCGCATTATATACATAGTAGGCGTAAGATGTATCAGTAGTTATTTGGTTTGATACATATACGAAATCATAAAACGAATATTTCGTACTATCCTTGGTTGTAGTTTTCAGGTAATTTTTATCTAAATTTCTTATATATGCTCCATTATACATATATATATAGAATTCATCTTCTGTATAAAATGCTATGTACACACTTTCATTTGTTCTCGTATTTGTAAATGCATACATATATTTACGTTGGTATGTATTATCTTTTCCGGAATTACGAACAGGCGCATAGGATTCGTTATAGTCTTGATTATCATGTTTTCTCTTGATTACAACGTCAAGTCCGTTTTTACCGGCTAATGATAAATCGGTTTCCTCAATTGTAAGGCGGTTTGTATTACCGGATATTGTTTGTCCGTCCTGTTTCTTTGCATAAGGTCTCAGATAGGTGTCACCAAACTGATTGGCAAACAGATTATCCCACGAAATGTCAATCTCTGTCAATGAAGTAAAAGTCTGAGGCTCGTCAGCTCTGGGTAGTCTTGTTCCTATCATGTTGTATTCATCTTCCGGAAAAACTAAGTCGTCCGGTATAGTCTCGGTATGAATATTCGGTTCAAGGTCAGGTATTTCCTGCCCCTCCTCGACACTGTAATACACATCGTTTTGCGGAATAGGAGTTGGTGCCTCCTCTTGGATTTCCTCCTTCCATGAAATTTCGGGAATATTTTCCGCTGTTTCTTCATTATCCGCAAACACAGGTATCATTGTAGAAAATGTCGAAAATATCATAAGTAAACTGATTATTCTTTTTCTCATATGTATATCACCCCTTATTATTTTGTCATACGGTATGTAATACTGCGTTGGCCTGATGAATTCGCTCTCAGGATTACAGCATTAACCGTCTCTGTAACTTTCTTTCCGCTTGGAATTTCTTCTGTAGATATAAAGGATAATCTATCGGAGTCTACTGAGGTAATCCGTATATCAGTGCCTTCTGCATTATTTTGACTACTATTCCAATCTCTTGACTCAGACAAAGCACAGCCATCAATTACATTAAAGCTATTATCAGGATACTCTAAAGTAAACGTATATCCGTTAAATGTGGTCATATTTTTTACGTTTATCATCAGAATATAATCTTTTCCTACCTCCGCATTAAAGGTTATAGTGGTTCCGTCACCTGTCGTTTCACTGTCTATTGTTCCGTCACCTGTTGAAAAATCTCCATAATATACGGAATATCGGTATGTGCTTGTATTATAGCTTTTAGACGTCTGATTATATCCGCCTATACAATACAAATATCCTTTATACATTACATTCTGAGTATACCATGAAGCAGGGTATGCCGATAAACTTGATGTTTCTGAATATGCATTATTGTCTTCCACCACCATTTCTGTTACAGTATAAGATGATGAATTTTCAGCAGAGGATAATATGAGAGCCTTATCATTCCCCCAGGCTATTGAAATATATTCTTTTCCTTTTGACAGAATATTTGTCACATTCGTCATATCCGATGCCGAATACAAATCTACACCCATGCTTTTATAATCTTGATTAAGTCCACCATAAATGCATACATATCCGTTGATATATTTTCCTTTTGCGCCTAAACGTATCAGAGATTTATCAAATCCGGATGTGACTTTATTCCATGTATTACTTGACAGGTCATAATACTCATAGTTACTTACAATGCCTTTAGCATTTCTACCGCCGAACACATAGATTTTATTGTCAACATATATAGCTGCAGCTTTATCCCTACGCTCTATCATCGGTGTACCGGTTGTCCATGTATTGCTGGTTGTATCATATATCTGAATATCATTCAAAAA
Source organism: Oscillospiraceae bacterium (assembly GCA_022509025.1). Lineage (GTDB taxonomy): Bacteria > Bacillota > Clostridia > UBA1381 > UBA1381 > Hominilimicola. The sequence continues at coordinate 29,687 of JAFLUB010000025.1, read as the reverse complement.
TGTGTTATCCTTATATCCACCGATGATGTATATTTTATCATCAACTCCCGCCACAGCAAATCCGTTTATTGTATCCGGAATATAAGTGACTATGCTCCACGCTGCTATGCTTGCATTGTATCTTTCAATTGAATATGTATAGCCTGAGTCACCATAGCCTCCAACAGCATACAAGTCTCCGTTTATTACTATCGTATCAAAATCTGCCCGACCTTCTGTTAAAGAGCCTGCATCCGACCATACATCTCCCGCAAGTAAATTTATATCATTCGGTTCAGCCTCATTATTTTCATCTTTCTTAATTTCCTCGTTGACTTCCTCCGTCTCTTCTACAGGTTCTGTCCCGGGTTGCTCTCCCTCCACCTGCTCATCAAGAAATTCACCCTCAGAGTCTATTGCTTCCTGAAATTCTGAAGTATCACTCTGAATCGGAATAACCTCTACAGACATAATTGCCTCATCATCATTTTCGGCATACACATCCAATATTGAACATATCATTATAATCGATAATAGTAACCCTATGTATTTTTTCATGATTTTTCTCCTTAGTTCGTTATATTAACAGCATACTTATTTTCGTATTTCACACCATCTACAGTTCTTTCCGCTTTAATAATTACAATCCCAGGTTCTATAGAGCTTGACGTGGTCAGAACACCTGTTGTACCATTAATAGAAACGCCTGTTTTACTCTTCTCTAAGCTCCATGTCGTTGTTCCGGTTGGCATAGTGGTTACATCTCCGTCACTGCCTTGTCCAACGAAGTAAAAGGTTGACTTAGTACCTTTCTTTATATAGGGATTTCCATAAATATATCCACTCTCGCAGCTTGGTTCATATATTTTTACATTATCAAGACACATATCCGTTGTGGATGAAAAAGAAATCATATTGATGCTATCTATATCACTGCTCGTGGCAAAATTCTCATATAGAGCCAAAAGACTGCCGGTATCTCTGTCAGAAATGTATACGCTTTGCAAATGGTTTGCAAGGTCTACAACAACTCTAATCGTGTACCATCTATCTACTTCGACAGGCAAATATTGTCCGTTTAAATCTTTAATTCGTTGGAAACCAGTACCCCTTACCTGAAAATACCCTTGGTCTTTTGCTACTCTTGCAACTATAGTCGTTTCGCTGCTGCCGGGTCCGGTTCTTTCTTTAAATTGTATTTCACCGTTTCTTGATGACTTTATCTCAGAATATTTCACATCATACGTGGCTTGTATGGTTTTGCTTGTTATATATGTGCCTTTGTATGCAGGAACATCAAAATATGTTCGGTCTCTTCCTTCATTACCGTTATAGGTAAGCTTTAAATACTTGTTGCCACTATCTTCAGTTAAAAATTCATAGTCAGCATTACCATACAAAGACTGCCATTCAAACACCCCGTTTTCAAAATCATAGTACACATTTGCTCCTCTGACAACAAATGAACCTATAAAGGCAGTAGCACCTATAAATGCTACTGCGCATAATGCTATAATTTTTTTCTTTTTCATAAATCTTCATCCTTTGATATAATTATTTGCATAGTTAGAATTCCAATACAACAGACTACTATGCCAAGTCTGTTATATTTATGATGCTGCGATAAGTCATACTATGTTTTGACATTATTAGGATGTGCATATTCATCCAAAAAACCCTCTAACTTCGCTTCATTTGCCCAAGCTATACTTGGCATCATTGACAATGATATTAATACACTTATCATTCGTCTCATACTTTTCATTTTGCTCCTCCTTTTTTTCGCTTAGTGTTTTAGTTCTTTTTCTTGTGTGTATTTTTATGGATTTGCAATATTTATATACTGCGTCCCTTTTTTATCATTATATGTAAGCTTAAATAATGTACATTTTTAATGTGAGATTAAACATCTTGTATATGACGTTATTTTATCATAATATTTCAACTTTTTCTATTGACAAATTTACTATTTATTTTAGTAAAAATTAGTCATCTGCAACAGAAGCTTTTGTTAATTATAATTAAGGAATAACTAATATATTCCTCTCTATATTTACATTCAAAGCAATAAAAATTGCCCTTGATACTATCTGGCTATCAATAGCAGAAAAAACTCACCACTTAGAGTACCATCGTACTCCAAGTGGTGAGTTTTTTCTGTTCTGCATATAAATTCAATCAGTCATTGTATTAAAACGCGTCATACAGTCTCATTATTGTTGCTATTGACTGTTCATTTGTGTACTTATCCTGTGGCGCAAACTTATCATCCCCTACGCCTGACATGATACCTATAGAGTTCATTTGGTACACAGCCTTCTTTGCCCAGCCGCCGATATCATTATCGTCAGCATATCTATACTGCTCTTTTCCATCAGGAACAGGATTTTCTTCCGGCGCCGGTGTCTCAGACGTTTCTGTAGGCTTGGAAGTTTCCTTTGGAGCAGTCTTTTCGTTCTCCTCAATGTAACCCATATACTTAGCCGTATTATACAGAAGCATTGACGCCTGTTCACGAGTTATCGCATCGTCAGGTCCGAATGTGCTTTCGTCATATCCCGATATAATCTTTGCGTTCCAGAGTCTTGAAACATTATCGCTTTCCGTATCGCTGAATGTCATTTCTCCCACTTCGGGAAGCATGTTTTTCAATCTCAGCATATTGGCAAGCACATCACAGAACATACCACGCGTCATATTATCAGTGTATACAAGAGTATCTTTGATTCTATGAGATACAATGTCTATCTCATATGCGCGCTTTACTTCCTTCTCAGCCCATTTGGAGGGCTTTGACGCGTCAAATGTTATGTCTGTAAGCGGCATACGGTGCGGGTATTCCTCCCATTCCTGTCCGTCAAGCGAACGAAAACGCGCGCTATCCGCATCCTCTATATAATAATATCCGTCATAGAACATAGCAAGGCGGGCAATTTTTTCGGGAGTGTACCTGTCAACAATATTATAATCCTCGTCAAGGTAATAGATTGTCTTGACAAAATCCCAGCGGGCAGTATAGTAATATGGATTTCCATCCCATGCCATCCAGCGCATCAGATAACCATTCTCAGACTTTACAAATTCATAGCAATCATAATCACCGTCGATTATATCCTTAACCTCGTCAGGGAGTTTGTCCTTAACCTCATATGCCATAATTCCCCTTGTGGAAGGTCCGGTCTTTGCTTTAGGATTGCTTAAAAACTCCTCATAAGTCTTACCGGTATGCTTTTCGTCAGATACCATAAAGGAATTTCTTATGCCTCCCACATAGTTTATCGGAAGAACAAGGTTAAAGGAAAATTCCTTCTCTTCCCCTGCCGGAATAAGCACGCTTGCCATAACTTCTCCCGGCACTCCCCACTTCTCGCCTTTTAAAATACCGCTGTGCTTTCCGGCTTCATCCTCAACGAACACAGCCACGTTTGAACTGGTTTCAACGACGTATTCAAAGTATTTATCCTGGTTTGTGATATTTTTCACCTTCAGGTTGTAGGTTTCCGTCACACCGTAATTACCCATACTGCACGCATAACCCTGGTTGCTGCGTCTTGCGGACAGCTGATAGTTCGGCATATACTCAGCCGCGGTAAACCACGTTGCATCTCCGTCATAATCAGTCGTATCACTATGGAAAGGATCAAACAGCCATATATTATCTTTTTTATTGCTTTTTACTGATGAACCGTAATATGTCAGCTTTGAATCATCCGTATACTTGAAATACAAAAGGTCAGATTCCGCTGATATGGTCTTTGACCACAAATCATCCTGCGGATTTAATTGCGTACACCATACATCGGTGACCTTTCCGTTCTTTGCATACTGGTTATAAACCTTATTTTTAACCAAATCTCCGTCTCTATATGAATAGTCTATTTTATACTCCAAATCAACACTGACCTTAGGCAGAGAATCGGCAATACCTTTTTGCATGCGGTCATACGTATATTCCCCGAACTTCGCTTCTGGGTCAAAGCCGCTTCTGTCGCCCACTTCCTCACCGGACTTGAACGCGGCGACATTGAAATTCAGCTTGCCTGATGTGAGTTCAATCTCACCCATTATCTGAACGGGCTTCCCCCAGTTCACCGCTCTGTATCCGTCCATATAGCTGCTGAGCCATATGGTTTCACCCTTTTCCAATTCTATAGTCACGCTCTCATATTTCTGCGCTTCATACAGGCATGCGCCGTTCATTTCAGCAAGATTTACGCCGAGAAACGATGCAAGACCGTTAAGGCATCCCACCTTATTCATCACCTTTGCCCATGTTCCGTCGCTATAAATATATGCGTCGTCAAGCGGAGTTTCAAAAAAAGCTTTATTTATTGTTATCTCGCTGTTTTCAACTGCTGTGAGCTCAACATCAAGTTCTATATTATATCCCTTTCCGTATCCGTCATCAGTATCTGTAGCATTCATATGACAAATGAGAAAATCATACAAGTCAGGTGTGAGATTTTCATTATTCATTATGTATGAAGGCGGATTTTCATCACTGTTCATAAGGTCACAGTTTCTTATCCCCTCGGGATTGTTACAATAAATCCACTTTCCGTTTCCCTCCGACGTAAAATTAATATCAGCCGCCAGAGCGCTTACACCTACTCCTATAGTGCAAAGTACCGCAAGAAAAGCTATTATTTTTTTCAATGCGTCTTCCTCCCTTTATCCTTTTAATTTATTCGGTTTCGCTGTCGTCCTCATACGGGTACAGCACTCCCTCGCGCATCATTTCTATCATGTCCCATACGGAATATTTGCCCTCGTCATCCTTTGTGGAAAACGGCACAAGCAAATCATCCTCGCCCATCTCAAGAGTTTCCCATATTCTCTCTAAATTAGGCTCTATTTCCTTTTTCTTAAGCTTATCCATTTTCGTGGCAATGACAATAAGATTATCATGATAATGTCTTATCCACTGCGCCATCTGAATATCATCCTTAGTTGGTTTATGGCGGCTGTCAACAAGAAGCATGGTCTGAACAAGCGTTTCTCGGTCTCTAAGATAATCCTCCATCATCTTGCCCCACTTTTCTGTCTCCTGCTTACTGCGTTCGGCATAGCCGTAGCCCGGCAGGTCAACAAGATAAATCGTATCGTCTATGTTATAGAAATTTATCGTTGCGGTCTTGCCCGGCGTTCCTGACACGCGCGCAAGCGACTTTCTGTTGAGCAGCTTATTTATCATTGACGATTTTCCTACGTTTGAACGTCCCGCGAACGCGAACTCCATATATCCCGTTGTCGGGTACTGATTAGGGCGTACAGCCGAAATCGTCAGACTTGCATTATGTATATTTATCATTTTTATCCTCCATTCTATCTTAGGGCATTTTCTAAAACCGTATCCATACTGCTTACCGGTATGAAATTCAGTTTTTTCCGTATCTCCTGCGGAATATCATCAATATCAGGTCTGTTTTCCTCAGGTATTATTATATCGGTTATTCCCGCGCGATATGCCGCAAGTGATTTTTCTTTAAGACCGCCTATCGGTAATACGCGCCCGCGCAGTGTAATTTCTCCTGTCATTGCAATATCGTTCCTTACAGGACTTTCTTTAAGCGCGGACACTACGGCTGTCGCCATTGTAATGCCGGCTGATGGTCCGTCCTTCGGTACCGCGCCCTCCGGCACATGAATATGTATATCCTTTGTTCTATGGAATGTGTCGCTTATTCCAAGCTCCTTTGAATTGGCGCGGATATAGCTTATCGCCGCGCTTGCGCTCTCCTTCATAACATCGCCAAGCTTACCTGTAAGCTCAACCTTACCGTTTCCGGGCATGACGTTCACTTCAACAGACAGCGTTTCACCGCCTACAGATGTCCACGCAAGACCTCTTGCAACGCCTATCTCGTCATGCTCATTCATCGCGTCAAAGTGGAAACGCTCCTTGCCGAGATATTCCTCAAGATTTTTCGCGGTTACTTTTACAGATTTTTTCTTTGTTTCCAATAGCTGCTTGGCAGCTTTACGGCATATTTTCCCTATATGCTGCTCTAATTTTCTCACTCCTGCCTCACGGGTATAATGCTCGATTATCTGCTTTATCGCAGTATCGGCAATGCTTATCTGGCTTTCCTCAAGGCCATTGTTCTTAACGGCTTTCCTGACAAGATAATCCTTTGCGATATGGAACTTCTCATTACTCGTATATCCCGAAAGCTCAATCACTTCCATTCTGTCAAGTAGCGGTCTTGAAACTGTATCGGTCGTGTTTGCCGTAGTTATAAACAGAACCTCGGACAGATCAAACGGTACCTCTATGTAATGATCACGGAAAGAAGAGTTCTGCTCATAATCGAGAACTTCAAGAAGCGCTGCGGACGGATCGCCTTTATAGTCAACACCCATCTTATCGACCTCGTCAAGCAATATCAGAGGATTTTTTGTTTTTGCCTCTTTCATTGCCGCCATTATTCTTCCTTCCATCGCTCCGATATACGTTTTCCTGTGTCCGCGTATATCTGACTCGTCATGTATACCGCCCAATGAAATTCTTACGTATTTTCTGTTAAGAGCTCTTGCTACCGACTTTGCAACTGAAGTCTTTCCCACACCCGGAGGTCCCGAAAGGCAAAGAATTGTGCTGCTCCTGCCATTTGTCAATTTCCTCACTGCGAGATATTCAATAATCCTCTCCTTAACCTTTTCAAGTCCGTAATGGTCTTCATCAAGAACCATCTGGGCGTTACCGATATCAAAGTTCTCTTTTGATGTTTTATTCCACGGAAGTTCGAGAACAGTATCAAGATAGTTTCTGATAACGGTGCTCTCCGCAGATGTGGGAGCAATTTTTGAAAAGCGGTCAGCCTCTTTGAGAAGTTTTTCCTTTGACTCCTTTGAGGTTTTGAGTTTATTTATCTTCTTTTTATATTCCTCCGCTTCTTCCTTTACGCTGTCGCCATCGCCCAATTCCTCCTGGATTACCCGAAGCTGTTCCCTAAGGTAATACTCACGCTGATTTTTATCTATGCGTTCCTTGACTTTCTGCGCAATCTGCCGCTCAATACGAAGTACTTCAAGCTGATTCTGAATAGCCACTATCAGCATTTCAATCCTTTTATAAACTTCCGCTTCCTCAAGAATTTTCTGCTTACTCTCAAACTCAAGCTCTACATCCGCAGAAATAGTATCGCATAATTCACCGGGGTCTCTCACGGACATTACCCGCATAAAATTATCGGCGCTTAATTTCGGATTCTGAGAAAAATATTCCTCGTAGGATTTCCTGAGTCTTTTTGCATAGGCTTCTTTCATCAAAGTATTACTGTCATATATGTTTTCACACTCAACAACTCCGGCTTTCAGATAATCGCCTTCAACACTGCTGTCAACAATAACAGCGCGCTTTAACCCACGCACGATAACTCTTGTCACTCCGCCCGGCATACGCATCAGCTGATTAACAATAGCTAAAGTTCCCATATTATATAAATCCTCAAAGGACGGCTTATCAACATTTATATCCTTCTGTGCCACAAGCAGTATCATAGACTTATTCGCGGCGGCTGCCTCGAGCGCTTTTACGGACATTTCCCGCGCAGCATCGAAATTGAGCGTCATGTGCGGAAATAACACCATTCCACGCATAGGCACTACAGGTATATATTTCAGTTCCTCATTCAAAACACATTCCTCCTATAATGTATAACCTGAATTAATTATATAATCTTTTTATCTTTTTTTCAACTGTTTTTTTCTTTTGGCTTTATAACCGATATATCTATTATCTTTTCATCGCCGTCAAAATACATTCCGTTCGTATAACGGCACGCGTTTAAAGTCCATGCCGCGTCGTCTGTGCTTATGCGTTTTCTTCCGTCCAGAAACACGATATTTTTCGCCATTTGCAAAAGCTTTACCGCATCGCGTCCGCTTTTCGCGTACTGCGACATAATATTTACAGCGCCATCGTCCATGAGTATACAAAAACGTTTCGCCGTCTTTAGGATTATTTTCTCTATATCGTCCCTTGAAAGCTCATTAAACCATATCTCCACGCACCGGGAGCGAATAGCCTCCGGAATCTCATCGCTTTTCCGCGTTGTCGCGCCAATAAGGCGGAAATCCGCGGGGATGCCGTTTTTGAATATATCATGTATATATTCAGGTATATTCTTATTCTCTTGGCTGTAATACGCGCTTTCAAACATAACTTTTCTGTCCTCAAGCACCTTTAAAAGCTTATTCATCTGACACGCCGGTAATTCGCCTATCTCATCAATAAAAAGCACTCCTCCGTGCGCTTTTGAAACCGCGCCCTCTTTAGGCTGCGGTATTCCGGCTGTTCCGTATGCGCCCGCGCCCTGATATATTGGGTCATGCACAGAGCCTATGAGCGGGTCAGCTATTGAACGCTCGTCATAGCGCATGATAGTCGCATCCACCTCAACAAATTTAGCGTTTTTCCCAAAAGGCGTACCCTCGCTGTCTTTAGCATATTCCAGCGCCAGCCTTGCCGCCGCTGTTTTACCAACTCCCGGAGGTCCGTATATAAGTATATGCTGAGGATCAGGACCGCATAACGCGGCTCTTAAAGCGCGTATTCCATCCTGCTGGCCTATTATTTCATCCATGTTCTCAGGGCGCGCCGCCTCTGTCATGGGCTCGCAAAGACATATGCGGCGCATATTCTTAAGATGCTCCGATTCCTTCGCGGAATGTTCCTCTATTGTTCTAAGATCCGATTTTTCCACCTTGAGCTTTGTAAGAAAATACATACCTATGATAAGCGTGAAAAAAAGCTGTGTTATCATTATCGCTCCGCTCATAATCTCACTCCTCACTTTTTCGAGATATGTATATTCTTTTCAAAGAGATTATTAGTTATTCTGAAAAAATTTTGAAAACAAAAAAGCCATATACGGCTTTTTCACTTTAAAATACCAATCACAACTCTGTTATTTCCGCTTAAATCTTGTATCACACGCACATCTGTAAATTTTTCTTCCATAAGCTTCTTTACCGCTTCGCCCTGATTATAGCCTATCTCAAAGGCAAGAACTCCGTTTTTACGGATGATTTTATCAGCAAGGGATACTATGCGTCTATAGAATATAAGCCCGTCCTCACCCCCGTCAAGCGCAAGGCGCGGTTCAAAATCTTTGACTGTAGCCTGAAGTGTGTCAATTACATCGGTTTCTATATATGGCGGGTTTGATACTACAACATCATATTGTTTATCGGGATATTCGTTAAGTATATCTTTCTTTATTACTTTTACTCGGTCAGACACATCATTCCTGATAATATTTTTTGAAGCGACCTCTATCGCTTTATCGCTTATATCTATCAAATCTACTTCAGCATACGGCAAAAAACGGGCAAGACTTATGCCTATGCATCCACTACCCGTACATATATCAAGAATTTCTGCCTTTTTGTCTTTAGCCGCCGCGTTTATTACCGTTTCAACAAGCGTTTCCGTATCGCTTCGCGGTATAAGCACTCCGCTTTCAACATAGAAATCAAGCGACATAAACTCACATTCGCCTAAAATATATTGGAGCGGTTCGCCTTTTTTGCGTCTTTCAACCATTTCGCCCACGGCTTGAAAATCCACATCGGTCGTTTCCCGATTTCTTCCATGCAGAACAAGCTCCGTGTGCGATATTTCAAGCGCGCTCATAACCATCTGTTCCGCTTCATAGCGCGCATTTTCCGTCAGAGCGTCCTCAGCGAAACGCACAAGAGAATTAATTACCATCTGTCGTCCTCTTTATTATCCGGTATACATGGTTCCATAGAAGCTATCGCAACCTCTATCATGCTTTCGTCAGGTTCGCGCGTAGTGAGCTTCTGAAGCCACAGTCCGGGCTTTGAAAGACAAGTTACACATACATTTTTGCTTCTTCCTGCCCACTTTATTATCTCATATGAAATACCGGCTACAACAGGCAGAAGCGCAAGGCGCATTGCTACTCTTAAAATAATCATATCAACTCTCGGCAAAAGCGCGAAAAGCAAAATACTCACTATCATTACAAACAGCAAAAAGCTTGTTCCGCATCTTGGATGGAAGCGTTCAAATTTTTTTATGTTTTCCACCGTCAGTTCTTCTCCCGCCTCGTAACACGCTATCGTCTTATGCTCCGCGCCGTGGTACTGGAAAACTCTCTTTATATCCTTCATATTTGACACAAGCGCAAGATAGCCTATGAATATAACCATACGCACAATACCCTCGAAAAGGCTTGTGAACAGATGTGAATCGGTAAACGCTGATATTGCCGGCAAAAGCGAACCCAGCTTTTCCGCGCCTCTTGTGAGGAATGTCGGTAAAATCATAAACAGCAAAACGCTGAACACAAGTGAAATAGCAATTGAAACATATATCACTATATCCTTTATCTTATCACCGAATTTGTCGTCAAGCCATTTATCGAACTTGCTCTCACTCTCTCCCTCTTCCTCTTCAAGGTCAACAAACTCGGCGCTGTACATCAGCGCTTTCATACCGATAACAAGGCTGTCTATAAAGTTTACACATCCTCTGACTATAGGCAGCTTAAAAAACGCGCTTCTTGTTTTAGTACCGTTTTCCTCTACCTTACATTCAATATCTCCGTCAGGTTTTCTTACGGCAACAGCAGTTTTATACGGACCACGCATCATAACGCCCTCCATTACAGCCTGTCCACCTATTGATGTTATATGTTGTTCTTTATTACTCATTTATATTCTCCTTCCATTTTCATTTGACGCGGAAAAGATGCAAGCAGATTGCCGTTTTGAGGAACACCGACGTATTTTTATACGTGGGGTTCCAAAAAAGGGTAATATGCAACGCATATTTTTCACTGTATTATCCGCAGCATAAGCAGTCCAGACACATGCACGCTGTGCATATATTACACGGACTGCAACAGCCCGAAAGGTTTCCGCCTGTGCCTACGCTTGTATATGTCCTGTTTCTGTTTAACACATTTTCAAGAGCGCTTCTGTATTCCATATTATCCGGTTCCATATTGACCGCAGTACGAAAAAAAGATATCGCCTGATCGTACCAACCTATCTGCATACGCGCGCGTCCTGAAAGATAATACCATTCCGCGGTTCTCGGAAGCTTCTCAAGCATCGCCATTGCCTCAGGAATACGCGACTGGGATATAAGTATACGCACATTCTGAAAACTCGCCTGTCCGCTGTATGTCTGCTGACCATATCCGCCCTGTCCGCCGTAACTCCCCTGACTACCATAGCTACTGCCCTGTCCGCTTGAAGCTTTATTCATTATCATGTCGTAAGCCTTGTTGATTTCCTTTATCTTTTCACTTGCAAGGTCGGCAAGCGGGTTATTTACATACTTGTCGGGGTGGTATTTTTTAACAAGCGCTCTGTATGCTTTTTTTATTGTTTCTTCGTCGGCGTCTTCGCTTACGCCGAGAACTTCATAAGGATTCATTCTCTTCTCCTAAAATACTGTCCTGTTTATTTTTCAGTGCAATATATATTATATTATCCAGCACTTCACGGTTCTTGACCGCATCAAGCAGCTCATACGCTGAAGCGGCATTTTCAAGCGTGAAGGTCATGGATACATGAAGCTTTTCCTTAAGAGCTTTTTTTAGCTCTATGGCATTCTGTCCTTCATATTCCTTTAAAAACGTATTGTAATTATTATGCTTGATATCCTTTTCGATATCGTTATACGCGTCCATAACGTATATCCATCTTCCGATATTATACCCGAGCCATGCAAGAATTCTCCTTTGAGAAGGATCTTCTATAAACTCCGGCGTAAAAAGGATTTCAAGAATTTTCGCGAAACAATCCGCTGTTTCGTCAATATTCCGGCATCCGTTTTTTTCCAGTTTGCTGAGCTTTTCAAGACAAGTCTGTATCCCGTTATAAATATCAGGAAAACGTCTTTTTGCCTTTCTCATTCCGAAATAAAACAGCGGCATTGCTAAAAGTGACTTTATGCTCCTGTCATCATACCAGTCGTCCACAAGCTTAAGATACGAAAGCATAACGCCTGCGTCTGCAGCATAATCAAGCGCCGCGCAGTTTGTGACGCATGAATTTTTCCGCCACGGATGAAGAAAACATCTTTTTCTTTTTATTTCATCATCAGATTTGTAAACCGCGGACAGAATAATCGCAAGAAATGTTATGTCATAGCTGAGTCCCATGCGGGCAGAATGCGAGCATCTCTTTCCTATCGCTTTACATAGCCCGCAATAATACGCTCTGAACGTATTAAAGCCTTCCTCGCTCAGCTTTTCCTTACATATCGTGACATATCCAAACATTCCTTTGCGCCTCCGCAAAAATTCTGTACCCGATAAGTATATATCAAAACAAAGTAAAATTCAACCGCTGTAGGTTATTTTTTTGCAAAATTTATTTTTTGTTCACAAATACGGCATATTTTATAAATTATTCGGAATGCTAAATTCAGACAAACAAATGCGGGTTCCTTACACGTATTTTAAGATGTAAAGATAAGAAAGGCTGTGAAGAAAGATGAAGCATGAAATGACGAACAAAGAATATAACGAATATATAAAAACCAAAACGCCTAATTCCAAAATATTTTCTAATTCTTTAAAGGCATTCGTTTCAGGAGGAATTATATGCGTGATAGGCCATTGTCTTCTAACGCTGTTCAAGAAATGGGGGTTGGACGAGGAAAGCGCGGGAACATTTACATCAATCACGCTGATATTCTTCGGCGCGCTGCTAACCGGACTTGATATTTATCCGAAAATAGCAAAATTTGCCGGCGCGGGAACGGTGGTGCCGATAACGGGCTTTGCAAATTCCGTTGTATCCCCCGCATTGGAGGCAAAAACGGAAGGTATGATTATGGGCGTAGGCGCGAAGATTTTCACAATCGCGGGGCCTGTTATCCTCTATGGTATTTTTGCCTCGTGGATTGCCGGAATTGTATACTGGATTATTAGTTTATTTTAAGGAGATGATAACGTGATAAATCACGTTATCCGATTTAATTGCCCGTGCGAGTATTTTCTCGCACATGGGCATAATCTCCATTTAACGCCTTATCTGCCCACGATAAAAGCGTTAAAATTTAGTTTTAAGTATTTTTGTGGGCAGAAAGGCTATGGAGATTAATATGAACACAAGAATAGGCAGACAAACTGTTAAAATAGAAAATCCGCCGATTATTCTGAACGCCGCGTCAATCGCGGGCGTGAAAGAAGGACAAGGACCTTTAAAGGACAGCTTTGACAAGATTCTGACGGACGATACTTTAGGTGAAAAGTCATGGGAAAAGTCTGAAAGCACTTTGCAAAGACAAACCGCGCTATTGGCGCTTGAAAAAGCGCAGTTAAAACAAAGCGACATTGACTACATTCTCGCCGGCGACCTTTTAAATCAGTGTGTCGGCGCGCACTACAGTGTACGCGACCTTGACATACCGTTTTTAGGGCTTTACGGAGCGTGCTCAACCATGACGGAAAGCATGTCCATAGGCAGTATGCTTATAGGAGGCGGCGGAGCGCAGTATGTGATGTGTCTTACGTCAAGTCATTTCTGTTCCTCTGAAAGACAGTTCCGCAATCCTCTTGAATACGGCGGACAACGCACACCGTCAGCGCAGTGGACAGTCACGGGCGCAGGCTGCGCAGTGCTTGCCGCTTCAGGGGCAGGGCCGCGTATCACGCACGTCACAACCGGAAAGGTGATTGACAAAGGTGTTACAGATATAAGCAACATGGGCGCGGCGATGGCTCCGGCGGCTATAGACACGCTTTTAGCGCATTTTAACGAAACCGGTATAAAGCCTGAGGAATACGACATGATTCTGACCGGTGACTTAGGAGTTATAGGCTCTGATATATTGACAGAGCTTATGCTTAAAGAGGGATTTGACATACGCAAGAACCACCGTGACTGCGGAAAGCTGATATTTGATATCGAGGCACAGGACGTGCACGCGGGCGGAAGCGGCTGCGGCTGCTGCGGGAGCGTGTTCTGCGGATATATATTCAATGAGCTGAAAAAGCACAATCTCAGTAAAATACTCGTTATGGCAACAGGCGCTTTAATGAACCCGATGACTGTTGAACAGGGTGAAAGTATACCGGCGATTGCTCATGCCATAACTATAGAAAACTGATAGGAGGGATAAAACAATGGATTACTTAAAAGCGTTCATAGTCGGCGGACTTATATGTGTAGTCGGACAAATCCTTATCGATAAGACAAAGCTTACCCCGGCGCGGATACTCGTGACCTTCGTGGTACTCGGTGTATTCCTGCAGCTTATACGCGTGTATCAGCCGCTTGTTGATTTTGCCGGGGCCGGCGCAACAGTACCGCTTACCGGATTTGGCTATAATCTCTGCAAGGGCGCGGCAAAGGCTGTAGATGAGCAAGGATTTCTTGGCATTTTCACAGGCGGCTTTACATCATCCGCCGGAGGAATTGCCGCGGCGCTGATTTTCGGTTTTCTTGTGTCGGTCATTTTCAGGTCAAAGCCGAAGAAATGATTTTAAAAAAAGTCTGTTCAAACCGTGAAATATATGGTATACTTATAGATGCAAAATATATCTGAAATGAACGGAGAAAAACAGATGTTTGATATTAACGGACACACAAAACAATTAGGAATCATCGGATATCCTGTTGAGCATACATTTTCACCTGCTATGCACAACTTCATATCCGATACGATACATAATAATTACGTATACAGTGCATGGTGTGTACACCCTGATAATCTGAAAAATGCAATAGACGGTATGCGTGCGCTCGGAATAAGCGGTATAAACGTCACTGCTCCGCACAAGGTTGAGGTTATGAAATACCTTGATGTTGTAACGGATGTTGCAAAGGAGCTTGGTTCTGTTAACACTGTCGTCAACCGTGACGGAAAACTTTACGGCTATAATACCGACGCGGACGGTTTTTGCATGGCGCTCAAAAAAGCGGGCATAGAAATTAAGGATAGCCGCATCCTTATTCTCGGCGCGGGCGGAGTTGTGCGGCCTACCCTAATACGACTTATAGACAACGGCGCGGCGGAGATTACCGTTGTGAACAGAACAAAATCCAAAGCGGTAAGTCTTAGCGAGGACATTTTAAAATGCAAGAATTTTAAAGTGAATACAGAAATCAGCAGTTTCGATTTTGATATTGTTATAAACACTACATCGGCGGGTATGGAGCCGCAGGAAAATGCGCTCCCGATTGAGAATATCGAAGAAATTGACGATTTATCATTTATCGGTAAACATACCGCGGCTGTCGATATGATATACAACCCGGACGAGACGCTGTTTCTCAAAAGGGCGCGCGAACAAGGCGCAAAAACCGTTAACGGTCTCGGAATGCTTATATATCAGGGAATTATCGCTTATGAGCTGTTCACGGGCGTTACTCTTCCTGAGGATATGGGGGAACGTATCAAAAAGGAGGTGTTCGGAAGATGAACATAGTCCTTACAGGCTTTATGGCATCCGGAAAAACAGAAATCAGCAAGGCTATCGCTGAAATATCAAAGTATACACTTGTTGATACAGATGATTTAATTACCCAAAAGCTTAATATGAGCATAAACGAGATTTTCGATAAATACGGCGAGGAATATTTCAGAAAAGTTGAGCATGAGGCGGTTTTAGAGGCGGCTAAATCAGACAATGCTGTAATCGCCACAGGCGGCGGTGTTGTATTAAACAAGGCAAATATTGACGCGCTGAGAGAAACAGGGCTGGTATTTAATCTCTCCCCTGATTTCTCCGTAATTAAAGAACGTCTTGAAGAAGCAAGAAAAACACGTCCGCTTTTGAGACATGACAGCATTGAAAATATCGAAAAGCGCTTTAACGACAGAAAACCTTTCTATGATAACTGTGATTATAAAATACATATAATCAACGGCAGAACACCACGCTCTTATGCGATGGAGATTTTAAATATCGTTGAAGATAACACATAAAATCGCAGCAGGGACACTAATTTTTAGTGTCCCTGCTGTATTGTTATTATTAGAATACAAAATCAAATTCCAAATCGCCGATTCTTACTGTCTGTCCTTCCTGAATGCCCATTTCTATGAGTTCCTCGATAACACCGCGGTTAATTAATGCGCGCTGGAAGTACTGCAATGACTCATTATCAGAGAAATTGACGCTTCCGCCGACAGCCTCAATCCATGAGCCGGAAATCACATACGCTTCATTATCGCGCGTAATTTCATAGCCCTTTTCGTCTTTCATGATATATTCCTTCTCGTCAATATCCATTTCAGGCTCAAATACTATGATAGGCGGAAGCTTAGAAAGCTCCTCATAAGTTTTCTGCATAAGCTCCGTAACTCCTTTATTGGTCGCCGCGGAGATTTCAAAGACCTCAATACCGCGTTTTTCCATTTCAGTTAAAAATGCCTTATAGCTATCCTCGTCCTGTATTATATCAGTCTTATTTGCCGCGACTATCTGCGGACGCTCTTCAAGCGCCAAGTCATACTTCGAAAGCTCATCATTAATTATATCAAAATCCTCAATCGGATTTCTTCCCTCTATGCCTGATACGTCCACAACATGAATTAAAATCCTTGTGCGCTCGATATGTCTTAAAAACTCGTGTCCTAACCCTACGCCTTCACTCGCCCCCTCGATTATTCCGGGGATATCCGCAAGCACAAAGCTTCTGCTGTCTCCCAAATCGACAACACCGAGATTAGGTTCAAGCGTAGTGAAGTGATAATTTGCAATTTTAGGGTCTGCCTTTGTCGTCATGGATAAAAGCGTGGATTTACCCACGTTAGGAAAACCGACAAGTCCTACATCCGCGAGAAGCTTTAATTCAAGCGAAACCTCTCTCTCGTCACCCGGCTGACCGTTCTTTGCAAAATTCGGTGTCTGCCTCACTGCTGTTGCAAAATGCGCGTTGCCCCAGCCGCCGTTACCGCCGCGCGCGGCTACTACCCGGCTTTCCGGATTAGACATATCGGCTATAATACGTCCTGATTCTCCGTCACGGATTATCGTACCCTGAGGAACCTTTATTATAATATCCTCGCCCTTTTTACCTTTCTGTCTCTTTCCGGCACCGTCCATACCGCTCTCGGCGGCATATTTTCTCTTATACTTAAAATCCATAAGCGTTGTCATGCCTGTTTCAGCTTTAAAAACCACATCGCCGCCCTTGCCGCCGTCTCCGCCGTCAGGTCCGCCTGCCGCGATATACTTTTCTCTGCGGAACGATATTGCGCCGTTTCCGCCCTTGCCCGCCTTTATGAATATTTTAGCTGTATCTGTAAACATAATTGTTCTCCGTTTCTTAATTATTACTGCTATAATACCATTATGTCGGCGGAAGTGTCAATAGTTTATTTGAGAAAATGTATTATTACCTTGAACAAGTCTCCGTCCTTCTTGATATCCACACTGCCTCCGCAGCCCTCGACATAGCTTTTCACTATTGCAAGTCCCAGACCGCTGCCCTCGCTCGTTCGCGCGCTGTCACCGCGTACAAATCGTTCAGCTATTTCCTTTTCGTCAAAATCCATCTCATATCCGGCTATGTTCTTAATCTCAACCACTGCGTCATGCTCCATATCTACTATATCAATATATACACGCGTGTTCTTCATAGCGTACTTTACGCAGTTTACTATAAGGTTTTCAAATACTCTTGACATCTTTCTGCCGTCAGCTTTTACAAACACTTCCTTATCCGCGCAGCTTAACTTGAATTGAAGCCCTGATTTCTGTATCTGCTCGTTCATTTCCGCCATCGACTGATTTATCAGAAGACATATATCTATATCCTCAATATTAAATTCCTCGTTACCGCTCTGCACCTTTGAAATATCAAACAAATCCGATGTCAGATTTTTGAGACGTTCGCCTTTCTGACGTATTATTTTCGCATAATCGTTAGCCTCGTCCGGTGTGAGCTTTTCGGCACATAATAAATCTGCATAGTTTATTATTGACGTGAGCGGAGTTTTTAAATCGTGAGACACATTTGTTATTAACTCTGATTTCATTCTTTCCGCCTTTACCTGCTCACTAACCGCTTCGCGCATACCGTCGCCGATGCTGTTTATATCATCCGCCATAGCCGATAATACGCCGTCAGGACACCCCTCAATTTTATGTGACGTATTACCATTGCGGATTTTTGATATCCCATCTCTGAGCCGTTCAAATCCATTGAGACGGCGCATTACAAATACTGATGCAATGAGAATTAAGAATACCGCTAAAACAAGCCCCGCTTCAATACGCTCCAATCCTGAGAATGTGCAAATTATAAATATTACTCCGCTATACAGCAAAAATGCCGCCGCAATCACTATATTTGATTTTCTGCCTGTCGCGAACCTCATTATTGAGCTTTTTGCATTTCTGAGCTTTTTCAAAAACCATTTCACAATCC
Source organism: Oscillospiraceae bacterium (assembly GCA_022509025.1). Classification (GTDB taxonomy): domain Bacteria; phylum Bacillota; class Clostridia; order UBA1381; family UBA1381; genus Hominilimicola. The sequence continues at coordinate 11,336 of JAFLUB010000025.1, read as the reverse complement.
GCCAAAGCCAACCTAAAATACGTTTTATAATCCCTAATGCCCATTTGCAAAATCTGTATATAAGAGAACGCCGTAAAAAATCTTTCGCTTTCAGACTTCGTACCAGTGACAGTGCAAGCGCTAAAACAATAGCCGACATAGCAAGCGTCACTGCGAATATGCCAATATATCCAACGCCTATTTCCTGCCACATTATAAGCTCTTCAAATATAACTATATTAAACATCACCTCTGCGATTACACCCGCAGCAAAAAGCACAAATGTTATCTCCGCAAATACACGGTCAAAAAGCATCAGGTGTATTTCATCGTCCTCCGCTTTACGTCCCGCAACGATAAACAAATATGCTGCAAGCGTAACAAGTGCAATAAGCATAGCGACTATCTTAGGCGCGGCTTTATCACCCTTGTCTTTCATCTCCTGCCACAACTCGGAATTTTCCGCAAAAGCATTATCCGACATTCTCACGCACATAACAAATCTGTCCATGGGAACTGTATTAAAATAGACATGGTCAGGATTTGAAAAGTACATATATCTGGTGCTATCCGACACCACACCTGAGGCAATTCGGTCACCATCAAACGCTTCATATGAGCGGTCGGATGTATTGGCATACTCTTTTCCGTTATATTTAATGTAATACTCCCATTCTCTCTGTTTAAGAAAGTATATATCATTTTTGATATACTCGTCTACGCGTGATTGTACTTCCTCAGCGGTAATCGGATATGGTGTCACAACAGGAGCTTCGGTCACGGTTTCGTATCCGTGAGGGTTTTCCTGCGCGTCAACGGACGCTACTAAACCCTCTCTCATACGTTCCGCCTGCCACACAACAGAATCAATTTTGCTCACAGCCATTTTAAGGCTTTGACGCGCCATAAAGCTGTCCTCGTAGCTGTCCTCAAAAAGATAAACTACTCCGTTACTGTTTATAAACCCTATACAAAATAAATACGCGCTTGCCGCTGCAAAAACCGAACACAGAATAAACGCAATTAATTTTGTTACGCTTGAACACAAAAACCTTTTCATAAGAATTACCCTTCCTTCTTCTGAATTTTATAGCCTATTCCCCACACTACCTTTAAATAGCGCGGCTCCTTGGGATTTATCTCAATCTTCTCGCGGATATGCCTTATATGAACAGCGATTGTATTATCATTCACCGCCGCTTCCTCATTCCACACCCGTGAATAGATTTCATCAGATGAAAATACTCTGTCCGGATTTTTACACAGAAGTTCAAGTATTTTGTATTCTATAGGTGTAAGCCGTACATCTTCTCCGTCCACCGTTACAGTTTTGGACTCGGTATTCACTGAAAGTCCGCCTATTATCAGCGTATTCTGCTTAATCTCCATCGCGCCAAGCTGCGTATAGCGTCTTAACTGAGACTTTACTCTTGCCACAAGCTCTGAAGGATTAAACGGCTTTGTCACGTAATCGTCAGCGCCGATATTAAGACCGAGTATTTTATCGCTGTCCTCGGATTTTGCGCTGATAAGTATAACGGGAATATTCTTACTCTCACGTATTTTCATAAGAGTTTGTATTCCGTCAAGCTCAGGCATCATTATATCAAGCAGGATGAGATGAATATCCTTTGACATAACTATGTCTAAGGCTTCAAGTCCGCTATGCGCTTTTTCAGTTTCGTACCCCTCGGCTTTCAGAAATATTGACACGCTTTCAACTATTTCCCTGTCATCGTCAACTATCAATATGATATTTTTCATTAAATCCCCTCCCTTCAGAACATAGTATAGCGGATAATTCTTATGATTTTATTAATTAAATTCTTAAGATTTTATTAATTTTTCAAATGAAAAAGCTGTTTTGGAACGTCTATACGCTCCAAAACAGCCTGAAAAGTCAAATTAGTCGGCATAAACACTGCACTGTGTCTTATCTCTGCCCTTTCTTTCAAACTTAACCTTACCGTCGATTAGTGCGAACAAGGTATCATCACTGCCCTTGCCAACATTGTTGCCCGGATGAATCTTAGTTCCTCTCTGTCTGACAAGAATGTTGCCGGCAAGAACGAACTGACCGTCTGCTCTCTTTGCACCGAGTCTCTTAGACTCACTGTCACGACCGTTTTTTGTACTACCCATACCTTTCTTATGAGCCATTTAAAACACCTCGCTTTTCAATCAAATGGTTATGCGTAAAATTTAGGCATTAATCTTTGTGATTTCAACCTTTGTATAGGGCTGTCTGTGACCCTTCTTTTTACGCTCGTTCTTCTTTCTCTTCATTTTGAAAACGTAAATCTTCTTAGCCTTGCCGTTCTTTACAACCTTAGCCTCAACTGTCGCTCCCTGAACTGTCGGAGCGCCTACCTTTACGTCCTCGCCTTCACCGGCTATAAGCACCTGGTCAAATGTTACGGAAGAACCTTCCTCAACTTCCAGCTTCTCAACGAAAATAGTATCGCCTTCTGAAACCTTATACTGCTTACCACCTGTTACGATTACTGCGTACATCTTAAAACACCTCCTCTTATTTTCTGAGGACACGCTATCATAGGTACTTTCAAAAAGATTTAAAACCTATTCTATGCGGTCACCATAGTATATTACCACAATATTCATGGCTTGTCAAGTATTTTTTTAGTCTTCTTTTACGTTTATTATAATTCCCACAGACGGCTTCGGGAACACGCTTATAGTCATTTCCGGCAGCCTCTCGTCTACCGCCGTGATATTACGAATCTGATCTACTCTTACGGAATTCAGAAGGAACATGATATCATAGCTGCCGTCATTCACACCTCTGTAACAAGCTCTGTAGCTTCTTGACGGAGTTACGCACTCGTCATACTTTTCCTCCTCAATCCATAATGCATCCTCTATTATCAGCTTGTTAAGCGCTACTATATCGAGATGACAGTATTCCTTAGACATTTCAGGATGAACTTCTTTCTTTATGTAATCATTATCCTGTAATATCATTCTGTAAAAATAGTCTCCGCCGCAATATGCCGCAATCCGTGTTTCAGGTTTGGTTGTGACAATCTGCTTGAGCATGGTATCAACAAATTCCTCATCATTCGAGTCTACTATGATTTTCTCAACCTTAAAGTGATCCTGCGCATTAGCGACGAACATAGCCTCGTTAAATTTTCTCGGCATTTTCACGCCTCTATGCATAGGAACAATCACAAGACCGTCAGACTTGGAGTTGGAAAGCGCCATCATCATATAATTGTATGGCTCTTTTCCTGTGTGGTTCGGATTATTCGCCTTCATATGATTTCTGTACTTCATGCACGTTTCATATCTCGTCTGTCCGTCTGTTATATAAAGTGTTAAGTCCTTGAACCGCTCAACGATAAAATCAATAGTCGGTTGATAAGATATTTTCCATAATCTCTGATGAACATTTTCGCCCGATTTTTCTTCTGATGAAAACTCAACATCAGGTTCCTCCTCCTGAAGCTCGCTTATGAGATTATACAACTCCTTCTCCTGTTCCATATAAAGACAGTTAATCATGCTGATATCCGCATTAGTCGTCGCAAGCAGCTCATAATGGTCATTCATTGAGCCTTCATGCGGCTTTTCGCACGGCATAATCATACCGCTGCCTATCTCCTCAAGCTCGACAAGCGCGACAAAGCTTGTATTTGAATAAAGAGTACCGCCTATTTCTATTGTCTGCTCGTACATATATATAACAGGTTCTTCATCACGGACAAGGATATCCTCCTCAATCCATTTATCAAGATAGCCCTTTGCGCGCGTGAATGCGTTGTCTGAAGCTGTATCATCCTCAAACCTCTTGCCTGAAAACAGACGTACTGCGTTGTAATCACTTTTTTCATAAAGCGTTTCTTTATCTACGTCTGTAAGACCGTAATAGGGTGGTGAAACAACTGAACTCAAGGTTTCAAATTTTTCGTTATTATATCTATATCCGCAAAACGGTTTTATGTTAGCCATATCAATCACCATAGCCTTTCTCAAAAATGTACACATATCCTATTATACTATTCTATATAGTATAACACTATTCCGATTTCGTCAACAATATTTTTTGTTAAATTTTCTTTACATCAGTCTTTTTTTCAATTCGGGGCATTATTTTTATGTTTTAATACGCTGTTTTCGTCAAATAATAAGTTTGCAAATATTAATACAGGAGGTTAAGGAGATGCATAACGCTTCAGGATTTTTCAAAGGCATGGCAACAGGACTTGTTGTAGGCGCTGCTGTCACAATGATAACAGATCCTATGACAAATCGTGAACGTCATAAAATAGCAAAGAAAACCGAGGGTATATTTAAAAATATAGGCTCTGTTATTGACACAACTCTCGGTATGATGCATTGAAAGAAATATTTTTTGAGAGAACTCGGCGTGAGGTTAAAAAACGCTTTAAAATTGCCGTACTTTTCAAAAATACATCTGAACAGAAGAACGGCACGTTTTGTGCCGTTCTTCTGTTAGTCTTCTGAAATTTCTTTGCCCAGATACTTTGCTACTGAATACACGTCCTTATCACCGCGTCCCGACAAGCATATTACCATTATTTCGTCCTTATTCATTTCCGGAACAATCTTGCGCGCCAGAGCGATTGCGTGAGCGGATTCTATAGCCGGTATAATTCCCTCCATCTGCGAGAGATACATAAACGCGTCAACCGCTTCCTTATCGGTAATCGGATAATACTCCGCCCTGCCGGTCTTTGCCATATGCGCGTGCTCCGGTCCTATTCCCGGATAGTCAAGTCCCGCGGATATCGAATACACAGGCATTATATTTCCGCCTTTATCCTGTAAAAACAACGATTTCATACCGTGCAGCACTCCAACGCTTCCGCCGGTTATCGTTGCGGCATGACGTCCCGTTTCAACGCCGTCTCCCGCCGCCTCCGCGCCGTACAGCTTTACTGACGGCTCATCTATGAAATCAGCAAACATACCTATCGCGTTTGAGCCGCCGCCAACGCACGCCATAACAGCGTCCGGCAAACGTCCCTCAGCTTCCATAAGCTGTTTTTTTGCCTCTATGCTTATTATGCTCTGGAAGTATTTAACTATTTCAGGATACGGATGAGGTCCTACCGCAGAGCCTAAAACATAAAATGTATCCTCCGCATTCGCTGTCCATGCGCGCATGGCTTCGTTTGTGGCATCCTTTAACGTTCCCGTACCCGATTCAACAGGATGCACAGTAGCACCCAGGAGATTCATACGGAATACGTTAAGAGCCTGCCTTTGTGTATCCTCAACGCCCATATAAACGTCGCATTCAAGACCCAGAACAGTCGCAAAGGTCGCCGTGGCAACACCGTGCTGTCCTGCGCCCGTCTCGGCAATTACCTTTTTTTTGCCCATTCTTTTCGCTAAAAGACACTGACCGATTACGTTATTGATTTTATGCGCGCCTGTATGGTTTAAATCCTCACGCTTCAAATATACCTTCGCGCCGCCTAAATCCTTTGTCATTTTTTCCGCGTAATACAATACGGAAGGTCTGCCGGTATACTGCTTATGATAGTAATTGAGTTCCTTTAAAAACTCTTCATCATTTTTATATTTATTGAACGCCTCTTCAAGACTTATAAGCGCGTTCATAAGAGTTTCAGCGGCATACTGTCCGCCGTATTCTCCATATCTTCCCTTTCTTTCCACTATTCTCTTCTCCTCTCAAGTTTAGTACAAAGTATAGTATAGCAAATATTTTCATTTTTTACAAGTACTTTATCTATATCCCATAAAAATATTTTCAAAAAAGTCTTGACAATTCATTTTTACTGTGATATACTCATTGAGTAATGCGGGAGTGGCTCAGTGGTAGAGCGTCACCTTGCCAAGGTGAACGTCGCGAGTTCGAATCTCGTCTTCCGCTCCATTTCCCCGATGGTTTCCATCGGGGATTTTTTTATTGGTGCCGAGTAGGCGTAATTTAAACCACCAGTTTTACTGGTGGTAGATAAAAAACTTTAGTATAAATAAACCTCATGATATAATAGAAATGAGATTTGGCGATCGCATTACAAAAATATCAGGAGGATTTTAACGTGAAAGATGAAATAAAACATTTAGAGTATTCAACCTACAGATGTAAGTATATCACAATCTATGGGGTATATCAAGAGTAAAAGTGCAATAATGATATTTGATAGGCACGCATATCAGCAGAATATATTTACCCATTTACGGGAGAGAAGAAAGGCAAATAAAGAGGACAGCCATCGGTAGATGGCCGCCCGTGATAGTAATGCGATGTCAAATTTTCAATACCGCCTTTAGGTGGTAAGCAAGAGCTGCCCCTTCTAGGGGCTGAGCAAACCACCAGTTTACTGGTGGTTATGATTCTCTTGTATAAAAATTTAACAGCGGTGTTTTATCAAAAACGCCGCTGTTATGCGCTTTTCAGGAAAATAAGCCCTACAATACCCATGTATGCCTACTTTTCTCTTTCGTGAAATCTGATATGATTTATCGATTTCTGTTTATTACTATTTTGAAGTATTGATAGCTATCATTTCCGCAATCTTTATTCCGTCCACAGCAGCTGACATTATGCCGCCGGCATATCCTGCCCCCTCGCCGCAAGGGTACAGTCCCTTTATATTTGACTGCATTGTTTTCTTGTCGCGTACAAGCCGCACCGGCGATGACGAACGCGTTTCAGGTCCCGTCATAACTGCGTTCGCATCTGCAAAGCCCTTTAGCTTATTATCCATTAACGGCAAAGCGTCACGCAGGGAATCTACTATAAATTCCGGAAAAATACTGCTCATATCAGTCCATACAACACCCGGACGGTAGGTTGGCAAAACTTCATCTTTATTGCTCTCTGTTCCAAGAAAATCTCCTACCTTCTGGCACGGCGCACTATAATTTCCGCCGCATATCCCGAATGCTTTCTGCTCAATTTCTCTTTGAAAATACATTCCGGCAAGCGGGTCTGAGGATTTAAAATCCTCCGGTGTCACACCGACAAGCAATGCGCTGTTGGCATTCTTACCGTCGCGGGCAAAGTAACTCATGCCGTTAGTCACCACACCGCCCTCTTCCGATGCTGACGCAACCACCGTGCCGCCGGGACACATACAGAATGTATACACACCTCTGCCGTTGTCGAGATGCACCGACATTTTATAATCCGCTGCACCAAGACGCTTATGCGACTTACCGTACTGACTCTTATTTATCATTTCCTGAATATGCTCTATTCTGACACCCACGGAAAAGTTCTTTTGCTCCATATTAATATTTATATCACGAAGCATTTCAAACGTATCCCTTGCGCTATGCCCTATAGCAAGGACAATATTTTCTGTTTCAATCTCATATTCACCGTCTATGCCCTGTACCACAGCCGCGCATACGGTTCCGTTATCCGTTTTTATATTAACAAGCTTATTGGAGAACCGCACTTCGCCGCCTAAACGTATTATTTCTTCACGTATAGATATTACCATATTGTACAGATTATCCGTGCCAACGTGCGGCTTTGCGCTGTAAAGTATCTCTTCCGGCGCTCCATGCTTATGGAATTCCTCAAGTACCTTTTGTATCCGAAAATCATTTATTCCCGTTGTCAGCTTACCGTCCGAGAACGTACCTGCCCCGCCCTCACCAAACTGAACATTTGATTCCGCGTTGAGAGAACCGGTTTCCCAGAATAAATCAACATCCTTTTTCCTGTCCTCGGCACATTTGCCGCGTTCAAGCAGAATTACCTTAAAACCGTTCTGTGCAAGCGTCAGTCCACACATCAGTCCCGCCGGACCTGTTCCGGCAATGACAATAGTTTTATCCGTACCGTTATTTTTCGGAAATTCGTATGGCTTTTTCTCAATAATCTGCGCGTTCCTGATTTTCTTAACCAGCTTCTCTTCATTATCCGCCTCCACATCAACCGAATAGACGTAGTATATATCCGGCTTACGGCGCGCGTCAATTGACTTTTTAGATATCCTGAGCGATCTGACGTTATTCACACCCAGTTTTTTCATCACTTTTTTTCTTAAATCCGATTCTGTATCATCAAGTCCCAGTTTTATGTCTGAAATTCTTATCATTTATCTGCTCCCGAAAATTGTTCTGATTTTATCAGCCACAGCCGCGGCAAGCTTCTTATGCTCCTCCGGCTCCATATGCACACCGTCAATCACTGACGCCTCAGCAAAATCAGCTGCGGCAAGAAAAAATGTACCCTCTCGCATAGCTACAGCGGATATAGCCTCTTTAAACCGTTTTGATTTATCGACAGCCGATATGTCATACTGGTCTTTAAAAATAGGGTTTCGTGTCACATCTTCCTTTACCTCTATCGGCGACATAAGAAGTATTCTGGGTGTTTGGTCCTTGAATCTTTCGCGACATTCCCTGACATATGCGCTAAGCGTTTCGGCAGTCTCTTCCGGCGAACAGTCAAAATGGTTTAATAAGTCGTTTGTGCCGAGCATTATTATAATAAGGTCAAAGTGATTATCCTCTGTAAGATACCTCTCACGGAATTTCTCTATACCATTAGTATCCGGCATATTGGGAACATCGAACTTTGTCGCGCGTCCACAGCGTCCGTCCGAAACAATTTCATATTCAGGCAGAAGTTCTCTTAGCACTACCGGCCACGGTCTCTGAAGCTGCGAACAGTCAACAGGGTCATGTCCCCATGTATTAGAATCTCCAAAACAAAGTATTTTTTTCATTGTTGGTCTCCTTAAGTCTTTTTATTCATTCTATCAATTAGAAATGAAAAAGTCAACAAAAAAAAGCTCTGACTTGGATAAATCAGAGCTTTCGGTTGTTTAATTATTTGTTATCCGGATTGCCGACATACTGTGAGCTTCCAAATCCAAGGATAAGTATGAATATAACATTAAGGAAAATCAATCCCACGGCAAATCCTGCGCCGTGTCCGTAAGCCTTCGAAAGATTAACGTACAACTTGATTCCTAACACTATAAGAGCAATCAGTAGTATTATAGATATAATCATCAAAATAACTCCGGCAACCGTAGATGATGCAATCATCAATCCGAGAGCTGCACTATATAAGATTGAGAATACAACTGCACCCACTAAGCCAAGCCAGAACCACTTTGTCTTCCAGACAATCTTGAAAAGTATGTAACCGCTGTAAATTGGTATAATTGCCTTCCAACCCTTTTCTCCTGCCTTTGTGAATATCTTCCACTCTGCTATAATTGTAAGCACCCATATAATAAGTGATACAATCGAACTAACTGTGTTTGAGCCTTCCATCATTAATTCTGACGTCATAATAACGCCCCCTTTCTCCTTATTATATATAGATTATCATATATCATATTTTCTGTCAATAACAGCCGTATATTTGTTACCTATTCTTAACTTTTCCGTTGCATTTTCGCAATACTTTTTTATCAAACATCCAGCTTCTCTATAACATTAGTGAAAAAATCGCATAATTACGCGCCGAAGGCGCGCTATCCGCAAAAAGTCGGTAGCGACAGGGCGCCGTCGTGAGCGCGCTTGCAAGCGAACAGGCGACGCGCACGTGGCTTTTTGAGGAAAAGGAGGAGCAGCGGCGCGGGCGACTGATTTTGGGCACAAAAAAACGGAGCAAGCAAAGCTCGCTCCGACGTGGTAGCGGTAAGTGGACTTGAACCACTGACACCACGGGTATGAACCGTGTGCTCTAGCCAGCTGAGCTATACCGCCGTAACAACGAATAATATTATACTCTTATTTAAATTATTTGTCAAGTATTTTTTTCATTTTTATATTAAAAACTATGTTTTTACATATTTATATATTTTACTTGAAAATAGTCGTATCTTAGGTTATACTAATATTATAAAAATTTTACCAAAGGGGGTATTTATTTATGAACAAAAGAGACACATTTTCAACAGGCTTAGGCTTTGTGCTTGCCGCGGCTGGCAGCGCGGTGGGTCTGGGAAACATATGGCGTTTTCCGTATCTCGTAGCAAAATACGGCGGCGGACTTTTCCTTGTTTTTTACATTCTGCTTGTTCTGACATTCGGCTACACGCTTATGGTGGCTGAGAACGCAATAGGACGAAAGACAGGCAAAAGCGCGCTGTGCGCTTTCGGCGAACTAAGCAAAAAGTGGGCTTTTCTCGGGATCATCGCAACAATTATACCAATGATTATTCAGCCCTACTACAATGTAATAGGCGGTTGGGTTATAAAATACGCCTTAACATTCGTAACAGGCGGTCACAGCGCTGCGGCAGGTGATAACTTTTTCAATGAAATGCTTGCCTCTCCCAGGCAACAGCTTTTATTCCAGTTTATATTCTCCGCTGTAACGACAATTGTTATTCTTCGCGGAGTTCAGAAGGGCGTTGAAAAATTCAGCACCGTACTCATGCCGATGCTTATCCTGCTCGCCATAATCGTTGCAATTTACTCAGTGACTCTGCCGGGAGCAACGATAGGACTCAGATATTTGTTTATACCGGACTTTTCACATTTTTCAGTAGCGGGAATTTTGGGAGCGCTCGGTCAGATGTTCTATTCCCTGTCGCTTGCCATGGGTATTATGGTAGCATACGGTTCGTATCTGCCTAAAAATAGTGATTTGGAGAAAAATGTCAGCCGCATCGAGATTTTTGATACCGGCATTGCGCTTCTTGCATCACTCATGATAATCCCGGCAGTCTTTGCATTCTCAGGCGGTGATGAAACAGCGCTTGGCGCAGGACCCGGACTTATGTTTGTAACTCTTCCGAAGGTATTCGAAAGCATGGGTATGTCTACTGTTATAGGTTCAGTGTTCTTTATCCTTGTTCTTCTCGCGGCTCTGACCTCGTCCATATCAATAATGGAGGCAATAGTTTCATCATTATGCGATAAGTTCGGCTGGGACAGAAAGAAAACAACTATCGGCGCGGGTATAGGCTCATTCCTTGTCGGCATACCGCCCATTCTCGGATACAGCACATGGAGCGGAGTCACTATCGGAGGCATGAGCATACTTGACATGATGGACTTTATAACAAACTCAGTGCTTATGCCTATCCTCGCATTACTGACATGTATATTCATAGCGTATGTAATCGGAGTGAGCGTGATTCACAAAGAGGTGGAACAATCATCAGCATTCAAGCGTAAGAAGCTGTTTGATGTGATGATAAAGTATATTGCGCCTGTGTTTATCGTGGCTATTCTCGTATCGTCAATACTCAGTGCGCTCGGTGTGATTCAGTTTTGATATTAAACTTTCAGGAAATCATAACCACCAGTGAACTGGTGGTTTGCTCAGCCCCTAGAAGGGGCAGCACTTGCTTACCCCCTAAAGGCGGTATTGAAAATTTGACATCGCATTACTATCACGGGCGGCCATCTACCGATGG
>JAFLUB010000024.1 GCA_022509025.1 Oscillospiraceae bacterium | reverse complement strand
GTTAACGGGATAAGCATTCCCTGTATATAAATATATTTAAGATAAATAATTTTTCCAGAAAGGATGAAAAGTTTATGAAAAAGATTACACGGTTTTTAAGCATCATACCGGCGGCAGTTCTCGTTCTGACGGTTGTTCTGTCAACGCTTGCATTGGCGGCTGAGATTATGCCGATGGCAATTCCTCAGCCTGAAGGTACATACCCCGGTTCAATTACGCTTACGTCACCAGATGACGCGGTCTCGATAGAGGGTAAAAAATTCAGGATTTACAGAATTTTTGACGCTGCTTACAACTCGAGCGCCTCTACTGATCAAAAGCTGGCTTATCGTATATACAGCGAGGATGTGAGAAAATTCTTAAAGGAGCAGTTTGCGATGCCTAATGCGACTGATCCGGAGCTTGTTGATGCAATCAGAACTCTTGAGAATAAGAGTGACGCGAACCAGCTCGAGCTTCAGGTCTTTGCATCGAAGCTGCTTGATGTTGTAAAGGAGTCTAATACAGTAGAGTATGTTGATGCGACATCTAATGACGCTAAGTCGTATACTGTAAGCAATCTTAAACTCGGATATTATCTTATACAGGATACATCGCCGACTGAAGGTGAAAACGCTGTTATCGCTACGCTTGAGCTTACCACCACACAGCCGAGTGCTGACGTGATGCTTAAGCTGAGCAGACCGACGATTGAAAAGTTTTTTGACCCCATACCTGGTCTTAGTTCGTGGACTGACGATACAAAGGACTCCAATTCTTTGTCAATAGGAGATAGTGTAAATTATAAGATTGTATCAAAAATTCCCGAGACGAGAGGTTATGATACGTATAACTACATGATAACAGATACGTTGTCGAATGGACTTACATTGGATGAAAGCAGTATAAAGGTAATAATTGCAAAGAAAGAGTCTGATACTGTATACGAACAATACGGAAAAGACCTTGTAAAGTCAACTGACTATTCTTATTCAAAAAGGTCTATGGGTAATAACGGTACGTATATGACGTTTACCTTTGGTAATATTAAAAACTATCCTACAGGTTATTACATAATTGTTACATACAGCGCGACACTGAACGCGAACGCGGTTGTTGGTGAAACAGGAAATTCGAACACTGTATATCTTGAGTATTCCAACAATCCGAGTGACGGTGAGTCGAAAACCTCAACTCCGCCGCAGACCGTTAAATCATATACATTCGCGCTTGATATCACAAAGGCTGTAGCGGGTGCGCATGATTATGTGCTCGAGGGCGCGAAGTTCAAGCTTTACAGAACGGGCACCAATGAGTCGGATGGAACACCGAAGCAATATGTGAAACTCAACAACAACAAGGTCAGCGGTTGGACTACGGGTACCGGTGACGATGCAGATGCGGCGGTGATTGTAACGAACTCTTCCGGTAAGGCTATGATAAGCGGCATTGAGGAAGGTACATATTTCCTTGAGGAAACTGAAGCTCCTCCGGGATATAATAAGCTGAAAAGCCCGATTAAGATTGTTATTACTGCGACTTACGACAATGACGGTGACGGTTCCATCAAATCGCTTACGGCAACTATAGACGGTCAGTTGCAGGAGGCAATGAAAGAGGATCCGAAAAACGGTATAAACAAAAATTCGACCATTCCTATTATGGTTGAAAACGCAGGCGGACCGCCCCTTCCGGAAACAGGCGGTGTAGGTACGACCGTAATCTACGTTATCGGCGCAATACTTGCAGTCGGTGCGGCAATTCTGCTTGTTGCGAAAAAGCGTATGAGTTCGACCAAATCTTAAATGAAAACAAGTGATTAAGTTTACCGGAGGAGAGTTTTGTATGAAAATAAAATTTGATTTTTATACAAAAGCGTTGCTGGGTGTGCTTTTGGCAGGTGTAGCGCTTCTTCTGTACCCGACGGTGAGCAATTACTGGAATTCATTCCACCAGTCGAGGGCGATAGGCAGCTATGTCCAAAAGGTGGATAATATGGATGACGACGAATACGCCATGGAATGGGAAAACGCGCGGCAGTTCAATGAAATAATATACCGCAAAGGCGGTCTGTACAGCCTGAGCGCAGAGGAGAGAGAGACGTATTACAAGCTGTTGAATGTGTCGAATGACGGTGTTATGGGATATGTGAATATCCCTACGCTCAAGCTCTCGCTTGCAGTGTATCACGGAATTGACGAAACGGTATTGCAAATCGGCGCGGGTCATATCGAGGGGACGTCGCTTCCGATAGGCGGCGCGAATACGCATGCGGTGATATCCGGACACAGAGGACTTGTCTCGGCAAAGCTGTTCTCGAATCTGAACGAGCTTGTGAAGGGTGATATATTCATGCTGAATGTCCTTGACTCGACGCTTACGTACGAGGTTGATCAGATACTTATCGTAACACCTGACGATACACGCGAGGTAAATGTCGTTGACGGTGAGGATTACTGCACGCTTATCACATGTACGCCGTATGGTATTAATTCGCACCGACTGCTCGTGCGCGGTCATAGGATTGACAATATCAATGATCTTTCGCTTCGAATAGGCGCGGACGCAATGCAGATTGACCCTGTTTTAGTGGCTCCGATACTGGCGCTACCGCTGCTTATGATACTGCTGATAGGATTGTTTATAAAATATAAATGATAAATGGTAAATGAATCAAGGGATGGTGACGTTCATGAGGAAAAAAGTATACTCTGCATTTGCGTGTATGCTTGCGACGATACTTGTGTGCATTAACGCGTTTTGCTATTACGACGCTATAGATACAACCAGGAAGGTATCAATGACTATTGAGTACCAATATGGCGGTGAGCCTGTTCAGTGGACTAACGTCGAAATATACAAAGTGGCGGAGGTTACCTCAGATGTAGAGTACATACCTATCGGAATGTTCGCTGACTATCCGTTTGATTTTGATATGCGTAAGAATAACGGCAAAGGTCCTGTCGATGCGTTCGCGAGTTATGTGAGTCTGCATCATGAGGAAATAGATCCGGTTTACAGAGGAGGCGCAAATCAAGATGGCAAGGTTTCATTTGCAGACCAGAGCACGGGTTTGTATCTTGTCATGAGCAATGACTGCACTATAGGATATTATACATATAAAGCAGAACCGTTTTTGATTTGTCTGCCGAATGCGGAGCTTTCGATTACAACATCGGGCGCTGACGGAGCGGATAAAAATCATTGGATATGGATATATGATGGAGTAACAGCGAAACCGAAGATTGAACTGTTTGGAGATGTAGTTGAAACGAATCCGCCGACAACGGCGCCTCCGCCAACGGCACCTCCGGCAACAGTGCCTCCGGTAACGGCACCTCCGGTAACGGCACCTCCGGTGACAGCGCCTCCGGTAACAGCGCCTCCGGTAACAGCACCTCCGGTAACAGCACCTCCGGTAACAGTGCCTCCGACAATGGCGCCGCCGACAATGGCGCCGCCGACAACGGCGCCGAACCGCCGGCCGCAATATTCGTCAGGCAATTATACAAGCCTGAGTGTGGTTAAGCAGTGGAGCGATAAAGGTAATGAGGATAAGCGTCCCGCGAGCATAACAGTTTATTTGATTCGTGATAATGAAATTTATGAATCAGTGAAGTTAAGTAAATCAAACAATTGGAAATATACGTGGACGACTCTTTCTGATAAGTACACGTGGCAAATATTAGAAAAGGATGTACCGGACGGCTACGTTGTTTCGCAAAGCAAAACGGGCACGGCGGTTACGGTAACAAATACATATTCGAGAGAACAGGACGAGGTACACGACACACCATCGCCGCAGAACACATCGAATCCGAACGGTACGCCTGATCCGGTTAATCCGAACGGTACGCCTGATCCGGATAATCCGCATGATCCGGGCAGAAACCCTGCCGGAGGCACGGGCAGCAATGACCCAAACGATGATGATCCAAACGTGCCGAATCTTCCTGTTACCCCTGACAAAGAGGGTAGTGAACGGACGAACGACACGGATAGCGGTTCGAACACGAGCAGCGCACAGCCCAAAGAAAAACTGCCGCAGACAGGTCAGCTTTGGTGGCCGGTTCCGATAGCGGCGGTATTGGGTTTACTGTTGTTTATTATCGGCTACGGACGTGCGCGGAAGGCGGAGGAAAATGAATAAAAAAAGCAAAAGCGGTACCTTTTTTATGTCTTTGGGACTGGTGCTCCTTGTATTCGCGATTGGACTCGCCGCATATAATTTGTGGTCGGAGCAAAACGCGGGCAGGAAGTCTGAGGAAATAGTAAGGCTTTTAAGTGATGAGACAGCGGAAACTTCGGACGACGATGAAGTGGTTCATTATATGGGGCATGAGCCGTATGTGGAAAACACATATGAGGAGGATGCGCCGATGTATATGCTTTTTCCTGAAATGGAGATGCCGATAAAGACGATAGACGGGCGTGATTACATCGGCGTTCTCTACATAGATGAACTTGGTCTGGAGTTGCCGGTGCTTTCGGAGCTTACATATCCGGGGCTGAGATCATCGCCCTGCCGTTACAAAGGTTCAGCATACGATGGAAATCTTATAATAGCTGCGCATAATTATAAAACTCATTTCGGAAACATAAAGAATTTAACCCCCGGAAGCGTTATACGGCTTATTGATACTGATAACAACGAGTTTATATATGTGGTGCAGACGATGGAGACGCTCCCCGGCACAGCCATTGAGGAAATGGAGGCCGGCGATTGGGATTTGAGCCTGTTCACATGTAATTACGGAGGTACTGCGAGGATAACAGTAAGATGCAGTTTAGAAATGAATTAAATTTGGTTAGACAGCTGAAATCAAAATATAGGAAGGAAGGAAGTAAACGCTATATGAATTCTATACTCAAAAAAGCGGCAGAGTTTATATTGCAGCATCATAGACGCAGACGATGGTTCAGGGTCGTGACGAGTCTTGCCATGGTCGTTGTATTTGTTACTACATATTTACTTATTCTTCCTGCTATTACTATTGAAAGAAGCGCAATATGTGGCATGGAGGAGCATACTCATACCAGTTCCTGTTATGAGGAATACACGGAGTTTGTCTGCAATCTTGACGAGGGTGAGGAGCACGAGCACGACGATGGCTGTTATGATACCTTTAAGGAGCTTGTCTGCGGTATGGAGGAGCATGTCCATGACGACAGCTGCTTTGAAACGGAGGTTGACAAGTCTGACGAGGATTTAACGGACGGAGATTTACCTTCAGAAAGAGTTCCGATGCCGGATGTTGACAATGACACTACCGAAAACGGCGGCGCGGATTCTGGCGCTGATTTACCGGATGATGACGACGTGATTGGCGGCACGGGCAGCAGCACGGATGTGGATGCAGACGGGAATACGGATAGTGATAACGAAGATGACGGAGACATCGCGGTAGGCGATACGCCGGTAGAGTCTACGGCAAGTCCCGAAGCTGGCGGCGAAGAGACTGAAACTTCGCCGGCGCCGTCGGTATCTATGCCCCCAAGTCCCGATCCGACGGTAGGAGATATTCCGCAGGGCACATACCAACCAAGCGAAGGCAGTTCCACAGCAATGCCTGCGGAACAGTCGTTATTTGAGCTGCCTAAAGAGACGGAAGTGCCAAAAAAGCGTTACTGCAAGCTTGACGAGCATGAGCACACGGGCGATTGCTTTGATGAATACGGCAATAAAATCTGTGGTATATTCCCGCATAAGCATAGCAATGATTGTTACGGTATGCCCGAGATTATGTTGATGAGCGTGAACAATATTATTGACGGCGCAGCATACGATTTCACGATAAACGCGGATGCGTCATATACGCTTACTATTACCAAAAAGGGTCTTTCGGGAAGCGCTCTTAACATAAAAGACTTCTGGAATGAAAATCGTTTGGCGTATATGAAATATCGTATAACGGAGTTGGTTATCAATACCGACGCAACGACGGTAAACTTCAACGATTTCGCGTTTTCGGGCTGCACATCGCTGGAGAAGGTCGTTGTTCCAGACGGTGCGGGTGTGAATATAAACGGTGCTTTCAGCGGTTGTCAGAGACTTACCGAATTTGATTTAAGCAAGGTATCCTTTGTGAACTTTTATAGTGCCAGCTCCGACGCAACGAGCAAGTACGGAAGAAGTGTTGAGGAATCGGGGGCCTTTTATGATACAGGCTTCAAGGAGCTTTATATTCCGTCAACCACATTATATATTGACAAGTATACGTTTGCAGATTGTAAAAATCTGGAAAATGTGTATTTTGAGGAAAACACGGGTCTGACTAAGATTTCTTACGGCGCTTTCTACAGATGCTCCAAACTTGAGTCAATCAATCTTGAAAACCTGAAGTATCCCGGTCTTATTCTTGATGCAACAGGAGACTGGACGGGCGGAATGTTTATGGACTGCGCGAGTCTGAAGGAAATAACTATTCCCGGCAATGCGATAATCACAAAGCTTGGCAGTGTGATGTTTGACAGATGTACGTCTCTTGAGAAGGTTACATTCGGTGAAGGCTGTAAGGTTGAAGCGACATTGGGGTATAATGTTCCTGCACTGGGTAGAGGAATGTTTTTGGATTGCGCGAGTCTGAAAGAAATTGACCTTACCAATATAGTAAATCTTGAGGAAATAGTAGAAAACGCATTTCAAAAGAGCGGAATCGTAAGTGTAGCGTTCCCGAAGAGTCTTAAAACGCTGAACACGTGGACTTTTGCAGAATGTACTCGTTTACAGGATGTGAGGTTTGAAGAAGGAAGCCGGCTTGAAAGAATAGAGAACTCAGCGTTCAGGGGCAGTACAGCTTTGAGATACATTGATCTGGAGTCCCTGGAAAACCTGAAATCCATATCGAATTTGGCGTTTCAGGGCTGCAGAAGTCTTCGCGAGGTGACTCTGCCGGAATCGCTCACTAGCCTGCAAGGTAACGCATTCGAAAATTGTACCTCACTTGAAACGGTTAATATAAAATCGGCAAAGCTTACAAATGTCGGTTTAAATATGTTTAACGGCGTTACAGGCGTTACAGTGAATTTCTGCGATACTATCGATCAGATTGCCGCCGGTGTGCTGAACAGTCTGTCAGCTCACGCGAGCGCATATGTGTTTGAGGGCAAAAATGAATTTGAAATAACGAACGGAAACGCGTCAACAGGACTTAGCGCTCCTCTTGATAATCTCGCGAAGGGTAGCTATTACGTTTCGGAAACGGGAGACTTGTATAAACTGGAAAGCGGCAATAAAGCCACTCTTATTTATGCGGCCCAAATGACGCAGAACGAATTTGTCGTTCCTGAAAAGGTCGGCATGGACGGTAAGTACACCGTTACAAAGATAGGCGACTACGCGTTCAATTTGAGCGGCGCGGCTTCTGTTGGATTTGAGAATATAGACGCTATAACCGGTATTGGCGACTATGCTTTTGCCGGAGGCGATAATATTGCCTCAATCAAAGGACACGAGTACGTTGAAGAAGTTATAGAAATGTTTAAGGAGCATGGTTTGAATGTTCCGGAAAGCGCGTTTACAGATACACTTCTGAAGGGCGCAGTTGACAGTAATGACGATGAGTTTGCTGGAGAGAAAATTCCGTCGGAGGATAATAGTATAGCTCCGAAAGCTGAATTTGAGATTTACAACGACGGCGACGAATGGCTGACGGGTCAGGTAGACAATGTCAGAGTATTCGTATCAAATGACGGCGAGGGATATGTATACAGATTATATATTGAAGCGGATCCGGATTGTGTATTTACTAAAGATCAGAATTTAAGAGAGTTGTACACCGTTCCGGCAAAATATCATCACATAGATGGAACGAATTACTATTATTTTGAAATCGGCCCGTGTAATGAAGGTTCGACTATAGAAATACCTGATTATTTCCATTTTACATATCCAAACAGTAAGAAAGGCGGCAAAGTACGCATATGGGCTGTCGGCGCGCCGGGGGATTTCTGGACGAAGGAATACAATGATACTGTGATATTCCCGGATGACGAAATCGAAGACGTTATAACGACCGGAGAGTATTTCGAGTCGGTATGGACGACAGAGCCGGATGAGCATAATGTAGGCAAGTCAGCCAAGTTAGGTAAGGACTATGATCCGTATGCCAGACAGAACAGCGACGGAACAATTTCTGTTGCGGATGTGGGATATTGGATTTTTATTGACGACCGGGAGGGAATAAGCTACGGCGCAGATCATATACAGTATGTAGTGTTTAAAGATACGCTTAAGCTGCCCGCGGGACTCAAGTGGCGCGACGGACTTGCGGAGGCAATAACGGCAGGTCATTACCGGTATAATACATGGAGATCCGGTGATGAGTATTCAGAGGTATATGTGACAGTAGACGGCATGGAATATCTGCTTGCTACTATACATATAGGTCAGGCGCGCAGTGTTACGGACATAATCTGTGAAGTCGGCGAAAACGGCGAGATTACGATGAAGTGGACGGTAAAGAGTCCGAATACCGTAAACACTGCGGGTATCGGATATATTTCCCAGAATTTAAGATACGGACCGCAAGTAATTCTGTATGAAGATGAAGAACAGGAGAAGGCTATTAACGGCAACGGGTCGACGTTTAATATAACGAACCATGTCGATGCGGAGGAGCATTTCTATTTTGCCGACCCGTATACGTCATCTGCCGAGGCGACCAAGACGGCAACAATTAATGCAAACGGTCAGATTAAGATGGAAAAATCGCGTTTGTATGAAGATAAGCTGATTTACGCTAACTCAACCGGCAGAGCGCTGTTTTTCGGCTCGAAAGCGGAGTATCTGATAACGATTAAGAATGAGACACCATTCAAGCGTAATGATGTTACTCATTTCACAGACCAGCTTGAAACGTATCACTATATGAGACCGGAAAATATCGACCTCTCTATCAGCGAAGCGCGGGAGATGGGTCTGGAATTTGAAGCGGTTATCGAACATGCTGAGATTGCGGCTGATATACCTAACAGGACAGCGACTGCCATTGACGGCAGCTCGGAGGTTGAGCTGACGGTAGAGAACACCGGCTCTAACCATTATTATACAGGAGGGGCGTCGTCAGACGGAGGACGCGCAACCGCCGAAGCGACGATACGTATTCGCGATAACGGCGGAATTGTAACGCTTACACTGAGCAACTCGAACGCAGGCAGAGACGGTGTTTACTATATCGGCCCCGATCAGGAATACAAGACGACAGAGGAAGCGCTTAACGCTATCGGATATCTTATAAACAAGTCAACGCGGTATACTCTTAACTGGTACACGAACGGACTTGCGGGCGGTACGGAATTGAATATTACGGTACATTCCACGATAAAGGATTCCTTTATGTTGCTTGACGGCGATAATCAGCAGGAATACGGAAGAGTCAGCGCGTCGGGTACCAAGCCGTACTATCCGATAGAAAAGAATGCGGCGTCAGCGCGCAATGCTTCAAACGGCAGCCTTGCAAGCGCGACTGTTCCGGATTACAAAGAAGGCAATACCCCGATGACGCTGTATGTTACACCGGAAATAAAAATCCAGAAGGGATTTGAGCCGGGAAAGAAAGACTACAGCGACGAAAACATGGATGAAGATAACGTCCCCGGAATAAAGCAGGGTGACGTAATCGACTATTCTATCCTGGTTAATAATTTTGGAAGCGACACGTCAAGGTCTGTGCTCCCGATTGTGGACTCGATGAACGGTTCGCAGGTGATTATGGCGCTTGTTAGCGAAAATATAAACGAGCCGTGGGCGGCTGAAGCGAAAAGGTATACCCGTGAAGACGGAAGAGAATACTATCTGCTTATGCCGTATGATGAACAAGGAGCGCCGAAAGAGTATAAGGGTGTGTGGTTCGGCGAGTTTTATGCAGACAGCGTTACCGTGACGCGTGAGAGCGATTGCAGCATATCCACGGTTACGAAATGGTACATGAAGGATACATTATCCCACCAGTATAGCTTTAATATAGAGTACAGCGCGCTGTTTGATGCCAAAGCTTTAGGCTGCTATGAGACCGGCAATCTGCGCTATGACGCGCGTAACTACGCATACTTAAATGACCGCGACAGTGACAGACTGTATGATTTCAAGGGCGGAATACAGTTCCAGTTTGAATTTGAAAAGCATATCATAGAGGAGCGTGGAGCATCGCCGATGTTTGACAAGCGCGACGAGGATGATTTCACGAGGATTAAGAAGAATACCTCTGTGACCTACAGGCTTGAGATGCGCGCAGTAAGCATGGACACGGTAATAACGGGCAAAGACTTCTTCGATGCGCTGCCGTCTACCGCGGGATGCTTCACATGGGAAAAGGGAACTAATCTTTCACTGGAATATGTTGCCGTAGACGCTACCTTTACGAAGGGCGGCGAAACGGTTGACGTGGCGCAGCTTAATAGCGGAGAATGTGAAGAGTATTCTATTACAGACAGACACCCGTCAACGGGAGCGCGTTCCACAGGACGTTGGTATGTGGACTGGACAGATGATTTTGAAATCAGCATACCGAAGGGCGGACAGCTCTATATCTACATCACACTCGATTATCCGAGAGAGGGCGAGGAGTGGGATAGATACTACGCAACACATGGAATGACCGCGGAGCTGCTTAACTCGTTCTATGTGGCTGATTTCCCCAAGCACGTAAAGCATCAGCTCGTTGATACCGGCCGCGCGTTCCTGCAAAAGGGCGTGTATGAGATAGGTACGTATCTCAATAAGTCCAACGGCGGCAGAGCAAGCTATTTCATCGGACAGGACAGATTTACATATACAAACAGTCTTGACACTCCGAAAAATACAAGCAATATGAGAGACGGCGTAGTTACGTATTATCTGACGCTCAGAAACAGCTCCAACGCGGAAATGTATCTCGGTCCGATATATGATAAGCTGCCAAAGGGCTTTACGTTCTATTCGCTCAGAAGTAATCCTGAGGGCGACAGAAACTCATGGTCCGGCGTAGGTTGTGTAAACAACGCTGCGACAAGTACGAATGTACAGGACGGGAACAGCGGGCATAAAACGTTAGCTACAGTACGCGGAGCAGCGCGAGCAGAATCAGCGTCTGTATATTACACGCCGGCAGGGACAGTGGATGGCTGTCAGATGCTTAAATTTGATGTGCGAGGCACAGGAACCGGTATCGGATATGATGAGGCAAGAGGCTTGTATTACCTTAAACCCGGATACTATATACAGTTTGGATATGAGTGTATTACTAACCTTGAGTCAAGTACTGAGGATATCGCGCATAACGCGGCAGCTATGCGGCTTGTGTTAATGGGTCAGGATTATGAAGTTGACACGGACTCGATTGTGGATGTTGATAATTACAATAAGCTTTCGCCGAATAACGATGGCGGCAGAGAGTTATGGAACAACGAGACGGCAAAGGAAAAAGGCTTTAACACAGGTACCGCCGATACGAAATGGCTCGCGTCAGAGGTTGACGTTTACAGAGGCGGTGAGATTACCCCGGGAATTACCAAGACGGCGAATAAAATAAATATCGCGCAGGGGAAGCCGGCAGGGTGGAATGTAACGGCGTATAACGATGGCACTAAAAGTATCACAGACTATACTATAGTCGATACAATTGACGCGCCTATGCATTTTCAGGGTTCCCTGACGTATCATTCATATACGGCGGATACGCTTGGTATCCAATACCACGGTGTAGGCAATCCAAACGGCGTTACCAATACAGGCAATATTTACGGCAGTCTTGTGGAAAATACGGGGAATTATCTGCTGACATTTGAAAACAAATATACGCCGGAAAATCCTTCGGGCGACACTGTTAAGATTATCACAAATACCGGCAACAACGCAACCTTCACGCTTGATCCGAAAAACTCTGAGTACGGAAAGTATAAGGAAATGAGGTTTAGGATTAAGTATGAGAATACCGAGGATGATACTGTTACCGCGTTTGTAGCGGTTGAGCGTGACGCGGAGCCGTTAAGCCCGAATTACGGCACGGAAACATTTAAAATACGCTTCAAGGATCCGCGTTGGTCAATACCGCCGAACGGATATGTTAATATCGGTTTTGAAACCCAAAATATTACCGGTAGCGTGGCGTCACTCCCCGCGGTGTATAATAACGCGACATTTATTCCAAACGCTGAGGACGTAAATGGTAATTTGATAGTACAGGAATATGACGAAAGCAATGTGGCAAGGGGCGATAATATCAAGGACGATGACGGCAATAACGCCGGCGTAACAGATATGGCATATGTGGCGGTTGGCTATACTAATCCAACAAGCTCATATAAAGAGATTGTGGAAAAGGATTCCCCTGTTAACAGTGCTACGAGCGATGATTCGGACAGAAAGATAACCTTGCTTACAAAGGACAAGGAAGTGACATATAATCTTACGGTTTACAGCTCCGAGTCTAAACCTATGAAGAGTCTTGTGCTGATAGATAATCTGCCGCAGGAGAATGATAAGGTAACAATTTCCTCAAACGTTCCCAGAGGCAGTCAATTCAAGGTTAGTTTGCTGAAAAATCCGAATTTCACATTATCGGTGAAACGACTGATTAGTACGGGTAACGGCTATATTGAGAATGAGTATCCGATACCCGCTGACAAAATTAAAATACAGTACAGCGATAAGACCGATGACTTTGATGATGATGACTGGAAGGGCAAAAATACAAGGAATATCTGGAAGGATGCTTCATTTGGCAGCGGCTTCACGCTTACGGATTATCAGATTGCGAATGCGCGTTCAGTGCGGCTTGTAATTGATGATGTAATCCCTGAGAGTTCTAAGGTAGTTCTTAGCTTTGACGCGCGTGCGGACGAGAGCGGAGGCAGCAAGGCGGAGCCGAGAGAGGTTGCATGGAACAGTTTCGGATATCAGTATCTCGGTGATAATAACGGCAGTGAGCAGTATCTGTTCGCCGCGCCGCTCAAGGTTGGAATTACAATTCCGACAATACCGTATTTGGAAAAGCGGCTTGTGACTTCAGAAAATGTTCCTATCGAAGCAAATGCGGATAAAACATTCGAATTTGTAATATACGAGGGCGAACCTGTTAATTTCTCAAGCAATAATCTTTCGAATGTTGGCGGAACGCTCGGATTCCAATACGGAAGGAAATTTACCTATGTGAAACTTACCGTTCCGAAAGGCAGGTCAGTTTCGGAAAAATTACCGTTAGATAACCTTACAGTATATAAGTATGAGATGGGTAAAGGAGTAACTGATACGGGTGAGCCTTGGTTATGGGATTTTGGTTTCGATGCAAACGGAAATGTCGTACCGACGAAATACAGTATTGTTGAGCTTGATAGCGAGAATGAATACAGTTATCTCAATACGGAAATCGGTTCGCGTACAACAACAGTAAGAAATTCCGAGTTTACGTATAACCCAAGCGCCAATCTGTCTATAGCGTATACAAACTCGCGCAGTAACTGGGGTGTAAAGCTGGTAAAACTGGACAGCGCTGATTCGTCGCAGCTTATGGGAGCGGTATTCGGTCTGTATTCGCCGATTGCCAAGGAAGCGATAGATGAAGCTACTGTAAGGCGTATTCTGAGCGAGGCTAAGGTTCCGGCGCATAATATTCCGAATCATCAGATTGAAGATATTGTGAACCGTATGAAAATAACTCATAAAGGAAAGACATATTATCTTGCCAAGATAGCGATTACAAATTCGAGCGGACAGATTTCATCATGGGCTAATGCCCTGAGCGGAGATACGTATTTGCTGACGGAGCTTCGTCCGCCTGACGGATATTATATTGATACGTCCGATAAGGCGTACGAGGAATACAGAGAGATTTCTTATGATAAAAATAATCTTTTGTATTCGTTCACGTATACAAATACTGCAGGCGTGGAGCTGCCGAAAACGGGCGGTTCCGGTATGGAAAATGCGATAAAGCTTCTGGGAATTACGCTTATGGCATTTGCTCTGTCGCTCTACGGCGTGAAATTTATCCGTAAACGGATAGGCTAAATAATCAAAAAAACTGCGGATTTTCCGCAGTTTCAGAGTGTAGACAACGTCTACACTCTGAGCAGACGTTGACAAATTAGGTCAGATTTCACGAAAATGAGCCTGTCGGCGTACGTGGGTACGGTAAGGCTTATTTTCGTGAAAAGTGCATAACAGCGGTGTTTTTCGATAAAATACCGCTGTTAAATTCTATTAATTGAAAATTCTTATACTATATATAAACTATAGCATTGCGCGGTCTGGCCAATTTGTCGACAGTCTGAAACTGCGGATTTTCCGCAGTTTTTTTGTGTCGGTTATTTAATTGCCCATATTATCCTCGTATATAAGACTTTCGCCTATGGATATAGAACCCAAAGCGTTAATTTCATCTTTAAAAGCAAGACCGTTTAATATGAGTTTTACCCGTCAGACGAATACATCACGTTATGTGGAAAACAAATGTCAATGCCTATATTTAAGAATAAAGATATATCTGTGATATATTATATATTCAATTATAGGCAGGAATGATTAATTTTTATTTATTAAAATAATAATTTCCTCATAAAAATATATTATGCTATATGCTTTAATATGGGAGGGTGTATTATGATTATTATGAGGAAACAACTTGCGGCATTTATTTTAGCGCTTGTTGCAATTGCAGTGGTATTTTTCGGTATCAAAAAATATGAAAGCAGACAGACCTTTGCTGACCGGGATTTTAAAATAGTGCTTGACGCAGGCCATGGCGAGCCTGACGGCGGAGCAGTGGGAGTAAATGGTACTCTTGAAAAGGATGTAAATATTGCTATAGTTGAAAAAATAAGGGAGGTACTTGAAAGCAGAGGCACGGAGGTTATCATGACGCGCGAGGGAGACAGCGGTTTGCAGGATGAAAGCGCTAAAACCATACGTCAAATGAAGGTGTCGGATATGAATAGGCGGCTTGATATAATAAAAGAGAGCGATGCTGATTTATTTATAAGTATACATATGAACTCTTTTAGCGACAGCAGCGTAAACGGGCTTCATGTTTTTTATGATAAATCTCACCCCGACGCGGAGGGGATAGCCGCGGCGGTGCAGGATAAAATCAGCGAGGTGACGGGAGCGAAGGTTCACGCGGTCAAAACTGCTGACGAAAAGCTGTTTCTTATGAAAAATCCGCCTATACCGTCGATACTTGTCGAATGCGGGTTCCTATCTAATCCCGAAGAGGAAAATAAGCTTAATAATGAGGATTATCAGGCGAGAATAGCATGGGCAATAGCATCTGCGTTAGAAAATTATACAAAATGATATAAAAAGTCTGAAAAAACACAGCAAAATTCTACTAACTAATACTCAAATTCTATTGACGCTCAAAAAAAATTGATATATAATATGGTTTAATGTAGATTTTAATGTTTGGAGGAAATAATAATGAGTAGAGTTTATAACTTTTCAGCAGGCCCGTCAATGCTTCCTGAGGAAGTATTGAAAAAGGCACAGGATGAAATGCTTGAATGTGGTAAGAGTGGAATGTCCGTTATGGAAATGAGTCACCGTTCAAAGGACTATCAGGAG
Organism: Oscillospiraceae bacterium; assembly: GCA_022509025.1. GTDB lineage: Bacteria > Bacillota > Clostridia > UBA1381 > UBA1381 > Hominilimicola. The sequence continues at coordinate 24,125 of JAFLUB010000024.1, read as the reverse complement.
ATTATAGATGGCGCGGAGGCGCTCGTAAGAGAGCTTATGAACGTGCCGGATAACTATAAGGTACTGTTCCTTCAGGGCGGCGGTTCAACACAGTTTGCAATGGTTCCGCTTAATCTTGCCAATAAGAATAAAAAAGCTGATTATGTTATAACTGGTCAGTGGGCGAAAAAGGCAGCGGCTGAGGCTGAAAGATATATCACGGTAAATAAGGTTGCATCATCAGCAGACAAGACATTTTCATATATACCGAAGCTTGACAAGTCTACCTTCTCAAGTGATGCTGACTATTTCTATATTTGCTATAACAATACAATTTACGGTACACGCTTTACAAAGCTTCCGGAAACGGACGCAACTCTTGTTGCAGACATTTCTTCATGCGTAATGTCAGAGGTTATTGACGTTACAAAGTTCGGTCTTTTATTTGCCGGCGCTCAGAAGAATCTCGGTCCGGCGGGTGTAACGCTTGTAATCGTACGCGAGGATTTACTTGACGATGTGATGGACATCACACCGACAATGCTTAACTATAAAACCCACGCTGACAACGGTTCAATGTACAATACACCGCCTACATACGGTATATATGTGTTAAAGCTTGTGCTTGAATGGATTAAAGCAAAGGGCGGCGTTGCAGAGCTTCAGAAGATTAACGAGGCTAAGGCTAAGATTCTTTATGATTATCTTGACTCTTCAAAGCTGTTTAAGGGTACTGTAGTTCCTGAGGATCGTTCTCTTATGAATGTGCCGTTTGTTACAGGTAATGATGAGCTTGACGCTAAGTTTGTTGCTGAAGCAAAGGCAGCCGGTTTTGTTAACCTTAAGGGTCACAGAACAGTTGGCGGCATGAGAGCAAGTATATATAACGCTATGCCGGTTGAGGGTGTAGAAAAGCTTGTTGAATTCATGAAGAAGTTCGAAGCTGAAAACGCATAATTAAAAGGAGAAAAGAAAAATGTTTAATATATTGACACTGAATAAGATAGCTGAGTGCGGACTTAGCAGGCTCGGCGCAAATTATACTGTTACTGATGATGTAAACGCGAATGCTGACGGTATAATATTAAGAAGCTTTAAGATGCATGATATGGAGCTTCCCGGAAACCTGAAAGCTGTTGCAAGAGCCGGCGCGGGTACTAATAATATTCCTATTGATAAGTGCAGTGAAAAGGGAATAGTGGTATTCAATACCCCAGGCGCTAACGCAAACGCTGTTAAGGAGCTTGTTATAGCAGGTATGCTCCTTGCGTCAAGAGATATTATAGGCGGTGTTGAATGGGCTAACACTTTGACAGGCGATGACGTGGATAAGCAGGTGGAAAAGGGAAAGTCCAACTTTGCAGGAAATGAAATAAAGGGTAAAACACTCGGTATAATTGGTCTGGGCGCAATCGGTATTCTCGTTGCGAACGCTGCAATGGCGCTCGGCATGAATGTTATCGGCTATGACCCGTACCTCTCTGTTGACTCTGCTCTGAAGCTTTCAAGACACGTTCATAAGGCTAACACTCCTGAAGAGGTTTACGCTGTATCCGATTATATCACACTTCACGTTCCTCTGATGGATGCGACTAAGGATACAATAAACGCTGAAACTATAGCTCAGATGAAGGATGGCGTTGTAATCCTTAACTTTGCAAGAGGCGGACTCGTTAATAATGATGATATTAAGAAAGCCATTGCGGACGGTAAGGTTAAGAAATATGTTGTTGACTTTGCAGACAGTGAAACGGTTAACCAGCCCGGTATTATAAATATTCCGCATCTTGGCGCGTCAACAGAGGAATCTGAAGATAACTGTGCTGTTATGGCAGCCGATGAGCTTCGCGACTATCTCGAAAACGGTAACATACTTAATTCTGTAAACTTCCCGAATTGTACTCTTCCTGATGCTAACGTAGGCAGAGTAACAATTATTCATCATAATATCCCAAATGTGATTGCGAAGTTCACTGATGTTCTTTCAAGCGTTAACATCTCTGACATGATAAACAAGTCAAGAGGTAAGCTTGCGTACACAATTATCAATACTGACCATGAGATTACGGACGATATCGTTGCAAAGCTTGAAGCTATAAGCGATGTTATGAATGTAAGAGTAATAAAATAATTTTGCTGTTTATGCAAAAAAATTCCGGTGGCTTATGCCACCGGAATTTTTTATTTGTCGTTATTTTGTTGCCTCGTAGAGATTTGTAACTTCGGTATCTGTAAGAGTCTTACCGTTATAGATATATAACTCATCTATAAGACCGTTAAACGGTGTATCCCAGAAGTTTACACCGAGATACGTGTTTGTATCAGAGGTTACAACATTTGCTACCGTGCCACTGCCGGTTTTCACTCCGTCAATATAGAGCGACGCGTTGTTTCCGTCAGCTGCAACCGCAACATGGTGCCATGTGCCGGTCATCATCGTTCCGGAGGAGTCAAGCGAAACGTGAGAGGCTGAGCCACGCTTTGACCATATCATAGTGTTACCGTCCATCATTGAGCCGAACGGCGCGCTCATCCAGTCCTCGGAAGCCTTTGTTCCGGAATTAACGAATACGCCTGATGTATACTGCGTGAAAGCGTTTGCTTTTATACGGAATGCCACAGTATATTTTGTATTGGTGATAACCTTGCCGAGGTTTATACCTGTTCCGCCGGCGCCTGTAAATGATACAGCCTTACCGTTGAAACCATCAGCGTATGAGGCTTCGGCGGTAGTTGAACCGTCAATATTTGTAGCCGCAACCGTGCCTGTAACAGATGATACTTCATCTTTGAGGTTATCCTCAAACGCGAAGTATGAAGTGTAGCCATCAGGCATCTTATATGGATTCTCTGATGCAGTCACTTTAACGTGTTCCGCAATCGGCATCAAATCGCTCCAGACAAACACCTTCAGCTTTGAATCAGCTTCTTTTCTCGTATAGTCAATTCTGAATGACTGTCTCATTGATATTACAGGTTCATCGCGCGAGATTTTGACTCCAATCAGTTCGTTACTGCTGTTATATTCAGCTACATATACCGTTACATTACCATAAAGCATAGCGTTATTCAGATAGAAGTTAACGCCGCTATCATCATTTGCCCATGCGTCGGTTATCGTCGCAAGCTTACCCTCTACAGGCTTATCCTCAGCCTTATCTACGTTAAATGTACAAGCGTCCTCATCTACAGGTGTTGCAATCATAAGCGCGCCGTCAACATTTGCAAGGTATTTACCCGGATTTGAAACGCTTTCAAAGCTTACAGAATCTTCTTCACCGTTTAATCCTTCTATAGTCCTAAATGTCATGTTCTGCTTCATAACAGTGTCATTCTGCTTAGAATCCTGTGTCAGAACCACGCTGCCGTCACTCTGTGCCGCAAGATACAGACCCGGTTTATTTACAGACTGTATAGAAACATAAGTTTCGTTTGATGTATCAGCCTTGCCGGGAAGGATTTCCCACTGAATATCAAGCTCATCAGCAATAGCTCTGCCTACCGATACTGAAACTGAAAGAGGATAAGAGTTGTCACCACCGGGGTTTACAAAGTTTTCATGAACAATATAATCATCACCCTGAGTTATAGCCGAAGCTGTGCCTGTAAGACCGATTGAAGTTTCCTGAATCGGGTCGATAGTACCGTCCTCATTAATTGTGAACTCTTCCACGCATACGCTTCTTCTGTAGCCGCAACCCCAGGGGAGCGAGCCGTTATGGTAGATGAAATACGTTTTTCCCTTAAAGTCTATAACCGACGGATGATTCGTGTTTGATGTAGCTGTTGGCGGCATCAGAGTTCCCTGATACTTCCATGTCTTATCAAGCAGATTATCAATCGTAGCGTATGCCATCTGCTCGCGCCAGCCCATTGCATAGAACAGGTAATACGAACCGTAGTAATTGCCGCTCTCATCCTGCTGTCTGTAAATCCACGGAGCCTCCGTAAAGATACCCGGACCACCTTCAACTGTCTGCTCTATTACATCGTCACCCATTGTTATATTGCCGTCGCCATTTAAGTCCTTAATAGAAATCATATTTTCGTTAAGTTCGCAGATGAATAGCTTATTGTTACCCCATGAAAGATAACGATGCTCCTCGCCGTCAACAGTTTCAACCCATACTGTCGGGTCAATATCATTCCATGTGCTTGAATCCGGTGTAAATGAACCAACTACGAGTGGTTCGCCGATATCAACATACGGTCCCGTAGGAGCGTCGGCAACAGCCACGCCGATTGATTTTCCGCCGTAGATGGAATGTTTTGTCTCGGCGCAATAATAGAGATAATACTTGCCGTTATATTTAATCGCCTGACTCGCCCACGCGGAAACCTTGTCATTTACCCAGCTGATTGAGGACTCATCCATAACAATGCCCTCATATTTCCATTCCTTCATATCCTTTGAGGAATATGCAACCCAGTTAGGCATAACATAGTCTTTGTCGTTTGTAGAGGTATCATGTCCTGCGATTATATAAACCGTGTCACCGTCAACGAACGCAGCGGGGTCGCCGGCGTACATTGTTTCACCGTTTGCGCCGAAGCCTAAAATCGGATTTCCGCCCGCGCTCTTTTCAAGTACGATTGCGTTCGCTTCCGGTTCTGTCCTGAATTCACTTAAAAGACTCTTCTTCGCAAACTGGGTAACATGATTCTTGTCAATGCCCGTAAGCGCGATAACCGGCTTAGCTTCGTCCTTGTCATAGCCGAACAGCGCGTACATTGTCATTACATCGCCTGCCTTATAGAACTCGTCAAGCGAAGTGTCGCCGTCCTTTGCGAAGGTGAGAGTTATTTTATGGTCGCCGTCAAATGTCCATGTTCCAAGACCGTCCGCAAGCGTTCCGTCCTCGTTAAGCGTTACCTTTGATGAAAGAACGGGGAGGTCATAGTTACGGTTTATAAGTCTTCCTGAATTATTAATCTGTGAGCCATTCATCTTTGTACGTCCCACAGAAGCTAAATCATATGTGCCAACAAGCATTTCCTCAGGAATAGCTTGCTCAACCTCGCCTGCGTATGTGACAGGGGAAACAACCGGCCAGCCGTCCTCTGTCCAAAGCATTTTTCTTATCTGCAGGGTAGCTGCGATTTCAACAGCGCCTTTTCTTGTATGAGATACATAGAAGCTTCCATTATCTGTGTTAATCGCGCTATTGTGTCCGGGCCCGTAATAAACCATCGCATCGCCCGGTTGGCTGTTTACAGCGTAGTTATCACTCTTATTGTCTGCTACCGGGACAACCGCTAAATCCATCGGACCGTCACCGAGACGATATGAACCGATAAGCTTATAGCCTGTAGTTGTTGAACGGCTGCCCTTACTTTGCTGAGTGCCCATCACAACACCGTTAGCGTCAACGAGTTGCGTGCCCATATTTGTTGAGAACGGAGTAGACAGCGGCGCTCTTGCCATACGCGTGTTGTAGTTCGAGCCGAGCCAGCCGTAGGAGGTGAACATATATCTGTAATCACCGTGCTCAATCATCCACGCGCCCTCAGGACCTGCAACGCCGTCTTTTTGTGTGAATACCGATGTACCGAAATTCTGACAGCTTGATAAAATTGTAGCGTCGCTTGTATAGTCAATGCCCTGAACAAGACCTTCATCTGTCAGCGGAGCTGCCTGAATACCGCCCCAGAACGAACCCCATACAAAGTACTGCTTTCCGTCATTGCTGTCTGTGTAGATATTTGCGTCTATTGCGTTTGTCTTGTAGTTGCTGTTTTCCTTTGTTGCGAAAACAACGCCTGTGTCTATAATATTAGCATCCTTATCAGCCCAGAACAGGGGAGAGTCTGACTTCATAAGAGAAATTGCCGAGTTTCTGCCGCCGAGACCGCACGATACGGAAATATACATCCAGTACGGATGGTCGTCACCTTCGCGGTAGATAACATCCGGCGCCCAATAAGTGCCGTTCATTGTTGTGTTAGAGTAATTTGAACTTATAAAGCTGTATGTTTTTGGTGATATAACCTTAGCGTCAATATTTGTAAAGTCATACTTCTTCCAATTTATGAGATCTTTCGATGTGAAAATCAGATGATGTGATGAATAAACATAGTATGTATCATCATCAGGGAACTTCACGATTGACGGGTCATGCGCGCCGTCTGTAGTTGTTCCGGAATCCGGAGGAGCAGCTTGCGGAGCCTGAACGCCGCCGTAGAGTGTGGCAATAGTATTTGTCTCTGTCTCGCCGTTTTTCGGAGTTGTAACTTTAACAGTTACATTATCATCCGCTTTAACACCCGAAACCGTCAATTCAACTTCTGTGCTTGTGCCGGAGATTAGCGAAATCGTCTTGCTGTCTGATGCTATTGCCGCGTCGTTTATATACGCTTCTACCGTCGCGTCGCCGTCAGAAGACGTATAGTTTGATACAGTCGTTTTAATTGTTAAATCTCCTGTTAAATCGGTAGAAGAGAATACTTCATCATTGCCGTTGTAGAAGTGGGCATCAGCTATATAGCAGCGGTTCTTAGCCACAAGCTGCTTACGCTCATAAGCGGCACCGTCTGCGCCCAATGCGGCAACCTCGTCCTCTGAAAGCACTCTGCCGTAAATTCGGAAATCGTCAATCATTCCGCTGAAGCCTTCGCCGTTGCCCCAGTTACCGTGACCAATCCATGTGGATGCTCCGGAGGTAAATAGCGAAGCAATATCCACCGCAGCCTCATCGGACGCTTTAAGCTCGCCGTTTATATACAGCTTTGTACCGTTTGCCTCGCATACAGCCGTAACATACTGCCAGTCACCGTTAGCGCCGGTTCCGACAGAGCTTAAGCGCGTGCCGCTGTTGTTGTATCTTTCAACTGTATATGCGTTGTTGGCAAGCATACCGATATACTTTTCATTTAAATAATCCTGCGCGCCTGAAAGCGGTGTTGTCATGAACGCCCAGCCGCTTGACGGTTTAATCCAGAAGCTGAAAGTAGCTGCCGGTTTGCCGTTTAAAATACCTTTCGGTAATTCGAGATAATTACCCGCAGCGTTGGTTGATATACTTAGCGCCTTGCTCTTTCCGTCCCAGCTGTCAGCGTAGGAAACGCTGCCTTTTTCAGTAACCGTACCGCCGGCAGTTGCTGCAAAGGAGCCTGAGCCTGTGCCGTCTTCGTCAAATGTGATATTGACTAAAAGATCGTCTGTAGGAAGCTCATCCGCTGAAACGATGGCGGGAACAGCCGCAAGCAGCATTGAAGCTGTAATCAAGCCGCTTACAAGCTTTTTAAATAGTTTGTTCATTTTCTTCTCTCCTTTTTTCTTTATTTATATATAACGGAGCTTATAGCCTTTTTGCCCCATTTTGTTACGTTGTTTTGATTCGTGCCTGTGAACTGAATTGTCGGCACGTCCGCGTCGCTGTCATAAGTAGCGCTTACATATGCTGTTATAATTTCATCACCGAGATTGAGTGTGATAACACCGTCACCGTATGTCCATGTGCCGGCTGTATCCCCGAATTGCACGGTTTTATCACTGTTCATGTTGAGCTTTTTTGATGTGAGCATTGCATTTGTGTTATCACCAATCGAGATATAATCCCATTGTCCCGGGATATCTTTTTCATTTATAGCATTTTCATCGTTACCCTGATACCTCTCAGGTGTTACAACCGGCCAGCCGTCTTTATTCCAAAGCATAGGACGGACGTTTAAAGTAGCGTAGCCGTTCTTTACAGTGCGGATATGATGAACAAGATACCAGTTATTGCCGTCATGCAGTACGCTGTTGTGTCCCGGACCGTAATACGTCGTACCCATCGGGAACTGATATGAGCCTATCAGCTTGTAGCCATAAGTATTTTTGGCTTCTGTTTCGGGGTCATCAAAGCGGTCAACGCTGTTGCCGTTTTCGTCAACATAAGGACCTAAAATACTCTTTGATCGTGCCACGCGTATCTGATATGTGTCAGATAAGCTGTCAAATGAAGTGAACAAATAGTAATAGCCTGTATCCTCGTTATATATAATGTACGGACCTTCCGGACCGCCGATACCGCGATAGCGGCTCATTATCCTTGTGCCAACCGTGTCAGGGTCTTTAACCGTGTAATCATCGTTTAATTCCTTAATATGTATACCTTGCCAGAACGAGCCGTATACCATGTATTTTTGCCCTGTCTCATGGTCAACGCATATGTTCGAGTCAATCGCGTTTACCTTGCTAAGCTCAGGGTCGTCACTGTTGCTCGTAAATATTATCTCACCATTCTCCCATGGACCTTCGGGTGATGCGGATTTGAATAATATGATTGACGAATTATTCTTTCCGAATGCGTCTGAATATGAGCAGGTGAGATGATATGGTGTTTTTGTATCGCTCTCGTCATAATACATATCCGGCGCCCAGATGTTTGAATATTGCGACTTATCCTCGTGCTTATATAAATCATATACACACTGCGGAACCTCAGGCAGTGTATTTATTGTCTTTGTCCAGTTTATAAGGTCGTCAGACTTGAAAATGTCAATCATGCCTGTAGAATAAACATAATATGTACCGCTTTTCGGGTCTTTAAAGATTGACGGGTCATGCACTCCTACTGTATTTTCGAGCGTGTCCTTCGGTAGTTTATTAACAACTATTTCATTTTTCAGACTTTTTTCTGCAACTCGCTCAACACCGCTGATATCCGTGTAGAGATATGATACCAGTGTATCACCGTCAACAGGCTTTTCTATCGTGTTTATAAGCTGATCTGTTGTTTCGCCCGGATCAAGAGTTATGGGCTTGCTTGCTGCAACGGAAATTAATTTGCTATCCGTATCATATATTGCATTGATAAGCGTACATTTTATTGGTTGGTTTTTATAATTTTTAATATCCGCGTATGCGGCTGTATATAGGGCTGTGGAAGGGATAAAACCGACCTTAACCTCAACCGTATCCGCCCCTGCCGCAAGCTTTACCTCTTTTTCAGATAACGCATAATCGCGTATCTCGAAATTATCAATCATACCGGTAAAATACACATCCTGCGGTTGCTGTGACTTGCCGAGATAGTTCTGTCCTGTCTTGCCAAGCAGTCCCAAATCGTTCATAAATGTGTTTGACGTGGCCGCTGTTTCGCCGTTTATATAAAGCCGTGCCTCTGTGCCTTCTCTTGTTATAACCGCGTGATTCCATTCTCCGACCTTGAAGAAAACACCGTCAGAAAACAGGTCATCGTTCTTGAATCTGAACTTCGGCATACCGCCGCCCCACGTAGTAAAAAACATAAAATTGCCTGTATCGCTGCCGAGGTCAAAAACTCTTGCAAATGACGCTTCGTTTTCCGGGTATACATCAAACGAAATTGAATAATCGCCCGTCATGCCGTCAGTTATATCATCCGCAAGCTGCACATACTGGTTTTTTGAACCGTCAAGCTTTACAGCCTTGCCGTCATCAGCGTCAACCAATTCCGCGCCTTCCATAAGCGTGTATTGTCCGCTGCCCTCATCGAATGTGACACTGTAAACTGTGTCGCCATCATATGCCGCTGCCGAAACAGTCAGCGCATTTTGTGCTACAGATAGTGTAAGAGCTGATAAAGCGATAATACAAACTAATTTTTTATTTTTCATAATAAACTCCTCGTAATAAATTTCTTCCTTATATTATATCAAATCTACATCAATATGTAAATAATATTACAGAAATATAACTAAATAATTGTTCATAATACACTGATTTTTGAATATTTATAAAATGGAGGTGTGGGACATGGAAAGAAGCACAATACGGGAGACGGGAAAGAACAGCGCATGGATATATGTTATAGCTCTGATACTGCTTGCGGTCGGAGTAACGGCGGGGAGTATCTATCTTGCGGATAACAGCGCGGACATGGGCGATGGAATAAAAGAGTATCTTACGCAGTTTTTTGCCTCTTTCCGGGAAAATAAGGATAATGCAGCTGTGTTTAAAAATTCACTCACGTCAAATCTTATATGCACCGGTATAATCTTTGTTATGGGATTTTTCCGTTTCGGCTGTATAGGAACAGGCGCGCTTCTCGTGCGCAGGGGGTTTATTATGGGTTTTACCGCCGCGTCATTTTATAAATTCTACGGTATACGCGGAATGATTATTATGCTGTCGACAATGCCGACAGTGCTTATAACTATCCCAACTCTGCTTCTGTTTTCGGCTGTAAGCGTGAATTTTTCGCTTAATAAAGAAAAAAAACAAAAAAAGTTTATTTTTTCTTATATTTTTTTTCTTGTTTTAGCAATTTCTATATTTTGTGTCGCGTCATTTACTGAAGGGTATCTTACCACAACATTTATGACACTCATAAAACCAGAATAATACATATTTACTAAAATATGGTATAAAACAGCCCTGATGTGGTTAACATAATAAAAATTAGGTATTTACAAATCAAAAATTTGTGTTATAATAACATTATTGAAACATAAATGAAATATTTTTGAAATATATGTAAACAAACGGTAAAACAAAGGGAGGCACATATTAAAATGAATACATACTTGGAGGAATATACCAGCTTTATGGCAAATGTACGCCACAAATCAACTAATACGGTAGAGTCGTATAAGCGTGATGTGACGCAGTACATTACATACCTTAATGAAAGCGGTATACAGGATGCGACACTGGCGACAAGGACAACAATACTGTCATATCTGATGTCATTGCAGAAAAAAGGGAAAGCAAATTCAACCGTATCAAGAACTCTTGCATCTTTGCGCTCTTTTTATCTGTTTATGCTGCAGAATGGAAAGGTAATGTCAAATCCGACCTCCAATCTTGAAGCGCCGCACGTAGAAAAGAAAATGCCGCAGATTCTTTCCGGCAACGAGGTTGAGAGACTTCTTGAACAGCCGGAGCAGTCAGACAATAAAGGAATAAGAGATAAGGCGATGCTTGAGCTTCTTTATGCAACAGGCATAAGAGTAAGTGAGCTTATAAACCTGGACATTAATGACATTAATCTGTCAATGAGTTTTATCCGGTGTAAAGGCGGAAAAAGGGAGCGTATTATCCCTATAGGAAACAAAGCAAAGGAGGCTCTTAATCTTTATATAAATAATGCAAGAGGCTATATGCTGAAATCGGAAGGGGAAACGGCGCTGTTTGTGAACTGCAGCGGACAAAGGCTGTCACGTCAAGGCTTCTGGAAGCTCATTAAGTATTATAGGAACAAGGCGGGAATACAGGCGGAAATGACTCCGCATACTTTGCGTCATTCGTTTGCGGCGCATCTGTTGGAAAACGGAGCAGACCTTCATTCAATACAGGAAATGATGGGACATGCTGATATCTCTTCAACTCAGGTGTATTCAAGAGCGCTTAACAGTAAAATAAAGGATGTTTACGCAAAAGCGCACCCGAGAGCATAAATTTCCAACTAAATGAATAGAAAACCAGAAAAAGCATATTATAAATTCATACAAACTTTGTGAAAGGAGTTCGAATATAGTATGAAGAAAATAATATGCTTTTTTATTTGCGCGTGCTTTTTAATGCACGGATTGTGCGCAAAAGCAGAGAATGAGCAGACGGTAAATGCGGTTGACCTCGGTATTGACGCAAAAGCGGTAATCCTGATGGAAGAGGATAGTGGGAAAGTACTTTATGAAGACCATCCCGATGACAAGTTGCCTATTGCGAGTGTAACAAAGGTTATGACAATGCTTCTTATCATGGAAGCGGTGGACGATGGCAGGATTACGCTTGATGATATGGTCACAGTCAGCGAAAACGCGATGAGCTACGGTGGTTCGACTATGTTTCTTGAAACCGGAGAGCAGCTTACCGTAAACGATATGGTGAAGGGGATTGCAGTGGCAAGCGCTAATGACGGCTGCGTCGCTATGGCTGAATATATTGCCGGAAGCGAGAGCGCATTTGTGGATATGATGAATGCAAAGGCGAAAGAGCTTGGAATGGAGAACACACATTTTGTAAACACGAACGGGCTTGACGCGGACGACCATTATTCCAGTGCGAGAGATGTCGCTATCATGTCAAGGGAATTGATAAAGCATAAGATAGTGTTTAATTACACTTCTATATGGATGGACACGCTTCGGGGCGGTAAATTCCAGCTTGCAAACACAAATAAGCTGATTCGATTCTATGATGGCGCAAATGGACTGAAAACAGGTTCAACATCAAAAGCGCTTTGCTGCCTGAGCGCAACCGCGAAACGTAATAATATGCAGCTCATTGCGGTTGTTCTTGGCGCGCCGACTTCCGCTCTGCGTTTTTCATCTGCAAAAGCGCTCTTAGATTACGGCTTTGCTAATTATGCCGTCAACACAATTGTTACCGCCGGAGAGGAAATAGACAAGGTGCATGTGGAAAAGGGTGTGGAAAAGGAGGTAAGTATTGTCGCGGGGGAAAGCTTTTCAACGCTTATCGAAAAAGGGAAAGAGGATAATGTGTCTAAGGAGATTATTATTGACGAGAATATAACGGCGCCTGTTGAGGCGGGGCAGAAGATAGGAACTATAAGAATAAGCAGCGGAGACGAAACTCTTAAAGAGATTGATATAACCGCATTAAATGCAGTCGAAAAGAAAGGCATAGGATTAATAGTCAGAGATTTCTTCCGAATGCTTTTCCATGGCAGAGATGATATTGTAGCTGAAAATTTATAAATAAATTAAAGTATGCTGTTGAAATCAGTGATAAATTGATATATAATATATAGTTGTAATTTTAAGGATAAGGAATGATATGACCATGAAAAGATTTATTTCACTGATTTTAACAGTATTTTTGTGTGTAAGCGCTGTGAATGCAACGGCGGCAGGGAATTGGCAGAATCAGTACCCGTGGGCGGTGACAAGCGTGGAATATTGCATGAATAACGGAATAATATCAGGTGATGAATATGGCAATCTGGATCTGGGAGGTAATCTTACAAGGGCTCAGATGGCGAGGATTTTCACAGACGCATTTGACCTTCAGGCAGGAAATTCCACAGGTTTTTCAGATGTGAAAACAACCGACTGGTTTTATAATTATTCTGTTATAATCAAGAACAGTATGCCGAAAAAAGAGTCTGCATTTAACGGCGGAGAATATGTGACGCGTGAAGAGTTCGCAGCAACGCTTGTGAAGTCGAGCGGAATACAGGCATCGGAAAGTCATACGATATATAGTTTTAATGACTCGTCTGATATTGACGAAGCATACATAAGTCTGCTTGAAACAGCGGTTGTAAATAATTATATGTATGGAGATAACGGCAGTCTGCGTCCAAAGGATCTCCTGACGCGCGCGGAGGCATGTTGTTTCCTCTATAGAGTAATATGTCCGGACAGCATGACTTCTGAAGTGGATACAACTCCCGAAATGGGCACAACACCGATAATGGGTAGCGCAACGGTGACAGTGGAGCAGGCTCAGAGATGGGCGCAGAGCAAGGGCGCGGCGCAGAGATTTATAGACGTGGCTCCATACTACTGGTATTACGGTGAGCAGTCAGGCATACGCCCTGAGGTTATGTATGCTCAGGCGGGTAAAGAAACAGGATATGGTAAGTACGGCGGCGCAGTTCTGCCTGAAATGAATAACTGGGCGGGAATAAAAATAAAAAATCCCGAGGGTGACAGGACGGAAGACCATGAAACTTTCGCCACGCCTGAGGACGGAGTCAGAGCGCATTTTAATCATATGAGCGCGTATGTCGGAGTTGATCCGATAGGCGAGCCGCATGACAGATACTATGTTGTCAAGTCAATCGCATGGGCGGGAACAATCAGATATGTCGAGGAACTGGGCGGCAGATGGTGTCCCGATGTGAATTACGGTAATGAAATACTCGTCATGATAGACAATATGCTTACTTATTAAATCAGAATATATATGCTAAACTTTAATCACTTTTTGTGAGCAGAAAGGCTAAGGTGATTTTTACGGTACTGCTTAACGGAAGTAATATCAAGAAAATGTTTCTTGATGAAACCCTATTTGATAATGTGTCATTTAATGTGGACAGCAGCGATAAAATAGGCTTTGTCGGCGTGAACGGCGCGGGGAAGTCCACTCTTTTCAAGATAATGACAGGTGATATGGACTACGATGAGGGAGAGATTTTCAAAAATAAAATGCTTAAAATCGGATATCTTGATCAGTATTCGGTGAACGGCAGCGAAAAAAGTATATGGGAAGAAACCCTGACTGTCTTTTCGGAAGTCATTGAACTGGAAGAACAGCTGGACGAGATAAGATTTGATATTGAAAACGGCGGCGGAGATATTGATTCACTCATAAAGAAGCAGACGGCAATGCAGGATAAGTTTGCCGAAATGGACGGCTTTTACTATAAATCAAAGGTGAAAAGCACATTGACAGGTCTCGGATTCAGCGAGGACGAGTTTAATCTTTGCGTGGATAAGCTGTCAGGCGGTCAGAAAACGCGTGTCGCATTGGGAAAAATTCTGCTTTCAGACGCTAATCTGCTTTTGCTGGACGAGCCTACCAACCATCTTGATATCGAGTCGGTAGAGTGGCTGGAGGATTTCTTGAAAAGCTATAACGGCGCGTTCATTGTAATATCACACGACAGATATTTTCTTGATAAGGTTACAAATAAAACATTTGAGCTTGAAATGGGACAGTTCCGTTCCTATAACGGGAATTACAGCGCATATATGGCTCAGCGCGAGATAGATAAGAAAACGGAACAGCGCAATTACGATAATACGATGCGCGAGATTCAGCGTCTTGAAAATGTTGTAGAGCAGCAAAGACGCTGGGGCAGAGAGAAGAATATTAAAACCGCCGAAAGCAAAATCAAGGTCATAGAAAAACTTGAAAGCACTCTTATAGCGCCAATGCAGGAGGCTGATGATATTGCATTTTCATTCAGGGCGTGCGCCGGCGGAGGACAGGACGTTTTGCAGACTGAAAATCTCGGTATGACCTTTGGCGAAACGCCGCTTTTCTCGAATGCGGATATGTTTATAAAAAAAGGCGAAAAGGTCTTTCTTTTAGGTCCGAACGGATGCGGAAAAACGACGCTTCTCAAAATTATAATGGGTGAGTACGAACCGAGCGAGGGAAGCTATAAAATCGGCGCTAATATCCATGTCGGTTATTATGACCAGATACAGGAAAATCTGCATATGGATAAAACTGTGATAGACGAGGTATGGGATGAGTATCCGAATTTGACACAGACGCAGATAAGAAACGCGCTTGCGGTGTTTCTGTTCCGCGGCGAGGACGTTTTTAAGGAGATACATAAGCTGTCCGGCGGCGAGAGGGCAAGAGTAGAGCTTGTCAAGCTGATGCTTAAGAGCGTGAACCTTTTAATCATGGACGAGCCGACCAACCATCTCGATATCGAATCGCGTGAGGCGCTTGAAAATGCGCTGAAAAGTTATGACGGTACAATGCTTATGGTATCGCATGACAGATATTTTATAAATAAGCTTGCTGACAGAATTTTGTATCTTACTCCGAACGGAATTGAAAATCATATAGGCGGCTATGACAGCTTCGTGTCGCGCGCAGCGGTAAAAGAGGAAAAGAAGCAATCCGGCGGCGCGCTTGACTATAAGGAACAGAAGCGTCTTGAAGCGGAAAAGAGAAAGACTATAAATAGGTTTAATAAGGTGGAAAAAGAAATTTCCGAAAAAGAAGAGAAAAAGGCAAAGCTTAATAAAGAACTTGAAAATCCCGAAATAGCAACTGATTACGTTAAAGCGGGGGAGATTACAGAGCAAATCACGGCTATTGAAAGTGAGATTGAATTACTTATGGAGGAATGGGAAAGCTTGCAGATTACAATAGAAGAAAGCGGGTATGAAGTATGAGAGCGGTTGTTCAGCGCGTAACACAGGCTGATGTGAAAATAGAAGGAGAAGTGCGGGGCAAGACAGAGAAAGGATTTCTTGTTCTTCTTGGTGTCGGAAACGGCGACACTGAGGAGGATATGAAATATATAGCGGATAAGATTATAAATCTACGTATTTTCAGCGATGAAAACGATAAAATGAATCTGAGCCTTGCAGATGTAGACGGTGGAATGCTTGTAATATCGCAGTTCACGCTCTATGGCGATTGTTTGCATGGCAGACGTCCGTATTTTGGCGATGCAATGGAGCCTGAGGGCGCGAATGACATGTATGAAAAATTCGTCGCATATGTCAGAAGTAAGGGGATACATACTGAAACGGGTGAGTTCGGCGCAGATATGCAGGTGACACTCACAAACGACGGACCCGTGACTATTATACTGGAGAGTAAAAAATGATTGACTTAGACAAAATATTACATAGTGAAAATTTGTATCTTCCGAATGAAAAGGAAATCATGGATGAGCAGACAAAGTATCTTGACCGGCTTTATGATTTTAATCAGACCCGCCCGACTGAGGCTGGAAGGCGCGCAAAGATGCTTAAAGAGATGTTTGCCGAGATAGGAGAGGACTGCTATATTGAGCCGCCGTTTTATTCAAACTGGGGCGGCAGAAATGTACACTTCGGAAATCATGTTTATGCAAATTTTAATCTGACGTTGGTTGACGACACACATATCTACGTGGGGGATTACACAATGTTCGGACCGAACGTTACGGTAGCGACTGCCGGACATCCGGTTTTGCCGGAGCTTCGTCAGGAGGGGTATCAGTATAACTTTCCTGTGCGTATTGGTAAAAACTGCTGGATTGGCGCAAATGCGGTTATAGTTCCGGGTGTCACAATCGGTGATAATGTTGTAATCGGCGCAGGGAGCGTTGTGACGAAGGATATTCCGTCAAATGTTGTTGCAGTCGGAAATCCGTGCAGAGTTCTGCGTGATATAGGAGAGCGCGACAGGGAATACTATTTTAAGGACAAAAAAATACCTGATATACTAAAATAACGTTCGAAAAATGTTGAAAACAGCGTTTTTTTATGTTACAATTAACACACTAATTTATGGAGGGGAAAAACATGCAGAATGAAACGGTAATCGTGCTTGACTTCGGCGGTCAGTATAATCAGCTTATAGCGCGCAGAGTGCGTGAATGTAACGTATACTGCGAAGTCATGTCTTATAAAAATGATATTGAAAAAATAAAGGAAAAAAATCCTGTCGGAATCATTTTTACGGGTGGACCGAACAGTGTTTATGACCCGGCATCACCGCATTATGATAATGCGATATTTGAGTTGGGTATTCCGATTCTGGGTATTTGCTACGGCTCTCAGCTTATGGCTTATAGTCTCGGAGGTCATGTTGGTCCCGCTCCGACAAGAGAGTATGGAAAGATTGAGGTTACTGTTAAACAGAGTAAACTTTTTGATGGGGTAAATGAGAAAACAATCTGTTGGATGAGTCATACAGATTACATAGATAAGATACCGGAGGGATTTACGGCTACCGCGTATTCTGACGATTGCCCGTATGCGGCGTTTGAGAATGCGGAAAAGAAACTTTATGCGGTGCAGTTCCATCCTGAGGTAAACCATACCGTAGAAGGACAGAAAATGCTTCATAATTTCCTGTTTAATGTGTGTGGATGTAAAGGCGACTGGATTATGAGCGATTTTGCGAAGCGTTCTATTGAGGCTTTGCGCGAAAAAATTGGTGACGGTAAAGTGCTGTGCGCGCTTTCGGGCGGTGTAGATTCCTCCGTTGCTGCTGTGATGCTGCATAAGGCAGTTGGTAAGCAGCTTACGTGTGTTTTTGTGGATAACGGACTTCTGCGTAAAAATGAGGGCGACGAGGTTGAGAGCCTTTTCAGAAATCAGTTTGATATAAATCTTGTACGCGCGAACGCGCAGGACTTATTTCTCGGAAAGCTTGCGGGTGTGACAGAGCCTGAAAAGAAGCGTAAAATAATAGGTGAGGAGTTTATCCGCGTATTCGAAGCAGAGGCGAAGAAAATCGGCACGGTTGATTTTCTTGTACAGGGTACGATTTATCCTGATGTTATCGAGTCAGGTGCGGGTGACGCGGCAGTGATAAAGAGCCACCATAATGTCGGCGGACTGCCGGAGCATGTTGATTTTAAGGAAATAGTAGAGCCTTTAAGAGATTTGTTTAAAGACGAAGTGAGACAGCTTGGTATAGAACTTGGGCTCCCTGAGAAGTTTGTATGGCGCCAACCGTTCCCGGGACCCGGACTTGCCGTAAGAGTGATAGGTGAGATTACAGAGGATAAGCTTAGTATACTCCGCGATGCAGATGCAATTTTCCGTGAGGAAATCGCAAACGCGGGACTTGAACGCGATATAAATCAGTATTTTGCTGTCATAACCGATATGCGCAGCGTCGGCGTAATGGGTGATGAGCGTACATATGATTACACGCTCGCCCTCAGAGCAGTCACTACCACCGATTTCATGACCGCCGACTGGGCAAGAATCCCTTATGACGTTCTCGAAAAAGCATCAAACAGAATTGTCAACGAGGTAAAACACGTAAATCGACTTGTTTACGATATCACATCAAAGCCACCTGCGACAATCGAGTGGGAATAACTTGTAATGTCAAAGGGCAAAGTGATTTTTAAAAAATTTTATGCCTCAAGCGAAAAAAGAATAGACCTTAGAAGCAAACTACTTTTAAGGTCTATTTTTTTATACAATAGCGGATAAACCCCATAAATACGTCATTTTTGTAGATAAAACTATTATTTTATCATCATTTAAAGATTTCTAAAACCTCAAAGTTTGAGGGCTTGTGGGGGCAAGATTTTTTTACAAAATGGGTTTGCCCCGTAACATGTAAAACACAAAAAAATCAGTGTTTATGCGGGTTTTCGGACTTCGCAACGGTCTTTTGATAACAATTTGATAACAGTCCTTAATTGAGGTATTATTCCGATTACCGAGTGGTTTACAGGTTATCAGAATAATTTCGGAAGTTAAGACAAAATCCATATATAAAACCCTTAGCTGTGAGTAATTACAGCTAAGGGTTTTTGTCGTTTTTACAGCTATTTCTGTTTCTTGAACTGCTCAACCAATGCGTCGCTTAACTCCTGAGACGGAATTTTCACCCAACGCTTAGTAGTATCAAACTTGGGATAGTTATAACGCCATTTATCGTATTCCTCTTTGTCGATTTCTCCGGCATTGAGTTTATCTGATTGCTCTTTCCAAGCGGTGAGCATTTCTAGTAAATCATATGCGGTACGACCTTTGTCCTTGTCTACTTTCAGGCAGACTTCCCCGTCGATTTCTCCGATAGTTATACCGTAAATATCTTCAAGAGCAAACAATGTGTGCATAAGACCGACTTGACTGTCGATGTCAGGGACATCAAGCGCTTGCGGCGAAACGTCCAACGCTTGCGCCAATGCAGATGTAAGGTCTGATTTAGGAGTGCGCGTTCCTGCTTCGTATTGAGCCATGCGGACATCAGCTGTTTTTTCTGAAAAACCAACAACGCTGCCAAGATATTTCTGTGTCATTCCGCGCAGATTACGGAAGAAATGGATTCTTTCACCAATAGCCATAGTATTTTACTCCTTGCTTTTTATTATAAGAACCTGTCAAGCATCGAGTAGTATTTTCTTCGAAAATCTCCACTCTGTCCTGCTTGACAGAACCTTGTAATGGGTGTGTATTATCATACACCCATTATAGCATATTTGTTTAGATTTTGTCAACAGAAATTTAACAAAAAAGTTTAATTTTATTGCAAAACAGCTTGACTTAACTCAAAAAGTTTAGTATAATAAATATAAACAAATATGTTTAACAAAACTGAATGACCGTCCGAACAGACATATCCCGCCAAGACCTCTCACAGGAGAGTGAGCGTATCTCGTCAAAGAGATTAACGACACAGCGCCCAAAAAGGTTGCCTGTCAGGAAACTGTTTCGGGGAGAACGGCAAAAATAATCTAAAACGAAAGGACTGATTATATGGAAAACAAATTCATTCGGGTAGATGATGTAGCAAAAGAACTTGATATTTCTAAACCTCACGCCTATAAAATTATCAGAATGTTGAATGATGAATTACAGGCGAAAGGATTTATAACAATCGCAGGACGGGTCAATCGTCAGTATTTTAATGAAAGACTTTACGAGACTGGAAAGGAGCGAGGTTGATGCCGGTATTTAAAAATGAGAAGAACGGAAGCTGGTATGTTATGGCGCGGTATGTGAACTGGAAGGGCGAGCGCAAACAAAAATGTAAGCGCGGATTTGAAACAAAACGTGATGCGCAGGAATGGGAACGCACCTTTCAGTTGCAAAATTCCGCTGATTTAGATATGACCTTTGAAGCTTTTGTAGAACTTTATGTAAGAGATGTGCAAAATCGCTTGAAAGAAAATACTTGGCTTACCAAAAAGAATATTATTGATACTAAAATTCTTCCATACTTCGGTAAACTAAAAATCAGTGAAATCACTACAAGAGATGTGATTGCTTGGCAGAATGAACTGTTAGCTTTTCGTGACGAACGCCGTAAACCATATTCTCAGACTTATCTGAAAACGGTACATAATCAATTAAGTGCCATTTTCAACTATGCAGTTCGTCATTATGAGCTTCGTTCCAATCCGGCGGCTAAAGCCGGAAATATGGGAACGGAAGAACGTAAGGAAATGCTATTCTGGACAAAAGAAGAATACAAGAAGTTTTCTGATGAAATGATGGATAAGCCTGTTTCGTTCTATGCTTTTGAGATGTTGTATTGGTGCGGTATACGCGAGGGCGAATTATTGGCGCTTACTGTTGCTGATTTTGATTTTGAAAAAGAAACGGTTAAAATCAACAAATCATATCAACGTCTGCATGGCGAAGATATTATAACTACTCCGAAAACAAAAAAGAGTAATCGTACAATTAAGATGCCAAAATTTCTTTGTGATGAAATGCAGGACTATATCAGTATGATTTATGGACTGAAAAAGAAAGATCGTATTTTTACCATTACTAAAAGCTACCTGCACCATGAAATGGACAGAGGTTCAAAAGCCGCCGGAGTAAAGCGCATACGGATTCATGACATTCGTCACAGCCATATCTCACTGTTAATTGATATGGGGTTTTCGGCAGTAGCAATCGCTGATAGAGTTGGACATGAGAGTATAGAAATTACTTATCGCTATGCCCACCTGTTCCCGTCAAAGCAAACAGAAATGGCTAATCAATTGGATTGTGAAAGGATGGAAATATAATGTCAGCTAAAAATTGTGATAATAAAAATCGTTGGAGAAATAAGACTGTCGCCTTTCGGGTATCGCCCGAAGAAGCAGAACGGATTGATAAGAACGTCAGACTTTCGGGATTGACTAAGCAGGACTATATTACAAAAAGGCTATTGTGTCAGGATATAGTTGTTGTCGGAAATCCGAAAGTATATAAAGCGCTCCGTAATGAACTTGTTGCTGTTTTAGCGGAGTTACAACATATCGGAAACGGTAATGTCAGTGATGAATTGCTTGATACAATTAAGCTGATAGCAGTTATACTTAATGGAATGAAAAATGAATAAGAAACTACAGTCTTGTATCTGTTCCGACAGATGTATGACTGTAATTTTTTTGAAAGAGGTTTATATATGACAGATTTAGAAAAACAATTATTGCAGGCAAAACACCGATTAGAAGAAGCTGAAATGAGAAACAGGGTTAAAGAACGTAAAGCGAGAACAAGGAGGCTCATTCAAGAAGGTGCGATTTTAGAAAAGGTTTTACCACAGATTACAAGCATTGAACTTGAATATTTAGAAAATTTTCTATTGAGTAAAATCAAATAGAATTTCAAAATGGGTATAAATTTAGGGCGTTCCGAGCAATCGGAACGTTCTTTATTTTTCCCGAAGGGCGCACTTACTCACCACCGATGAAATTGGCGGTGGTACTGACCTCAGCAAGCCTACGGTCAGACGTTGCGCTCTTAGCAGAGGGCTCGCCCAATTCGTTACCACTCATTGACCGTACAGCCGAACCCACAATCGTTTTACGATTGCAAAGCGTTGACGTTCTCAACGCATGACGCGCCCTGCACGTCCGTTCGGCTGTGAGCAAAAACCTGTCCCCGACAGCTTTTTGTATTATAGGCGGCTAATCCCGCCTATCTTCTTTTTTTGAAAAAAGAGGCAAAAAATTTCATACGGAGGTGAATCCCACAAATGGCAATCTACCATTTTGAAGCAAAGGTAATCAGCCGCGGCACAGGTCGTTCTGTTGTCGCGGCTTCTGCTTACGCATCTTGTACACAGATGTACAATGACTATGATGGAGTGACTCACGATTATACTCGGAAACAGGGCAATTTGTATAGTGAAATATTTTTGCCGCCAAATGCCCCCAAAGAGTGGCAGGATAGAGCACAATTATGGAACGCTGTTGAAGTCGCCGAGAAAACTAAAGATAGTAGACTTGCGAGAGAATTAGTGGTTGCACTTCCGACTGAATTAGGAATTGATAATTGGAAATCTATGCTAAATGATTTTATTTCTGAGGAATGTACAGATAAAGGAATGTGCGCTGATGTGAATATTCACGATACGGACGGTCACAATCCCCACGCTCATATTTTACTAACAATGCGCCCGCTTGATGAAAAAGGAAAATGGCAGGCTAAGACGCAAAAAGAGTATCTATGCCGCCGAGGTGACGAGGAAATGGGATTTACTTCTGCTGATTTTAAAGCGGCGCAATCCGAAGGCTGGGAGAAACAATATCAATATTTTGTCGGCAAGAAAAAAGTATATATGACACCTTCCGAAGCCGAACGAAACGGATATGAACGAGCATCTAAAAATCCGAAAAGTACGCGCTATGGCAGACAAAATCCCATATGCGCCGAATGGAACAGCGAAGAACAGATTTTAAGGTGGCGTAAATCGTGGGAAGATGTAACCAATCATGCGTTAGAGCAACGTAATTTTGCCAAACGCGTAGATTGCCGTAGCTTTGTCGATAGAGGTATTGACGAACAGCCGACAATTCACGAGGGGGTAACTGCTCGTATTATTGAACAGCGTGGCGGAGTTTCGGAGCGGTGTGAATTAAATCGACAAATCCGCGCGGATAATGAGCTGTTACGAAAGTTGAAAGCATTAGTTAAAACCTTAGAGGACGCTGTAAAGAAAACGATTCCCGCAATTGCCGCTACATTGGAGAGTATTCGTGATAAATTGATTTTTGCACAGTACGAGATAAAACATAATGAAAATATTTCCGCCGAATTAACGCACGACAATATCGTTATAGACATTATTATGAGTAATTACAATAGTGTTAAAAATCAGATTAAGCAAAAATCAGCAGAAAAGAAAAAGCTGCAATCAGAGCAAAAAACGCTTAGTCCTCTACATATATTTAAGCATAAAAATCTATCTGAACAGATTGAAGCACTGAATGAGGACATTACACATCTGAAAGACCGTAAGGCTATACTTCTAGGTGATATGCGATGCAAGTCTGAGGACGATGTACCGAAAGTGAAGCAGCGAAAGAAAAATAACGATATTTCACTTAAAAATATTGAAGCGCGTAATGCTCAACTGATGGAGCAAAATGAAACGGATATAGCCGAGTACAAGGAAATTTCAAATAGTATTGCACCTGAAGATATTACCGCCGCTCGTGAGGAACGCCGTAATATCCGTAACAGCAACGAGAAAACACTATGGAAACGGCTGCAAGAAAGGTACGGTCAAAAGTACAAATATGATTTGCTTACATCAGCCGAGAGCGATATTGACAAGGCTCTTGGCGAAACATTACCGCGACGAAGAAAATCCGTCCGTAATGATTTGGAACAAAAGCGTCAGCAGTCCGACACTCAATCAAGAAAGAAGCATAAGCGACACGAATGGGAGCGTTAGTGGAAAGTAGTGGACTAATTTGAACTACCAAATGATATTTGAATGATGTTTATTCAAAAACAAAACAGAAAATATATAAATGTTTTATAGACAAAATATAAGAATTTTACATTTGTGCATTGATAAACTCTTAATATTATGATATAATCATTAGTTGAAAGGTGGGAGACCATGATATCAATAGAAAAAGAAAGTCTTAAATTTTATTTAGAAAAGAATAGAAACATTTTCCAAAAAAAGAATGTTTTGGGGATAGGCGAAATAATTTCTGGTATTTCTTTAATAATTACACTTGTCTGTTCTGAAATCAAGCAAGAAATACTATTTTTCTCACCCCATGCTGTTGAAGTTATATTATGGATTATTACGGTTTTAATAT